>JBGCFH010000334.1:0-37568 GCA_045106825.1 Saprospiraceae bacterium | reverse complement strand
TTTTGTCACTTGCAAACCTTTTATTGATTTTTTTTAAATTATTTTTAATTCATTTTAAAAACCATTAAATCATTTACTCAAATAACTACCTTCCCTTTAAAACCTAAATTAACAACTTTTTAAATCATTAATGCCTTTCTTCAAAAGCGAGTGCAAATATATAACAGTTTTTATTAAAAAACAAGTCTTTTTAAATGTTTTTAGCAAAACTGAATACTTCTTGAAAATCAATACACAAATAATTGAATATGATTTATAAAAGTTCCATTCTAATTGTTTGATTTAAGAAAATAAAAAAAATAAACATTGACTATCGAAAGGCTTTGCAAAATATAAATTTTTCTTGAAAAAGTCAAGGTGCTTTGTGAATTTACAACAAATTTAATCTTGCACGTATCGCAGAACTAAACAATAGATATACTTTACGTGAATCATGTACTCTTATACGTTCTTTTTTAACTAAAAGTGCGGAGGATTTCTTAATTTTTTGGAATAAGTTGATGTAATATATATATGCTAAGTAGACTCCGAATCTTGCTCCTTTTGGTAATTGAACAATTCCTGTGTAAGCATAATCAAAATCTGCTTTAATATCTTGCTCAATTAATGCCTTTTGTTCGTTATCAAATTTATTAAAATCAACTCCTGGAAAATAAACTCGCCCTCTTTCATCAAAATCACTCTTCATATCTCGTAAAAAGTTAATTTTTTGAAAAGCTGAACCTAATGCACAAGCTGTATCTTTTAATTTATTATAATTTGTTTCATCTCCTTCACAAAATACTTTCAAACACATCAAACCTACAACTTCTGCTGAACCATATATATATTCTTTATACTTTGAATCTTCATAGTTGCTAAAATGTAAATCCATTTCCATGCTTTTCAAAAAAGCATCAATCAACTCCGTGTCTATATTATATATGTGTACGACTTCTTGAAAAGCGTGTAAAACAGGATTTAAACTAATGCGTTCTTCAATTGCTGTATAAGTATCTTTCCAAAATCGTTGTAATAATTCTGCTTTATCATATTCATGGAAAGTATCGACGATTTCATCAGCAAAACGAACAAAACCATAAATAGCATAAATTGGAGATCTGAACTTTTTATCAAAAACTCTAATTCCCATAGAGAACGATGTACTATAACGATTGGTAATTAACTGACTGCATTCAACGCAGGTTTTGTCATATAAAGATTTCATAATATTGTGTTTTACATGAACAGCATAATTGATACTATATATATGTGTCCTTGATTAAGAGAATTTATTTAAGGTTTAATTGATTTGTATAATTCATTTGCAACAACTTGACCTGATATTAATGATGGAGGAACACCTGGACCAGGCGTTGTCAATTGTCCTGTGAAATATAAATTACTAATATTTTTATGTTTCAACTTCGGTTTTAAGAATGCTGTTTGCATCAAAGTATTTGCTAAACCATAAGCATTGCCTTTGAATGCGTTGTAATCTGTTTTGAAGTCTTTGTGTGCATAACTTCTTTTATAAATCACACTATCACGAACGGTTTGACCAGTCAAATCTTCCAATCTATCCATTACCATGTGATAATATTTTTCTCTCAGCTCTTCTGTATCTTCTAAGTCTGGTGCTAAAGGCACTAAAACAAATACATTTTCGCAACCTTCAGGAGCTCCACTTACATCTGTTTTTGTAGTAACACAAACATAAAATAATGGATCAGAAGGCCATTGTGCATCTTCATAGATTTCGTGTGCGTGTTGTTTAAAATCTTTATCGAAGAATAAATTATGATGTAATAAGTTATCCAACTTCTTATTCACACCTAAATAGAATAAAAGCGATGAAGGTGCCATTGTTCGTTTGTCCCAATACTTTTCAGAATATTGACGATTTTTTGGAGCTAATACTTCTTGATCAATATGATGATAGTCTGCACCTGCGACAACTGCATCAACTATATAAGAACTCGTCGGTGTAATAACTTCACTTGCATGACCATTTGGAACAGTTATACTGGTAACTGGTTGACTGTATTTAAACTTCACGCCTTTTTCTTCTGCCAACGTCACCATTCCTTCAATGATTTTGTGCATTCCGCCTTTCGGATACCAAGTTCCTAAGGCTAAATCTGCATAATTCATTAAGCTATACATTGCTGGCGTGTTTTCTGGTGTTGCTCCTAAGAACAATACTGGAAACTCTAAAAGTTCAATTAATTTTTCATTTTTGAATAATTTACGAACATGCGTTGACATAGACTGAAACATTTGTAATCGAAACATTGACTTCACTATTCGCATATCCATGAATTCAAAAATCGAATGACTTGGCTTAAATACCATTTCATTGATTCCAACTTCGTATTTGTACTCTGCTTCTTTTAAGAATTTTCTTAAACTCTGGCTACTACCCTTTTCGTAACTTTCAAACATAGCTTCGAGTTCTTCCATATTTGCAGGCACATTCATAATATCATCTTTGCCAAAATAGATACAATAAGATGGATCTAATCGAATCAATTCGTAATAATCTGATGGCTTTTTGCCAAACAGACCGAAGTATTGTTCAAATATATCTGGCATCCAGTACCAACTTGGTCCCATATCAAATGTAAAACCTTCTGCTTCGAACTTACTACAACGACCTCCAGGTGTTGCGTTTTTTTCCAAAACGGTTACATCATAACCTTTATCTGCTAAACAGGTTGCTGCTGCTATTCCTGCAAATCCTGCACCGATGACTATTATTTTCTTTGGCAATGTTTTGTAATTTTTATGTTGGTGAATTATTCTAATAGTTTGTATAACATTCTTATTACATACTTAAAAACGTGTCTATAAACTGTAAATTCAATATTTTGTTTAACAAAATAACCTTTTTTACACTAAAAGATTAAACAAAAAAGTATGAAATTTAGCATTTTTCATATTGTACTTAGTTTTCAATATTAAATACGATACACATACACTAATATTTGAAATCTTATTTTTCAATAAAAACTAATTCAAATACTGGCATAATGATATACCTTTTCCCTTCTTTTATTTATATGTGTTTTTTGTAAAATCGTTTTATTGTGTTATTATGCTATAAATCATAGTAACCTTAATATTTTTATCAATCTTGAAACAATAGAGATTCTAAACCATTTAATAATTCCATTGTTTCCTAATAAAAATCTAATTGTTTATCTTCTTTATTATAATAGGATATTAATTTAAAATTCTAATATACGTTAATTTTGTATATTAATTCAAATAATTAAATATAAAAATAGTGAAAATCGGAATTATCGGTGCTGGTGTAGCAGGTTTAGCAAGTGCGATTCGTATGGCGAATCGTGGTTATGAAGTAAGTGTATTTGAGGCGAATGCTTACCCAGGTGGCAAACTTTCCGAAATTAATAATGATGGATTTCGATTTGATGCAGGTCCTTCATTATTTACAATGCCTCAGTTTGTCGAAGAATTGATTGAATTGTCGGGCAAACGTATTGAGGATTATTTTGAGTATGAAGAAATGGACGATGTTTGCCACTACTTTTGGGAAGATGGAACGACGTTGAATTCTTATGCTGATGCGGATAAATTTGCAGAATCTGTCAAAACGGCTTTAGATGTTCCTAAAAAAATTACCTTAAAACATTTGGACGAAAGTAAACGAAAATACGATTTGACTGCAAGCGTTTTTTTGTATCAATCGTTACATAAACTAAAGAATTTCATTAGTTGGGATTTTGTAAAAGGCTTTATTGCTTTACCAACTTTAGACATTTTCCGTTCGATGAATGCTACGAATCAAGCTTTGAAACATCCAAAATTGATTCAATTATTTAACCGATTTGCGACTTACAATGGCTCTAATCCTTATGAAGCTCCTGGAATTTTGAATTCCATTCCGTATCTGGAACATGGAATCGGTGCATTTTTTCCGAAAGGCGGAATGTATTCTATTACAAAAGCATTATACAAATTAGGTCAAGATTTGGGTGTAACGTATCATTTTAATCAACCTGTTGAGGAAATTATTGTTAAAAATAAGGAAGTAAAAGCATTAAAAATAAATGGTAAAATCCATGAATTTGATGCAATTGTGAGCAATATGGACATTTTCTTTGCTTATCGCAAATTGTTACCAAACGAGAAACATCCGACCAAAATTCTGAATCAAGAAAAATCGAGTTCTGCTTTGATTTATTATTGGGGGATTAACGGTGAATTTCCTCAATTAGGTTTGCACAATATCTTATTTAGTGAAGATTATAAAACCGAGTTTGATACGATGTTTAAACAAAAGTCAATTCACAATGATCCGACGGTTTATATACATATTTCGAGTAAATGTGAACCAGATGATGCTCCGAAAGGTTGTGAAAACTGGTTTGTGATGATAAATGTACCGAATGACGAAGGTCAAGATTGGGAACAATTGAAAGCAGAAGCTCGGAAAAATATTTTGGCGAAAGCCAGTCGAATTTTGGGAAAAGATATCGAATCATTAATTATGTGTGAAGATGTTTTAGAACCAAAAACGATTCAGTCACGAACGCAATCGCATTTAGGTGCGTTGTATGGAACGAGTTCGAATGATAGGATGGCGGCTTTTTTACGACATCCAAATTTTAGTACAGATATTAAGAACTTGTATTTCTGTGGTGGAAGTGTTCATCCTGGTGGTGGAATTCCGTTGAGTTTATTGTCAGCGAAGATTGTTGATGATGTTATGCACAATGTGAAAGGCAAAGTGAAAGAAAAACCAACTTTGGTAAATATGAAATAGGAAGTATTTGGTGTGATATATTTATTTAAGGGAACAGCTAAAAAATAATCTACCCGTTTTACGCGCTATTTTTGATTCATAAACATTTATAAAATAAATATTAACAATTATGATTCTCGATTTAATTCAATCAAAAGCAAATTTTAATAAAGAGCGTTTTTCTATCGCTTTGATTCTGACAATGCATATTTTCGGTGCAGTTGTCATCGGTGGAAATCTAATCGAAAACTTTATTCTGTTAACGCCTTTTAATTTATTAATGTCATTAGGTATATTATTATGGAATGAAGAAAACAGGGATCGAAATCTTGTAATCATCAGCGTTTTATGTTTTTCGGTTGGTTTAATCGCTGAAATCATTGGTACAAATACAGGTTTAGTTTTCGGTGAATATTCATATGGTCGAACCTTAGGTTTTCAAGTCGGACATGTGCCATTGATTATTGGAGTCAACTGGTTAATGTTGGTGTATGCTTCGGCTGCTGTTGTCAATTATTTTGGAGAAAATTTACATTTCGCAATTAAAGCAGTTTTGAGTGCGGCATTGATGGTTTGCTTAGATTTCTTCATCGAACCTGTGGCAATGCGTTATGATTTTTGGAGTTGGGCTGGAGATATAATTCCAGTTCAAAATTATATTGCTTGGTTTGTTATTGCGTTCGGATTGCTATTGGTAACACACCGATTAATGGTGATTAAAAGTAAAACTGCAATTGGTTTATTTATTGCTCAATTGATATTTTTTGTGGTTTTGAATTTTAGTAATTAGACAATACTTAAAAGCAGCTTAATTTTTATTTAAAAAACGATCATGTATCAACTGTGATGATTGACCTTTGTAAGTCATTAAAAAACTAAGTGTTACAAATTGATTTTAACGCATCTGATACAGCACCATTTTTGTTTTAGGAGAATGAACTTTACGAAAATTAAATTTTTTGTAAAGTTCATTTCATATAAATTCTAATTATACCATTAAAAATAAATAAGCAGCAAGAAATGGAACTGGAAAAAAGACGCTATCAAATCTGTCCAAAAATCCACCATGTCCTGGTAATAGATGTCCTGAATCTTTAACTCCATAACTTCGCTTGACCATTGATTCTACCAAATCGCCGATTGTTCCAAAAATTAAAGCGATTACGGCAATTGCAATCCAATCATTAACAGACAATTTATTGGTTAAATCAAAACCAAAAGTATCAGATAAAAAACGCAAAATCGTTGGCAATAAGAAAAATAATATGACTAATAAACCAACACCTCCGCCAATACCCTCCCAAGTTTTTTTAGGAGAAATACGTGGAAATAATGGTGTTTTTCCAATCTGAGAACCGACTAAGTATGCAGCAATATCAAAAGAAGCTACAAATGCCCAAAGTCCTAAAATCGGTGCATTTCCGAACTGAAAATGTATTGGAACTAATAATGAAAATGGAACACCTACATAAATGAAACCCATAAATACGTAACCAATATTAATAATTGGTTCATCTGCATTTAAGAATAATTCGATGATTATTATTAAAAATAATAATGGTAAAAATATAAAGCCAACCTCTTTTAAACCAACCAGTGAAGGATAAAGGTAATGTAATGTCCAAAGTATAAATGGTACGATACCAATAAAGACACCCAGAATTCTACGAGTTATATTCGATTTAGAATCCTTCATAATAATGGTATAAAACTCCCAAAGTGCTAATAGGCTAACAACGCCAAAAAAGCCTAAAAAGGTGTAGTGATTCCCTGTTAAACAAGCAATGGCTACGATTAAAAGTGTGACAGCCGTTACAGCTCTTTGTGCTAAATCACTCATCTAAAATTTGATTTTCGTTTATTTTGTTAGTTTCCTTTGTTACTTTTTGTAAGTTAAATTTTCTAAACAAGTTGCCTAATCCGATAATGATGACCAAAGAAGCAATTGCTGGTATAATAATTTGATTAAATTCCACTTCTGGATTTTCAATTTGTATTGGTGTACTATATTTCAAAACTACTTGGCTACCATTAAAAACAAAATGAGCAAAAATTGGTATCCAAAGATTGCGTGACCAAAGGAAAAAATAACCCAAAATAGCGCCTAATAACATTCGAGGAATGAATCCATGCATTTGACCATGAATCGCACTAAACAACACCGCAGTTATCCAAACAGCAATATGTCCGTTTTTAAATACCTTCTCGAACATTGGTTGCAAAATACCTCTAAACATCAACTCTTCGCCAATCGCAGCCGTTGCCGCAACGGCAATCAACGTCAAGATAAACTCATAAGTGCTATTCATAACCAATAGGTTTTTCGCCATTTCGTTCGCCATTTTTTCCATTTCAATCATGGTTTCTGAAATAGGGATTTGTTGATTGAGCCACATGGTTAACATTACAAATGGAAATGCTGCCAAAATGATAATTCCACTATATAATATATTATTCGGATGTGGAGTTTGGTGGAGTTTGAGTGCTGATAATGCTTGTTGTCGATTCCGCCAAATTGCGTAAGCAATACATGGCAAAGCAAATGTGAAAGAATGACTCAAAATCAAGTAATATCGAATCGTATTTCGAGTATCGGGTTCACTTTTTTCGGATAAGACTTTTGCTAAATTTGAAAAATTGTCTATGTCCCAAATTTTTCCTAAAAGTATGGTCATCGCTGCACCTGCAAATGCAAACAAAAGACAGAATCCTAAAAAAAATAGAAACTCTTTAATAAATCCTTCAATGTTTCTTTTTTGATTAATCACTTTGTTAGGTAACAAATAATCAATCATAAGTATTGTATAAATAGTTTTTAGTCGATTACTTATGATTGATTATTTTATTTAGAATTGCAATTTTAGTGAAAATCAAGTATTAAAAAGGATTTGCATCATTTTTTAGATAAAAAATGAATTTTTTGTTACCAATTATAGTAAGTTGTCGCTTGTTTTGTATTTATTAGATACTTTAATCTGGTTTTGAAGTATAAAGAAACGACTTATTCAAATGAACAATATGGAATGATGGTTCACTAAAATGTGATGAACTTGGAAAAAATATTGGAAAACGAAATTATAAAATGAAGAATCAAGAATTAATCGAAAAATTTTATCAGTCATTTGTTGACGGTAATGCAGAAGGTATGATTATGTGTTATCACGATGATATTGAGTTTGAAGATCCTGCTTTTGGAAAACTAAAAGGCGATAAAGCTAAAGCAATGTGGCAAATGTTGCTTTCTCGAAAAGATGCTTCTCCACAAATTCAGTTTTCTGGCGTTAAAGCAAATGAAAAAACGGGTTCAGCGACTTGGATTGCGGAATATGAATATGGCAAACAAAAGCGAAAAGTTATTAATCATATTTCTGCTAAATTTGAATTTGCAGATGGAAAAATTATTCGCCATACGGATGATTTTGACCTTTGGAAATGGTCACGACAAGCGTTAGGTTTTAGTGGTTTATTATTAGGTTGGTCAAGTTTTATGCGAAATAAAATTCAAGCAACAACAAATGGATTATTACGAAAGTATATGGAAAAATAACGTATTTACGAACCTTTAATTACTTTTCCACGCAAACGCAAAATAGAACCAGGTTCAATACTATGTAAATATTTAAATCCAACCGCTTGATAGTTTTCGACATTTATCTCACTATGTCCTAACTCGGGTTTACCTTTAAAAATCGTAAATCCTCGTTGACAGTTTCGGATGTCGATATAACTTATATCCACAATAGAACTACCTTTAGAAACAACTGCAGTTGTGGATTTGCTTACTTTTAAGGATTTCACTTTAACAGAACTTCCATCAGCCGCAGAAATTCCATATTCTTGACTTCCTGTGATATTTACTTCCGTTACTTTTGTGATACAACTTTTAATATCAATCGCAGAACCGCCAGTATTATTGAAATACGAATAAGAAATTTCACCTTGACTGTAAGCAACATCTATATCTTGTCGAATATTACCTAAGAAAGTTGAGCGAGTAATTTCAAAATCAGAACGAACGACATTTAAAGCACTGGTTGCATTGTTATTTTGGAAAATACAGTTTTCAATCCATACATCAGCTTCATAAAATGTTACGCTTCCGCTCAATTCCCAACCTTTATAACTCAACGTATTAAGGTTTTTAAAAGTAACATAACTTAATGTTGATTTGCCGGTTGTTTGTAATACCGAAAAGCCATTTCCACGATTATCTGATGATGTAATTTCAATCGGTTTCGCTTTTGTTCCTGCCATAAAAACTGGTGATTTTGATAAAAATACAGCACCATTAACCATATTTAGTTTTACACCAGCTTGAAAGTTTACTTTATAACCTTTCGGAATTACGATGTTTTTATTCACCGTGTAAGTTCCTTTTTTGAATAAAATATTTTTATCTAAAACCGTGTAATATTCATTATTTTGGACATTCGCTTGTGCGTACAATTCTTGTTCAGGCGTTTGAGTACGAACAGCTGACCAAGGTTGTAATGTAGAATTAAAAACGGAATCTATTGTTGGAATTCGATAAAAAACGTGTGATATATCTTGACTAACTTTAAACGTAACATATTTAGGTAAACGATTCGGCAAATTAACTTCCAATACTTTTGGCGTTTTCAATTTATCTCGAAAATCTGTTGCATTATTTCCAAAACCAACAACTTCCAACGGAATACCATGATGATTCGTAACTTTTACTTGTTTAGCATTTCCACTAAAACCTTGTGTGTATGCTTGTACACTTTGATTATTAAAAGGTACTAAATAAGAACGAATATGTCGAGCATTATCTAAAATGTCTTTTTCGTCAAAACTATAACTTGCAGAATCTCGCTGTATAAATAATTCACGCTGACGCAAATCACTTTCCAAACTTGCTAAAATATCAGCCAAAAATTGGTAATCTGTATATTGATATAAATAACCAAAATAAGCTTTTACAAAATCCTCATTTTTAAATAAATTGACATATAAACCATCATCTTCAAAATCTTTGTTATACACCAAATAACCAATAAACGGCTTATCTCTCCACGACTTAACTTTCGAGCCAAAACCATCAAAACCAATCGGTTCTATTTTAGCAGATTTTGGATTGTAATAAAACCGTTGATTGTGCCAAATCATACCATGATATGCTTGCATTACATCTGTAATGGCATAAAATTTTGCCATTTTATCAATATCGAAAATCTCATCAGCTGGACTTAAATTATGTTTGTATTGATACATCAAATCCTTTGCGATATTGAATTGTTTTCCTAATGCTACATTTGTTTGCGTCAAATCTTGTCGGAAAGGTTGTACTTGAGCGACTTCAAAATTTTGAATAAATTGACGATTACCTTTTTCTCCAAATCCACTTACTTCTCGGCGTAAATTTAACCAGTATGCCTCATCAGAAAACTTTAAAATTGGTCCATTTTCACGATTGTTAAATTCCAAAAGTGGTCGATCAAAGTGTTCTTCATATGCATAAACTCCAGCATTTTTATTATTCAATTGGACCTTTACAAAATCATATCGAGGAGCAACAATATCTTCTTGTTGCAAAAACTTATGAAAGAGCCATTCTCTAAGATAATTCTTAACCGAAGGCGTTTCCAAAGTAAATCGCTGTAAACCATTCCATGAGTAAGCCTTTTTAGTCTTAACACGAAATGCCCATTTATCTGTTCGCATAATGTCGAGCCAATCACCTTTAAGTCGTAACTCTAAAGGAACTTCCTTATCAGATTGTAGAATCCGACCTTCCGTCCATTCGGATTCACTTTCAATCAAAATCCCTGTACTAATCGCATCAGCACGACGTTTCTCCAATGTTCCTAACCATTCTTCTCCGATTTCCATCTGAACGACAGGCGGATTATAAGGATTCACTATACGAGGCATTTCGACTTTCTCAATCAATAAATTATCGAAATAAACTGGTGAAATCGTATTAGTTGTCACATAAATTTTGAGGTAACTCAAACTTTCAGGAGGAACATTGAAAATAATTTCTAATCTTTCCCAACCGTCTTTACTTTCGATTGCTAAATTTTCTGCTTTATAAAAATCTGCTTTATTAGCTGCCGAAATGACTAATGTACCACCTGCAATGTTCGTTTTGTAACGCCAAACACTGACTTTATATCGTTCGCCGCCTTTCGGTGAACGCATTTTATATAAAAAGCCTATTGGATTTGCAGTATCGACTTTCGATGAATATTGACCTGAAAAAGCGTATTTAGCAGAACGAGTTTGACTGTTTTCAAAAGTATTTTTTCCACCTAAAAAATATTTACCTTGAATGACTTCGGCATCACAGATAATCGAATTTCGAGGAGCTTTGGATACAATAGGAAACAAAATTCTTAATAACAAATAAATCAATAAAGCAAAAGCCAAAACGGCAACAACATTACCAAATCGTTGTAAATATTTATCTTCCTGTTTTTTTATGACGTCTTTTAGAATCACCTTTTATTGCTTATTTTATTTATTGCTTTATTACTTAATCGTTTGTTTATAAAATTTCGTAAAAATATCACTAAATCCGATTTATTCATTCCTTTCTATGACTTTATCAAAATTATTTTAAATGAAAAATACTTAAAATTAACATATTTATAGATAAATTTAATGATAACTGGCAAAGAATATCAATTTTCCTTATACTTGTATAAAGTGTTACAAGTTACGAGTTTGATAAACTTATGTAATTCTATCACCAAATATTAATGAAGAAATAATTTATCGTCAATTCGTCAAACTCGTAACTCGTAACTCTCAACTTTCAATTATGACCATAACACAATTACAATATATTATTGCTGTCGATACTTATAAAGGTTTTGGTGAAGCCGCCAAAAAATGTTTTGTAACACAACCTACGTTGAGTATGCAAATCAAAAAATTAGAAGAAGAACTGGATGTTATTATATTTGATAGAAGTAAAAAACCAGTGCTAACAACAGATATTGGCAATAAAATTATACAACAAGCTAAAACTGGTTTACGAGAATTGAAGCGAGTTAGAGAAATCATCGAAAACGAGCGAGGTGAATTTTCAGGCACATTACGTATTGGTATTATTCCTACAATAAGTCCATATTTAATTCCTCGGTTTGCACCAACGTTTGTCCGAAAATACCCAAAGGTACAAATGAAAATCGAAGAATTATTGTCTGAAGATATAATTAAAAAGCTTCAAAATGACCAATTAGATGTTGGTATTATGGTGCATAAAGAGAACTTACGAGGTTTAATTAAAATTCCATTATTCTATGAACAGTTTTTATTATATTTCTCTTCTAACCATACATTATTAAAAAATAATGCAGTTACATTAAGTCAATTAAATCCAAATGAGATTTGGTTACTAAAAGAAGGGCATTGTTTCCGTGACCAAATTAAAAATTTCTGTGGCGAAACATTTTTTAATAATAAAAGTCATGGATTAGAATTTGAAAGTGGAAGTATCGAAACTTTACGTAAAATTGTAGCCAAAGAGTTTGGATATACTTTGTTACCAGAGTTAGCAATAGATGAACTTAATGAAATAGAAAAATCAAAAATTCGGACACTAAAAAATATTGTACCGACTCGTGAAGTTAGTTTTGTTATTCATCGCAGTTTCTTAAAAGAACAATTGATTACGGCACTTAAAAATGAAATTATTAGTGTCGTTCCAAAAAGTATGCTCAATTCAAAACGTGGACAAATTATTCCTTGGGAAGATTAATCTATTTTCAATTAGTGACATTCAAAATACCTTTTATTTATATGTTATGATTTTCCATTTTTAGACTTTGTTTTATAATGGGAATTTCTCAACAAAAAGCAAAAATAAACCATTGAATTTAAATAAAAAACATATTAAAAATTTGAAAATGTGTTAAAAAAATGATATTTTTGGACTGATGTTTGAAAACATTAAATCATGTACATATTGAATGAATTTTCAATAATCATTATTTATACTTAATAAGTCATAAATACAACCTTGAAAAGATTCAAAATTACATTAAGTGTTTCAAGATTTCATAATTTGGTTTAGGTAAGTTTTTAAGGTGTCACTGTGTTGACACCTTATTTTTTGTAGATAAAACTAATTTGATTATCTACATTTTTTTTAAAGTCAATTGACTTTTTAATAAAAACGGATTAAATTAATCCTTTTGAAAAAAAGTTTTATAAAATACAACTATTTTATAAATCAGAATTAAATAATTAGTATAATATTAAAAATAATTTAATGATTTGCGAAGTGATTTGTGGTTTTATTCGTCTTAAGAACTATAATTTGACATTACAAATTTGACATTGGAAAATGTAGATAAATTTTTGTTATAATATGATTAGATTGATACTATGTTTTTTTTATTTAAATTACTTTTGTATAAATTAAATAGTAATTAAGGGCTTTTAATTAGACCAAAACTTAATTATTGAATAATTTAAGGTTTATAAATTTTAAAAAAGAATCTTAAATGTTTGCTTCAATTAAAAAAATCAATACATTTGTAGTTTAATTAATGTACGTCTAAATACAATTAAGTATTTAAACACCCAAAATATGTAATTTTTTTTAATTTAATTTTTTTAAAATTAAACCCTATGACAAGGAGATTTAACTTTATGTTTGTACTGACATTAGCTTTTGCTATGTGTGCAACAACATTAATGGCACAACCACTTGTGTCTGATCAGTCTTCAGATGATGGGATTTCTTCTCTAACGAAGGATCCTAAAGCTTATTCACCTAAACCAAAAGATATGTGGGAACTTGGTGTTCATGCAGGTTATCTTGGAGTTGCTGGTGATACACCTTTCAGAATTCCTTTTGCAGGAGTTGGTGGTGGTGCAAGTATACGTAAATCATTAGGATATACTTTTTCATTAAGAGCAGATTTCTTAATCGGTAATTCTTATGGTTTTGATTATGCACCTTATTGGGCTGCTACTGAGCCTGTAGGAATCCTTACAGGTAATCTTGATGGAAATGGAAATGGATATACACAGAATAATCCTTATGTCTATAACTTCAAAACGACTTACACTTCAGTGGGTATTCAAGCATTATATAATTTCACTAACATTAAATTCCATAGTACAGCACCTAAATTAGGACTATATGGTATATTAGGACTTAGTGGATTTAGTGTAAATACGTTTTATGATGCTAAAGATGCAAACGGTAATATTTATGATTTCGCAACATTATTAGGTCCTGATATTCTTGCAAGAAAAGCAGGAACTATTGATAATGCTGAATATCGTACTCGTGCAGGTGATATTTTATCACAAAACTTAGATGGCGATTATGAAACTGCTGCTGCATTTCAAAATATAAGTGGTGAAGAAATAGCTATCGGTTTTGCATTGCAGTCAGGTATTGGTTTAGCATATCGTGTAAGTGATAGACTTTCAATTGCTGTTGAGCCTCAAGTTCATATATCATCAAATGATTACATTGATGGTAGAGCTATGCGCTCAAAAGGTCAACCTTCAGCAGGTAGTGATGTTCCTTTTTATATTCCTGTACGTCTTAACTTTCACTTAGGTGACCCTAAGAAGAAATCTATTCCTTTATGGTGGGTTAATCCTTTAGATGGAACAATGGATGCTATTGCTAAAAATACAGCAAAGAAAGATGCTGCTGAAATGTTAGCAGATAAGGATAATGATGGAGTTCCTAACATCATCGATAAAGAGCCAGATACACCTGCAGGTGCAGAGGTTGATACTCGTGGTGTAACTTTAGATTCTGATAAAGATGGTTTACCAAATCACTTAGATAAAGAGCCTTACTCTCCAGTAGGATATAAAATTGATCCTCAAACAGGTATTTCTGAAAAACCAAAAATGCCTAAAACAATGAGTAAAGAGGAAGTTTTAGCTATTGGTAAAAATGCAGGTTGGGATAAACCAGCAACAACAAGTAGCTCAATGAATGATTGGTTCTTACCTATGATTCACTTCGATAATGATCGTTACACAATTAAGCCTCAGTCATACTCTGCTTTAGGTGAGGTTGCAGCAGTAATGAAAAAATATCCAAGTATTTCTGTAGTAGTAGAAGGTCATGCAAGTAGTGAAGCATCTGCAAATTATAACAAGCGTTTGTCTTACAGACGTGCAAATGCTGCTGTAAATGCATTAGTTAATGATTTAGGAATTAGTAGAAGTCGTTTAATTTTGACTTATACAGGTGAAAGTGATCCATTAATTAAGAGTAATACTACTAACTACATGAATCGTCGTGTAGAGTTTAGAGTATCAAATGGTGAAACTGAAATGAGTGCTCCTAATTAATAGGTCATATTATTTCAAATAATATTAAAGCGGAATATCATTTATTTGATATTCCGCTTTTTATTTATGCTTATAGCAAAAAAACTTGCTACAAAATCCATAAACCCAATGGAAGTCAGTATTTTTACAATTCCTTAAAGTTTTAAATATGAAAAATTACACAATACCACTTACAATATTGTTATTGTTAATAACAATTACATCATCTGTTGGTCAACATGATGCTTTAGTTCGTCACTGGTCATTTGACAATGATGTTAGTAATTTTCAAAATATTATAAATGGTGAACTTACACCTTCATTAAGTGAAGGTATTAATGGAAAAGGTTTTCTATTTTCGGATAATTACCTTGAAATTAAAGATGGTGTTGATTTAATGGAAAATTTCACATTATCTTTTTGGTTTAAACCTACTGAAATGGAAAGTAATCAAACTTTATTTTATCAGTTTCGACAAATCCCTGGTAAGTATGATATCCGAAATTTTGTTAGATTGGAAATTGAGAATAGTGCGTTTTTATTGAAAAGTGAAAAAGGTCGTTTTGGCCTAAAATCTATTGATTTAGTTGCTGATAAATGGTATGCACTTTCTTATATGTATGATGGAACAAATACTAAGTTATACTTACAAGGTCAATTGATTTATACTACCGATGATGATATATCTTTTTATCAAAAGGCAGGTCAACCTACTAAGAATCGCTTATTTATTGGCAGAAGTCATACAATAAAGTCTCAATTTGTAGGAGTTGTAGATGAGATTAAAGTGTTTCAAAAGGCGATAGAAGAAAAAAAGGTTGCTGCTATTTACGAAGAATTTGAAAATAATACTTTGATAGCAGCACAAACAATGGAAATAAATGAAGAAATAGGAGAAGCTGTATCTTATCAAGACGTACCGCCTTCTACTTTTAGTAACACTTCTACTGATATTGTTTATGTAGATAAATATGATGTATTAGATCCATTAATAGTTCGGACAACAGGAGTTACATTAGAATATTACCAAATTAAAGGAAAGGAAGGTAGTGAACTTGTAATTGTTCATAATGATGATTTAGGTGAACCTCTACCTCTTTCTAAGAAAAAACAAACCAAAAGAGTGGCATTAAATGTAGGTAGTGAAAATTCATTAACTTTTGAAGGATTTCAATTAGAACGAAATCAAAAATGTAAAGTTAGAGTGAATGTAAAATCAGGAGCAAATATTATAGCATCATATGATATTGATTTAGATAAAAATAATGTGGTTTTGCCAATTGCCTACTTAAGGGCAAAAGATAAAAACCCAAGAAATCATAAAATTATTACGGTTAATAGTAAAAATATTGAAATTCAAGTAAAAGATAATTCTAAGGTAGACGGTGATGTTATTACGATTAAACAAGAAGGTAATACAGTATTAGATAATTACTCTTTAACAGATCAATTAAAAAGTATTAATGTGCAATTAAAAGAAAATCTGCATAACGAATTTGCTTTTATTCCTGTTGATATGGGAAAGTCTTCCGGAGAAAATACGGCATTAGTATTGATATTGGTTGATGGAAAAATAATTTACGATTTTAGTCTTCGCTCTATTGACCAAAATCGCCCTGCAAAATTGACAATTATACATGAAGATTTTTAAATATTAACACTAAATCAATCATAAATCATACGCAAAGAATAAAGTCGTACGCTTCATTCTTTGCGTAATTATTTTGTAGAAATTATTGATAAAAAGATGAGTAATCAGGTCAAGAAGTTTAATGAATACAGGGTCAAAATGAATGAAAAAATATTGGGACAAAATAATAAAGTTCTAAAACGTTTTTTCAATTTAGATACGAATGCCTATACTGAGGGTGCTTTACCTTCTAAAACTAAAGAATTATTAGGGTTAGTAGCTTCTATGGTTTTACGATGTGATGATTGTATTAGTTATCACTTAGGTAAATGTTATGAATTAGATGTGACTACAGAGGAAATTTTTGAAGTATTTGCAATTGCAAACTTAGTTGGCGGCTCGATTTGTATTCCACATACTCGTAGAGCAGTTGAGTATTGGGAGGCATTATCAAAAGAAAAAGAATCTGCATGAATTTGATTATTGATATTGGGAATACTCGAACTAAAATAGCAATTTTTAAAAAAGGTAAGATTTTCAAAAACATGAAAATCAAATCATTATCTATTAAAATTTTAGTTGATCTAAAGTTAGAACACAATATTAATGCAGTAATTATATCAACTGTAAAAAAAACAGTTGACACTCAAATAGTAAATGAAATTAAACGTTGGCAAACGTTTTTCATACAATTATCTCACAAAACATCTTTACCTATTATAAATGAGTATCAAACACCTGAAACACTTGGTCGTGATAGATTAGCAGCGGTTGTTGGTGCAAATCAAATTTATTCTAATGAAAATTGCTTAGTAATAGACGCAGGAACATGTATCACATATGACTTCATTACAATGGACAATCGTTATTTAGGTGGTAGTATTTCGCCTGGTTTAATAATGCGATATCGGGCAATGCACGAATTTACAGCAGCACTTCCTTTGTTAAATAAGCAGCGTTTAAATACCTTTGTCGGTTATAATACCGTGACATCAATGCAAACAGGTGTTGAAGTTGGGTTAACCTTTGAAATTCAGGGGTTTATAAATAAATACATTCATAAATTTGGTCAAATTAAGGTAATAATGACGGGAGGCGATGCAGAATATTTGGCATCTCAAATGAAAAATAAGATATTTGTAATCCCGGATTTAGTCTTAGTTGGACTTTATAAAATTTTGACATACAATGCCAATATACTGGAGTAAACTATCCTTTATCAGTTTATTTTTGCTTAGTACAGTTGTACTATTCGGACAAAACGTACCAAAAGAAAATTCGCCATACTCTCGCTATGGTCTTGGAAATATCAATCCTACTGAATTTGCCCCTTTACAAAGTATGGGAGGAATTGCAGCAGGATATAATAATCCTTATCAGTTAAATCTTACAAATCCGGCGTCGACAGCATTTTTGAATTATACTTCATTTGAGACAGGAGGTTTTGCAAAATACTCTGTTTTATCTGCAAATGATGAATCCGCTTCAAATTGGAGTGGAAATATTTCTCATTTTGCACTTGGGTTTCCGTTACGAAATCCTGTCAATAAAGCATTGAATAGAGAAAAGTCACCTTATGATTATGGTATGGCTCTGGGGCTTATGCCATATAGTTTGACTGGATATGATGTGGAAAGCACTTCTACATTGCCAAATATCGGAGATGTAACTTACAAATACTTGGGAAGCGGTGCTACGTATCAAGCATTCTTAAACTCTTCTATCAAGTATAATGACCTTGCTGTTGGTGGACATATCGGCTACCTTTTTGGAAGTGGAATAGATGAAACAGCAACACTTTTTAGTGATGTTGAAAATGCTTTTTCGAATGTCCTACGAGATGAATATAGCTTAAATGGCTTTATTTGGAGGTTAGGTGTTCAGTATGAGTTTATTATAGGAAAAACGCCAGAAGATGATGCTAAAACATTAGTTGAACGTCCTCGATTAGTAATAGGTGCATATGGAAATTCGGGTAGTAATATTGATATTACAGGTAATTCTATCGCTGCTCGAACAAATTCTTTGTACACAGGTAGTAACTTAGACACAATTGTTTCGTCTGTAGAAATAGAAGATGTAATGAATCTACCTTCAGAATTTGGCGTTGGATTTACTTATTCTTTATTGACAGATAAGAAACGTCGTATCAAATTTGGGTCAGATTTTAAAATTGGACAATGGGCACAGTACAATAATCCGTTAAAGAATGAAACGTTAGCAAATTCATGGCGTGTTGCCGTCGGTGCTGAAATGGTTCCTAATACCAATTCATACAATAGATATACAGACTTAATGCGTTATAGAGTTGGTTTTCATTATGGAACAGATCCAAGAGTCATCAATGCTGAACAGTTAACAGATTATGGCTTAACATTAGGATTTGGATTTCCATTAAAATTACCAAGAGGAATGCCTTCATTTATGAATATAGGATTAGAAGCAGGAAAATTAACAGCTCCTAATTCATTAAGTGAAAACTATTACAAAATAAATCTTGGTTTCACATTAAATGATAATACCTGGTTTTATAAACAAAAATTTAACTAATCATGAACATCAAAAATTCTTTTAGAAACTTATTTGTATTAGCAATTGTATCTTTTATTGCTAATGGCGTTTTTGCACAAGATTGTGCAGATTTTACAGCTTTTCCTGGCGGTGAAGAAGAAGGGAAAAAAATGCATGTATTGTATCGTGACTTAATGGAAAAGGAACAATACGATGAAGCAATGCCAATGTGGAAACAGTTATATGAAAGTTCTCCAGCAGGAAATGCGTATCATTATATTGATGGTATTGCGCTTTATACAGATTTGGCTTTAAAAGCAGATGAAGCAGAAGATACTGAAAAAGGAAATGAGTATAAAGAAAAAATTATAGAAATTTATGATGCTCGTTTGGCTTGTAAAGTATATAAGTCAAAAGGTGTTGTTTTAGAAGCTAAGGCTTACTCTATGTCTGAAGTTTCTTACGAAGATTATGACAAGACTTTAGAAGCATATAAAGCTGTTATCGAAGAGAATGGTAACAAGACAAGTGCTTATATTATGGCTTATTATGCGGATCATGTGATTTGGATGTTTGGTAATGACTTAACAGATAAGGAAACAGCTCGTGATGTATATATGACTTTAGAAGCAATCAAAGATGCTAATACAGAAAATGAAGATTATGCTGAAAATTGGACTTATGTTGAAGATTACTATCAGCCATATTTAGATAATATTTTTGATTGTGACTTCTTCAAAACAAAGTTGAAAGTGGATTATGATGCAGATCCAGATAATCCAGACGTTTTCCGTCCTATTTTAGTGAAACTTTTTGAAAAAGGTTGTACGAAAGAAGATCCTTTCATGGCTGAATTAATTAAAAAAGATGAACTTCAAGGAGCAAAAGAACGTGATGCAGCGATGGAAAGATGGAAAACAGAAGAACCTGATAAATATGGTTTAGCTTTAATCTCTAAAGGTCAACCTGAGGAAGCTACTCAATATTTGAAAAAAGGTATTGCAATGGATATCGGAGCAGATCGTTTATCAAAAGCTCATTATGCTTTGGCTCAAATGGCTCACAAAAAAGGTCAATATGGTACAGCTCGTACACACTACAACGCAGCAGCAAACAATAGACCAGGTTGGGGAGATCCTTATCTTCAAATCGGTAAAATGTATGCTTCAAGTGTTCGTTCATGTGGAAACGGCGACGGTTTTCAACAAGGTGTTGTCGTTTGTGCAGCATTAGATATGTGGGGAAAAGCAAAGTCTGTTGACGGAAGTGTTGCAGGTGAAGCGAATAGCTTAATTGGAAAATATTCTGGTTCTGTTCCTACGAAAGAAGATGCTTTCCAAAGAGGTGTAAAAGCTGGTCAATCTGCTTCTGTAGGTTGTTGGATTGGTGGTTCTGCGACAGTTCGCTTGAGAAGCCAGTATTAGAATTGACAATGGACAATTGATAATGGATAATTATTGATGTTTATCTAAAATGAATTTTTAATTGCAAGTTTCAACTTGTAGTTTCAATGATAACTTACCTAAATTAGAAAAGCCTTCGGACGAAAGTCTGAGGGCTTTTTTGTTTTTGTATGTAATGGAAACACGGATTAAACAGATGTAAACGGATTTTTTTTCTTAATGAAAAAGATTAATTCTTTAAACGATTCACACACTCAAATATCGTATTCAAGTATTTTTTAATGCGAATCCTATAAAATCTCTTTAACTTTATAATTATTAATCACCGAGATTTCGGGACATGTCTCAAATTATCATCAAGCTATGTTAAAATTATTCGTGTGTGGATTTTTATTAATTCCAATAATCGGTTTTGCTCAAAACTGTAATGACTTTTCTAACTATCCAGAAGGCGAAGAAAAAGCTAAAGCACAACACGTTATTTATCGTGATTTTATGGATAAAGAACAATATGATGATGCTTTTTCGATTTGGCAAAAACTCTACAGCTATTCTCCAGCTGCGAATACTTATCATTATATTGATGGTGTGACGTTGTATCGTCATTTTATTGAAAATGCAACGACAGAAACGGAAATCAATGATTTTATTGATAAAATAGTGGATTTGTATGAACAACGATTAGCTTGTAAAGTGTATAAAAACGAAGGCGTTGTTTATGAATTAATGGCTTATGATTTATACAATTTAGGTTTTGATAATAATGAGAAATTGTTTAAAACTTTCCAAAAAGCATTAGAACTGAATGGAAACAAAACCAGTCCATACATTTTAGAGTATTTTTCAGAATATACGATTTATCTGTTTTCCAATGATTTATTGAGTAAAGAAATCACTCGTGAAACCTATTATTCAATTGAAAAAATCATCAAAGCAAATCCGAATAATAAAGAATATCAAGAAGCATGGAAATTTATAGAAGAAACTTTTAAACCGTATAAATCTTATTTTTTGACTTGTAATGATTGGATTGAGGAATTGAAACCGATATATGAAGCGGATAAAGATAATCCAGAAGTTTTTCGTGATATATTGAAGCAGTTACTGATAAATGGTTGTAAACGAGGTAATCCTTTTATGGAAGAATTGATTAAGGAAGATAGTATGCACATTGATAGAGAACCTGGTTGTACAGAATATAATCCTGATTTTTACGGAATCCGATTAATGAAAATGGGAAATGATTCTGCTGCTATTCCTTATTTAAAAGAAGCAATATTTTATAGAAATACTCCAATAGCACGAAAGGGAAATGCCAGTTATTATTTAGCAAGAATCTATCATTCCAAAATACAATATGATTCAGCAAGAATCTATTACCAAATAACAGCCGATTTAAAACCAAATTGGGGCGAACCTTATTTGCAAATTGGTAGAATGTATGCGTCAAGTGTTCGTGTTTGTGGAAATAATAATGATTTTGAAAAAGGTGTAATTGTTTGTGCAGCGATTGAAATGTGGAAAAAGGCGAAAGAGGTTGAGGAAAATATTGATAGCGTAGATAACTTGATTAATAAATATATTCTTTACGTTCCAACAAAAGCACAAGCAACCGAAAACGGTTATAAAGAAAACGATAAAGTAAAAATCGGTTGTTGGATTGACGAAACAACTGAACTGATATTGCGGTAAGCAAATTAATCAAAAAATCAAAATAATTGTTGGTATTACTGATTAATCACTGACAGTTTGTTTTGTTAATCCTGTCACAAAGCGTTAATTTAATAAGTTGTCACGTTAAATAGGCATAATGTCGGTTATATAAGTTGGCACAACTACTGGTACAGTATTTTCAATAGTATAAATGTAATTATTAATGACAATTATTAATTAATAATATTTATAAAAAATTGATTGTAAAATATTTAAATAAAAATTGTCTAACTTTTCAACTCAGTAAACTTTAAGATTATGAGAAATAAAATGTTTTTTAAAACCGTGATGATTTTGGGCGTAGCGTTTTTTACAACGACTGCTTTTGCTCAAGATTGTGCCGACTTCGCTGCCTTTCCTGGCGGAGAAGAAGAAGGCAAAAAAGTACACGTTTTGTATCGTGACTTGATGGAAAAGGAAAAATACGATGAAGCGTTTCCGATGTGGGAACAGTTATATACTAAATCTCCCGCAGGTAGTGCCTATCACTTTATTGATGGAGTGACACTTTATACGGACAAAATTAATAACGAAGAAAATGAAGAAAAAGCAACCGCTTTGAAAGAAAAAGTGATAGAGATTTATGACGCTCGTTTGGCTTGTGAAGTTTACAAAAATAAAGGAATCGTTTTAGAAGCAATGGCTTATTCTATGTCTGAAATTGGATATGAAGATTACGACAAAACTTTGGCAACTTATAAAGAAGCGGTGAAAGAGAATGGTAATAATACAAGTGCCTATATTTTGGCGTATTATGCTGATCATGTCGTTTGGATGTTTGGTGAGGATTTGATTGATAAAGAAACGGCTCGTGAGGCATATTTGACGATGGAAGCGATTAAAGATGCGAATGCGGACAATGAAGAATACACGAATAATTGGGAATACGTAGTAGATTACTATGAACCGTATGAGATTTATTTATTCGATTGTGATTACTTTATCGGTAAGTTGAAGCCAGAATATGAAGCGAATCCTGACAAATCTTGGGTTTATCGTCCGATTTTGAAAACCTTATTGACAAGAGGTTGTACGGTAGAAAATCCTTTTGTAAAAGAATTAGCAGTAAAGGATAGTATTGAGATTTCAAGAATTAATGATTCTTTGATGATTGTTGATAAATCTCAGAATCCTGATTATTATGGTATTCGATTGATGAAACAAGGTGACGAAACAGGTGCGATTCCTTACTTGGAACAAGCTACTCAAAATGCAGCATTACCAGCGGAGCGTAAAGCAAATGCAAACTATTATTTAGCAAGAATTTACCACAGTAAAGGTGGAAGCTCAAACTTCTCAAAAGCTCGTCAATATTATGAAGCAGCAGCAAGCCTGAAAGCAGGTTGGGGAGAACCGTACTATCAAATCGGAGTTTTGTATGCTTCAAGTGGCCCGTTGTGTGGTCCAGGAACAGGTTGGGATAGTCAAGTAGTAATTTGGCCAGCAATGGATATGTGGAACAAGGCAATCAACTCTGGTGACGCAGAAGCAGCAGCACAAGCAAAAAAGAAGATTAATTATTACAGTCAGTTTTTGCCAACAACAGAAGATGCTTTCCAAAAAACAGTTAAAGCAGGAAGTTCTTACACTGTAAAATGTTGGATTCAGAGAAAAACAACAGTAAGATTACGTAATCAGTATTAAAAAAGTATAATTTTAGTTATAAAATTTAGCATAGAAGAATAAGTAATCGCCGTCTAAACTTAATAGTTTAGACGGCTTTTTTATGTGCATTTCATATATTTGTTTTTATAAATTATTGTCTATTATCACTTTATTAATGATAAAAAAAAATAATAGCATGGTTATTGAAATAATTAATATTATGAAAATTATATTATTAAATAATAAATTTATATATTTATAATATATTAAAAGACAGCATCAATCAATGTAAATTATATCACTACCTTTCTCAAAAATTATATGTTACTCAAATTTTACCAACACAAAATTTCTTTATTTTCTGATAAATCAACAGAAATTATAGAAAAATCTCGATTTACATTATTTGCATGCATTTGTGCAATTTGTGTCGGAATTATTTCGATAGTAGTACATTCTATTTTGGCTACACGATTGCATTTAATTATTGGTGATTTAATTGGTTTAGTATGTTATATAATGGCTTTAGTATTGCTTTCACCAAAACGATTTATGCTCAGTGTAAATCTACTTGTAGGAGGTGCAATAACAGCAGTTTCTATTCATTCTTTAATTGGTGATTATATCTTTCCTGAGAATCTTTCAGCATTTAAGGTCTATCATACATTGATGATACAATTATTGATGCTGATATTCTTAGGCGTTGTTGCGATTTCAAGAAGGCAAGTAATTTTATTTTCGATTATTTCTTTGATTACAATCATCCTTCATTTTGTAGTATTGATTCTTCAAGATGTTCCTACAAATGATGAATTTATAGCTACATTAATTACAATCACTGTTGAAGCATCTTTAGCAGGTTTAGGTATTAATTTCTTTTTCAATTTTAATCATCGAGTATCGACGAATTTGAAAAAGCAAAAAAAGATTATTACTCAACAAAATGAGGTAATTTCAAAAGAAAATAGTTATTTAGAACAAAAAATCAACGACCGCACGGAAGCATTAAAACAATCAAATGATAATTTAAAAATGTTTTCTTATGCCGTCTCTCATGATGTTAGAGAACCGCTTCGTATGATAAGTAGTTTTATAGGATTGATTAAAAGAGAATTACAAAGGGAAAAATTGGATAGAGAAACTATTGATGAATATGCTTATTTTGCAGTTGACGGGAGTCAACGTTTAGATGCAATGATTAATAATTTATTGATATATACACGATTAGATAAAAATAAAAACAGCAATTTAGAATCAGTAGACTTAAATGATATGGTTGATATTGTTCAACTAAATCTTCAAGTATTAATACGAGAGAAAAAAGCTACAATTTACTTTGAAAATTTACCGAAAATTTATGCGAATGAAGGAAATATAATTCTACTATTTCAAAATCTTATCGCTAATGCAATTAAGTATTCTCGTTCTGAAGTATCTCCAATCATTCATATTTCAGCAAAACAGGTATTAGATAATATTGTTATTGAGGTAAAAGATAATGGAAGGGGAATTGATAAGAATATCATTGATCATATTTTTCTACCGTTTAAGCGAGGACATAATTCGGATGAAGAAAAAGGAACAGGAATAGGTTTGGCTATCTGTAAAAAAATAGTAGAAGGTGTACAAGGAAAAATTTCCGTACATTCTTCTCTTGGAAATGGAAGTATTTTTAGACTGGAATTCCCAACATTTACAGAAAAAATAAATAAAAAAATTGTAAGTGAGAGTTTAATAGAGATATATTAACAGTAAGATAAAAAATGAACCAAAAAGAGACTTAATCCCAAAAACAAACAAGATTTTCATTTTAGGATAAAATACAAGATGTAATAAATGATAACATACTGATAATCAATCATTTAATAAATTGGTCTGTATTTTGAAAATATTGACATAGAATAGATTAATTATTAGGATACAAAAAAATAGAAATGAAGCATATAAGTTTTTTAATTTTAGTAGTATTAATTTCAGTAGATAGTTTTGGACAAAAAGCGATTACACGCAGTTTAAGTCAAACCAACAAAGTAAATACAACAAATACTAAGACAATGCTTGGTGCATTTGGAGAGACTCTTGAATTACAAGAAGCAACAGAAGATACAAAAGAAGTATCTAAGAAACAAGTTAGACATTTTGATTTAATGGAAGAAAGTTCTGCTGAAATATCAGATATAGAAAGAGAAGCAGGAATATCAAAATCTTTATCTAATGCTAACTTAAAAGATGTCATGGTTATCAACGAAAGAAATCCATGGAATATAACACCTCCAAAAAGTGAAGTATTTTTATTCCATGATGCTAAAATTATCACCAATGAGTCAGGTTTTTACATTCAATTGGTAGAATCTACTGAGATTTTAGACAAAGAGCATGAAATATATCAAGAATTTGGTAACTTGCGAGTCAAAACAACAATCAACGGAGAATTTCGTTATTTGATTGGTTCTTTTACAAATAAAGATGCAGGTATCAATTTTTTGAATAACATTATTTTACCTCGTTATCCAAAAGCAAAAATTACCAAATTTGAAAATGGTAATCAATTATAAATGAATTTTAATAGATTTAAAAATCTATTTTATATAAAGAGTTTAGTTTTATTGGGAATTGTTTATTGTGTTTAGCTCTGTCGAATTCTTTTTTCGACGGAGCTATTTTTATTAATACTATTTTCTACTTTTTCCATTTAATATTGCATCCGCCACTTGGATATTGTTTTTCAGAAACTTCTTCATTCTCTAACATTCTATCTAAAGCCGTTCGCAAATCTTTTCCTGTCAAAGGATTCGTATTCTTAGGTCTTGAATCATCTAAACGTCCACGATAAACTAATCGCTGTTCTCCATCAAAAATATAAAAATCAGGTGTACAAGCGGCATCATAAGCCTTTGCTACCTCTTGTGTCTCATCATACAAATATGGAAAGTTATAGCCTGTTTCTTCTGCATGAATTTTCATTTTATCAGGACCATCTTGTGGGTAATTCACTACATCATTCGAACTAATACCGACAAATGCAATACCTTTCGTTTGATATTCAGTTGATATTTTGACAATTTCCTCATTGACATGAATAACGTAAGGACAATGATTACAAAGGAACATAACAACAGTTCCGTTATCTGAAGCAATTTCGCTCAAACTCATCATTTTACCCGAAACAGTATCAGGTAAAGTAAAATCAGGAGCTTTTGTCCCTAAATCTAACATTGTTGATTCTATATAAGCCATCTTTTATTATTAATTAATGTGAATTTTGGATATAAATAGTTTTTAACAATAAAATATCCATCAAAATTTAGAAAAAGCACGAATATAGAGTTATAGATTATTTTAATAAAAATTCTATAGTCATGTAAATAATATTAAACGATACAAAATTAGTAGATTTTTTGTAGAATGTGATGATTAGTTTCTAAGTTCTGAAATCTTGTCCTGAGTCCTTGGGAGCAAGAGTTTCAATTTATAAAATTAATTAGGAAAAGATATAACCAATAATAATTTAGATAAAATGGTACAATTAGTCTAACAACATGTTAATTCTCAAAATCGACATTCCCAAAAATTCATTTCTCAATCACAATTCCTATCTTTAAGCCTTACAATCAAATTATAAATACAACCAAATATAAAAATGAGAAAAATATTTAACTACCTATTTTTCATAGCTATAGTTGCTTTAATGGCGAGTTGTGGAAAAAATGAAACTTCAAAATATGACCGACCTTTAGACCATTGGGTTTTCCGTTCGGTGATGGATTCAATTCCGAGAATGGTAACGGCTGCGTTACACGATGACGTTTGGATAGCTTATTCTGCCGAAAGTGGAAATGTATATAAAGTTTGGGATGGAACAGTAAATTTTGATGGTGCAGTTTTCACGACAGCTCACGGTCCTCAACCGACCTCAATCGGTGATGCTTGGTTTATAAATGAGGTTGCTTCACCTTGGTCAGTTACCATCAACGATAAAGTCGAAATGCCAACAGTCGAATATAAAGGACATCGCTTTGTGGGTGAACAGGTTGTATTTATGTATGAATTAGGCTTAAAAAATGGTGATAGAATTAAAGTCAATGAAAAGCCTGAAGCGGTTATTGAAGATAAAAATCGTGGATTAAAACGAGTCTTTCATTTGGCAAATGTGCCTGATGATGCGAAAGTAAGTTATACAATGAACTTAAGTTCGATAGCTATGGAAAGTAGTTTAATCACCGATGGTGAATGGGCTGTTTCTAATTTCGAAGCTCATAAAGCGAAAGGTTTAAGTGGATTTGATTTTGCTGGTGAGTTGGTCTTGAATAATGATAAATCAACGGTCATTACTGCAATGTTTACAGCAAAACCATTGATTATTGATACAAGAAATGAAAACTCAAAAGCAGAAGAAGAAGAAATTCCTTTAGGTGCAAAATTGATTGCAAAAACGGATTGTCCGACTTGTCATAATACATATAGCAAAACTGTTGGTCCAGCATATGTGGACATTGCAAAACGCTACGAAACAAGTGAAGAAACGATTACCAAACTAACTTCAAAAGTTATCAATGGTGGTTCTGGTGTTTGGGGAGAAGCAGCAATGACTGCACATCCTGATGCTGATAAAAAAGACGTTACTGAAATGGTGACATACATTTTATCTTTAGACGCAGATGAAGAGGAAGCAGGTGCAGTTGGCGGATTCAAAGAAGTGGCAAAAGCGGACTATTTGAAACCTGTTAAGACGACTGAGGAGATGAACTTATTATCAGGCTGTTTGGCGAAAGCCTACGTTTCTGATAAACCATTAAATAAATTAGCTGATGTTAATTGGAATGCAAAACCAACTTATGGAGGAACATTGACAAAAATTCATGCTTATGCAGAAGATTTTAAAGAATTAACAGAGGATTTTGCGATAAGCTATGAAGGATTTTTGAAAATAGAAAAAGCTGGAACTTACGTTTTTCGTTTGGCGAGTGATGATGGTTCTCGTTTGTTGATTGGTGGAAAAGAAGTAATTAATCACGATGGTTTGCATGGTGCGGAAGCAAAAGATGTAGCAGTTGGTTTGAATGAAGGTCATCATCCGTTTAAGATTGAGTTTTTTCAAGGAAAAGGTGGAAGAGCGATTTCGTTTCAATATCGTCCGTTTGATGGTGGAGAATTTGAAATTGTGCCACAAACGATGATGGTTCAAGATGGAAGTCGTCAAAATGAGGTTGTTGGTTTATCAATGCCTTTGAATGATGAAGTGACAATTCCGGGCGATCGTTCGCCTGTCGCTGGCGTTCATCCGAGTTTTGATTTGACGGCTGCACGTCCGAGTACATTCTTGCCAAAAGTCGGTGGAATGGCGTTTATGGACGATGGAAGAATGGTTGTTTCGACTTGGGAACCGACTGGTTCTGTTTATATTCTAAGTAATTTAGATCAAGATAATCCTGAGAAAATTAAGGTCAAAAGAGTTGCCAAAGGTTTGGCTGAACCGCTTGGTGTTACTGTTGTTGATGGCGATATTTATGTATTACAAAAACAAGAATTAACTCGATTAGTGGATAATAATGGCGATGATATTGCAGACGAATATCACACGGTTTCTAACGATTGGTTGGTTTCTTCTAACTTTCATGAATTTGCTTTTGGGTTGATATATCGTGATGGACATTTTTATGGAAATTTAGCAACAGGAATTTTACCCGGTGGAGCAAGTGCAAAGCAAGTTGCTGACCGAGGAAAAACGGTTAAAATTTCTAAAAAAGATGGTTCGGTTGAATTCTTGACTTCTGGACTTAGAACGCCAAATGGAATTGGTTTTGGTTATAATGACGAGATTTTCGTGTCGGATAATCAAGGTGATTGGTTACCTGCTTCGAAGATTATGCATGTGACGAAAGATGCTTGGTTCGGTTCTCGTTCGGTGGACTTTGAAGGTACAGAAGGTAAGGAAGAAACGTTGCCATTGGTTTGGTTGCCACAAGATGAAATCGGAAATTCTCCATCACAACCTGGTGTTTTGAAACATGGAATTTATAAAGGTCAAATGATTCATGGTGAAGTAACTCATGGTGGATTGAAACGTGTTTTTGTCGATGAAGTGAATGGAAAATTGCAAGGTGCTTTGTTCCGTTTCACACAAGGAATGGAAGCTGGTGTGAATCGTATCGCTTGGGATCCGAAAGGTAAAAATCTTTATGTTGGTGGAATTGGAAATCCGGGTAATTGGCAACATTCAGGAGCTCAATGGTATGGTTTAGAGCGTTTTACGTTTAATGAAAAATCAACGTTTGAAATGTTGGCAGTTCGTGCAAAATCAAATGGTGTAGAGATTGAAATGACAGAACCGATTGGCGATACTTATGGAAATTCGGTTGATGATTACCAAATTAAACAATGGTTTTACAAGCCAACGGAAAATTATGGTGGACCAAAAATGAATGAAACATCATTGCCAATCAAATCTATTAATATTTCAAAAGACCGCAAAAAGGTATTTTTGGAATTAGATGGAATGAAGGAAAATCACTTGGTTTACATTCGCTTAACCGGTACGTTTTTGAGTAAAACAAATCAAGAATTGTGGTCAACAGAATGTTGGTACACAATGAATTATATTCCAACAGATAAGCCTGGTTTTTCAAATCCTGTCGCTGCACAAACTCCGAATACGTTGAGCGAAGCGGAAAAAGCAGCTGGTTGGGAATTATTGTTTAATGGTAAGGATTTAACTGGTTGGAGAAACTTCCGTAAAGAGACAATTGGTTCGGCTTGGAAAGTTGAAGATAACGCCATTGCTTTGACGAAAGCTCAAGGAAATGATGGTTGGCAAGTGAAAGATGGTGGCGACATTATCACGGACAAAGCCTACGAAAATTACGAATTGCAATTAGAATGGCGAATTCAAAATTGCGGAAATAGTGGAATTATCTTCAACGTTCATGAAGATAACAACTTCGATTATGTTTGGCAAACTGGCCCAGAAATGCAAGTTTTGGATAATGTTTGTCACCCAGATTCTCGCTTTGTAACGCATCGTGCTGGTGACTTATATGACATGATTGAATGTAATCGAGTTACGGTAAAACCTGCTGGTCAATGGAACAAAATTCGTTTGATTGTTCGTAATGATGGCATGACGGAACATTGGTTAAATGGTCGAAAAGTCGTTGAATATGAAATGTTTACGGACAAATGGAAAGAGATGATTGCCAATTCTAAATTCAAGGATATGAAAGGTTTTGGTACGTATAAAAAAGGTCATATCTCGTTGCAAGATCATGGAGATTTGGTTTGGTATCGGAATATTAAGATAAAATCTTTGAAATAGATTGAACGCTGAGACGCAAAACAGTTTACTCCGATTTTTTATCGGAGCTGAGATTTTTAAAAAGCTACATCGAGATTTTCGGTGTAGCTTTTTTGTTATAATTTTTCATCATTCCGTACTTGTTTCAGAATCTGAAATTAATCGTATCTTTTCTAAAACAGATTTTATTGTATCATTAATGATTGTAGCTTTTTTTTCGTTACTTAATTCAATTCCATAAAACTCAATAGTTTTATCTTTGTACCAATTTATTTCATATGAATATTCATTAAAAATAAAATTTATACCTGTACTAATATTACTTTCATTATCTGAAACCTTTAGTCCGTTCCATAGATATTTTATCTCAATAAAATCAACTATTTTTATATCTTCTCTATCAATAATTTCACTCACATTATTGTGGCCTTTAATAAGGTGCAATTCGTTTTCAAATATCGAAGCACTAATAATTTTGACTTTAGAATTAAAAAACAATTCATCTAAACTTTGGCATTTTAGTATAAACTCATCAATAAAAAGTACAATAAATTCTTCTATTAAATTCGGCATATATTCTTTTCCTTTCTTTCTTTTTTGTTGTTTTGACAAACTCGCCTTCAACAAAGCAATTTCCTTATCAATATCATCAGGTTCTTCAATAGGTTCACCTTTTGCACCTTTAAGCATTATTTCAAGCGAATGAACAAGGTTTGTAGCAATATAATTTACAAACGGTTCAAAAATTCCTGCATCAGCTTGACGCAAAGCTGCAAAGTAATTTTCTTTATCTTCTGTTTTAATAATTACAGGTGGATAATTGAATTGCATCAAAATGAAATTCATTAAAACTCTTGCTGTTCTTCCATTTCCATCATCAAATGGATGAATACGTATAAATTTATAGTGAAATTCAGCTGCTAATAAAATTGGATTTACGTCCTCTTTTTCTACTTCTGCTCTGTACCATTTTACTAAATCCGCCATTTTTGCTGGCGTTTCTTCGACGGTTGCAAATCGAAATATTTCACCAGTTACGGTTTTAACATGATTTGGACTTGTTTTATAAACACCGATATTTATTGTCTTTGTAGTTGGTTTTCCGTCAGGTGTTTTTGCTTTTGATTTATAAGGTGCTTTTAAAATAAGTTCGTGTAATTCTCGGATAAACATTTCACTCAATGGTCTATCTTCTTTGATAATTTCTAATATCCATTTAATAGCGTCATCATGTCCAATAACTTCCGAATGGTCTTTTAATGGTTTTCCATTTGCTGTAATACCAAATAAAATCAAAGCTTTTGTTTCTCCATAAGTCAAAGAGTTTCCTTCTAAATTATTAGAATGATAATTCCAATCTAAGCGAAATTTTTGCATAATTCGCTGTTCCATTTCTGGAGAGATTGGACGGAGTTTATCTAATTCTTGTTTGAGTTGAATTGCTTTATTTATCATGATAAATTTACTTAAAAATTAATATTTCAAAGTTAAGTATAATTTTGTAATTATAGAATCTCAAACCGTTTTCCACCAATCAACACTTGCTTGCCCCGAAATCTCGGTGGATATTTTTCCAATTCCAAAAACGCCTCAATCGTCCAAATCACAGGTTTACCAATATGTTTCGCCAAATGAATCGCTTTATTGTTTCCAATATAAACTGCTAAATGAGCTCCAAACGGATTTTCGTTTTTATTAAAAAATAAAATATCCAGTGGTTGAAAATCAGAATTGACAACCATTGAATATTCGGAATCTGACCATAATTCACTCGAACGATAATCAGGTATTTTATAACCATTTAATCTTAAAATATGATAGGCAAAAACTTGACAATTTGCACCTGTTTTGAGTAAGTTATGTGTTTTCCCATTTGGAATAATTTTACCATTATATTTTATAGACATTAATTCTTTTGGAAAAAAGATAGTATCGTTTTCAATTATCATAGTATCAATCTCTTTTATGAGTTTGGGTTTTATAAAAGTAGGAGTATCAAGATAAAACTAAAAAAGAACGATGCTAAAACCTCTTCTTAAAGTGATAAGTTTCAATTATTTAGAATAATTGAAACAAATATCGAACATATTAGTAAAAATTACTTGGAATAAAGTTTGGCTTATATCAATTGTTCATTTAATAACGTTTGTTGAATAAAGAAATACTCAAAAAAAACAAAATATGAAAAAGGAATTTTTACTATTAGTAATGACATTTTTTGCACTCAGTGCTTTTGCACAAGAAACAGTGTTATCATTTCAAAAAGTTGTAGATGGAAAAGTATTAGAAGGAAAAATAAATACAAATGGAGATACAACTTATTCGGAGCAGATAGAAATGGTTTTTGTCGTCCACAAAAGGAAATTCAGAAGTAAAAAAGAGCGACTTCATTATCATTATACCGCAACAAATGCTAATATCGTTTATCCGTATGCTGTACAAGTAATCAAAACACTTAGAGAATTGGAAGCAACGACTAAAGATTTGAAAAAACGTAATCGTAAAAAGCATATTAAAGAACTTCAAGATGAACTCGAAGAAGAGTTTAAAGCACAACTAAAAACCTTAACACAATCACAAAGCAAAATCCTAATTGCAATGATTGAGCGTGAAATGGAAGAACCTTTATACAATCTTGTAAAAGATTGGAAAGGTGGTTTTTCTGCTACATATTGGTGTACGTTAGCGAAGATGTATGATGTAGATATTAAGGAAGGTTATCACGCAGAAGATGATCCTATTTTGGAAATAATTCTCAAAAGTAGAGACGTTTCACATGATATAGCTGTTAATTAATCATTTAGCTAAATAAATATATGAAAAGCGACTTCGGAGTTTTCGAAGTCGCTTTTCATATATCTGGTCTAATTGAAAATTAGGTGTTTTTTATACTACATTAACTTTTGGTCGATGTGAGGATTAGAAATAAAAAAACCCTCAGTTTCCAACGCTATTACTGCGTTTCAGTGGAAAACTGAGGGTTTAACCATATTTTATACTAAAAAAATGCTATGCCTTGATAATTAAATTCATTCTAAATACTTAGTATGAATTTGATAGTACAAAGATGCGATAGAAATCTTGATTCACCAATTTTTTTGGTAATTTATTCATCACTCGATACTTTTTTTTAAATATTTCTAATAAAATACTACTTTCATTATAAATTTAATAATTAACCTAAAAATTATCCAAAACAAAATATTTTTAAGTTTGATTTTTATTTAGCTAATATAATTTTATAATTATTCAAAATTGTTTATAAAAATGGTAAATAAAATTAATGAGATTACCATTTTTAGTAAATAATAGACTTTTTGTATTTAACTGATTTTCAAAGATTTATTAATCAATGGGATTTATTGTTGCACTAATTTTCATATTTCTTTCATTTTGGTCACTTAGAGGACTTTCAGTAAGTACAGCCTTATTCTTTGATGACGTTCAATTTATGATGCCCAAAAAGGAAATGAAAATATGGTTTCCATCATGGATTTTTAGACTAATAGATATTTCCTCTCAACTAATTTTTGCGATAAGTTTATTAATAGGGTTTGTCCTCATAAGTGAAGAGAAATGGGCAAGTGCTTTACCATTTGTTATCATAACGATTATTGGAATATTTTACTACCGATTTAGAGATAAATTTACGATTAGCTTAGGTTGGTCAATTAGTTCTATTCAGAATATTGATAAAAATGGTTTTGAAATTCATATTATTAAAAATGGGCAAATAAAGTCTATAAAAAAGTTTTTTTGGAAAAACATTACAAAGGCGAGTTTAACGAAAAATGAATTACGACTACAAGCTGTAAATGGACAAAAAATATATTTAAACACCTCAACAAAAAATTTTTACTCCTTAATAAAACAAGTTCCAAAAAACTTCACTGACATTACTTCTCAACAAGTTAACACTTATTTTAAAGACCTTAATCCTTGTTTAGTTTGTGGTGCGATTGCTGCGAATGGTTTTAAATGTAATGCTTGTGAAACACATATTTGGAAAAAATCATTCGATAAATATTATCCAAACAAACAAGCATACATAAAAAGCAAACAGTTGGATTTATTTGCCTCTTTACAAAAAAATGGACAACAAGCAATCACATTCAATCGTGATGAAACGTTTCATTTACATAAAAATTGGAAGTTGTTAGTATCCGAAAAAGAGATTAAAGAATATAGCCAAAAAAGTTGGTGGATTTTATAAAAAAGGAGAATTAAAAATTGGTAGAGTTATTGGTTATATAATGATTATTAAAATATTTTTTCTTGAATAGGCTCTGATATACAACTTTTTACAATAAAAATCAAGGGGCAAGTAAAAAAAAGTGCAACTTTTTACCACTATTCTCGTAATTAATTTACAATATCACTAATCATACTCACATAAAACATATTTAAAACTACACGATTTTATTAGGCGAATATGAGACAATTAAAAATTACCAACAAAATTACCAATAGAGAAAGTCTGGCGTTAGATAAATATCTTAATGACATTGGAAAGATTCCGATGCTTACTGCCGATGAAGAAGCAGACTTAGCAAAACGAATCAAACAAGGTGATGAAAATGCTTTGGATAAATTAACAAAGTCAAACTTACGCTTTGTCGTTTCTGTAGCAAAACAATACCAAAATCAAGGACTTTCCTTAAGTGATTTAATTAATGAAGGAAACGTAGGTTTGATGAAAGCGGCTAAGCGTTTTGATGAAACTCGTGGTTTCAAATTCATTTCCTATGCTGTTTGGTGGATTCGTCAATCTATCTTACAAGCAATTGTCGAATATTCAAGAATTGTCCGTTTACCGTTAAATAAAGTTGGTTCTTATAATAAAGTAAATGAAGCATTCATTTCATTTGTACAAAAGTTTGAACGTGAACCAACTAATGAAGAATTAGCTGAGTTATTAGATATTAAGCCTAAAGAAGTCGCAACAATGCTTAAAGGTGGCGGACGACACTTATCAACTGATGCACCGATAAATGGTGAGGAAGGCGATGCAACAATGTTGGATTTGATGCGTATTGATTCAGGTATGAACCCCGATAAAAAAATGATGAGTCAGTCGCTTGTAGAAGAGGTTCAGGAAGGATTACAAATTTTATCACCTCGTGAAGTCGAAGTATTAAGTGCTTACTACGGTTTGGATGGAAGAAAACCTTTAACTTTAGAAGAAATCGGTGAATTATACAACCTGACTCGTGAGCGTGTCCGTCAAATTAAAGAAAGAGCAATCAGAAGATTACGCAAGTCTTACAATCGTAATGCCTTGAAATCCTATTTGGGATAATTTTTTGATTAAAAAATACTATAAAGAATTTAGACTTTTAAGTTTGTCTTAAATAGTCTTTTTCGTCCTAATATAAATCCGTTTCTCACGAAACGGATTTTTTTTTATCAATTTTTTCCATTCTCAATTTTCCATTCTCAATTTGTATCTTTATGATATGAACTATCTCGCACATGCATATCTTTCTTTTGGAAATGAACAATTATTGGTTGGGAACTTAATGGGTGACTTTGTTAAAGGTCGAAAACAGTTTGAGAAATACCCTAAATCAATTCAAGAAGGAATCGTCTTACATCGACATATTGATTTTTATTCTGATAATCATCTTATACTCAAACAAAGTATAAAAAGACTTAAACCAACTCAACAACGTTATGCTCCCGTTGTCGTTGATATATTTTATGATTATTTTTTGGCGAATAATTGGTCAATGTTTTCTGAACAATCGTTAAATGATTTTGCCTTAGAAACTTATACTCACTTAGAACGTAATTTCGAAATCATGCCTAAGCGATCAAGCCGAATCTTCAAAAAAATGATTTCACACAATTGGCTGGTTGGTTATCAACAAGAAACACGGATTGAATATGCCTTTCAGCGGTTAGCAACTCGTGTTAGTAACAAACACAATATGCTAAAAGCAATTGATGATTTACGACAACATAAAGAAGCATTAAACAATGATTTTATAAAATTTTTCCCAGAATTAATTCAATCAGCTAAAGCTAAAATTACAGAAATTGGTCACTAATTATTTACGTTTCGCTGAAACGTAAAATAGAAATCACAATTGCTAAATTTTGCTTCGCAAAATGCTTTTTTCACGCAGATTTTTTTTGATAAAAAAAATGATTTTGTTAATGAAAAATCTGCGTGAATCTGCAAAATCTGCGTGAGATGATTGTTTTGCAAGGCAAAACGTAATATTTTCGTTTTTAAATTTAATGCTATGCTTTGAAATTTTGTAGTTTACCTAATGTCACAAACTCTGATGAATGCTTGATTATCCTGCACTGAAAATTGGAGAAAATTGTGAAAACGTTCTTTGAAAGACTTTACTTTATCCCACAGGCGAAAATAGTGAA
>JBGCFH010000333.1:0-4926 GCA_045106825.1 Saprospiraceae bacterium | reverse complement strand
TTGGGAATCTATAAAGGCTACTTTTCATAGTCTTATTTGTGAATCTATGGAGGAAGTTTACCGTATTGTAGCATATAATTTTGATATTCAAATTGAATAGTTTTATGGATAAATAATCCATATGGGGAATTGCTGAAACTTCAATTTAATGTATCATTCAAACACCTAACTTTTTTATTTATGAAAATGCTTGGTAAAGGTATCATTTATAGCTTTTTATTTCTCTTTTTAACAATTATTTCTCAAATTGGAGGTATTGTTTTATTAATAAGTTTATCTGTTAATCAACGTTGGAAACGTTCGTTTAAGTTCAAATATTTGAGTATTTTTTTAACAATTTACCTACTTTCTGTTTTGCTGTTTGTACCAATCATTGCCCCTATATTTGGACGAGAAAAGGTTGCACATTCCGACAAAATACAACCAGCAACTTATATGACTATTCTACTTAATCGTAATTATGTGAAACCCGAACTCAACGAATTATTACAAAAAACAGCCGATAATTTAGAAAATACGAATGTCAAAATATTATACCTCGATGCTTGTTTTCCTTTTATTGATAAGTTTCCATTATTACCTCATTTGAGCCATAATGATGGTAAAAAAATCGACTTGAATTTGGTTTATGAAAATGGGAATGGCGAGATAAAACACCAACGAAAATCTATTTCAGGTTATGGCGTTTTTGAGTCACCAAAACCGAATGAATTTAACCAAACGGCAAAATGTAAAAATCATGGTTATTGGCAATATGATTTTACAAAATACTTGACTTTAGGAAAAATCAATCGAGATTTAAAATTCTCTAACGAAGGCAATCGACACTTGATGAGAAGCCTTTTGAGAAATAAAGAATTAGGAAAAATCTTCATCGAACCACATTTAAAACAACGATTGCAATTGAATAATTCTAAAATTCGTTTTCACGGTTGCGGAGCAGTTCGACATGATGATCATATTCATGTGCAATTGTAATAAACTCACGCAGATTAGGAAAATCTCATCTTATTTTCCTGCTCCCTAAAGTGAATTGTTGTTACAAAAAAAATAGAATCATCAAAAAAGTCCAAAGTTTTGAGACAGAACGAAAAAATTAGGGAAACCATAAAAAATGATTTCCCTAAAATAATTCATTAATAAAATAATCCTTTTTGGTTTAGACCAAAACAGGTTCTTCTTCCACTATTTCAAACTGATTGCTCGTATTTTTCTCACCACCAGCTTTCAAGGCTTTGTCACCAGCAAAGAACGTTTTATGGTCGTCACCTAAGTCTGAACCAGCCATTCGTTGATGTTTAACACAAGAAACACCTTTACGAATTTCTTGACGTTGAACGCCTAAAACGTAAGCCAATATTCCTTGGTCACCGAAATAACCTTCTACCAAATCATTCATATGTAAAGCAGTCGTGTGATAAGTCGGCAACGTAATCAAGTGATGGAAAATCCCAGCTTTCGCTGCATCTTCTTTTTGGAAATTCAAAATCATTTTATCGGCAAAGGTTGACAAAGGTGTTTCATCATATTTTGCATCCATCAATTTTGCACGATTATAAATAGACATATCTTCACCAGCTTCCAACATTCTATCGTAAGCCTGTTGACGGAAGTTCAGTGTCCAATTAAAGGAAGGCGAATTATTATAAACCAATTTTGCATTTGGAATAATTTCCTTCACTTGATTTACCATATGAGCGATTTGCCCAACGTGAGGCGTAGGCGTTTCAATCCACAATAAATCCGCACCATTTTGAAGACTTGTGATACAATCCAAAACAACTCGATCAATATTCGTTCCTGCTCTAAATTTATACAAGCCATTTGGCATACGAACTGGACGAACTAACTTTCCATCACGTTTTAATAAGACTTCATTCTCACCTACATCATCAATCGCAATTTCTTCTGCTTCTACAAAATCCAAATATTTTGAAGCCAAATCTTCTTTTTCTAAAGAAACAGGTAGCTTTTGTGTCAAACCAGCACCTTCAGAATCCGTACGAGCAACGATAATTCCATCATCAACTCCTAATTCTAAAAAGGCAGCACGAACAGCATTTAATTTAGCTATAAAATCTTCATGCGGAACAGTAACTTTTCCATCTTGATGACCACATTGTTTTGCATCCGAAACTTGATTTTCGATTTGAATCGCACACGCACCAGCTTCAATCATTTTTTTAGCCAGTAAATAAGTTGCTTCTTCATTTCCAAATCCTGCATCAATATCCGCAATAATCGGAACAACGTGTGTTTCAAAATTTTCGATTTGTTCCAATACATCTTCGCCAGCATCTAATCGACGAAATAAATCATTCAACTCAATCGCATCTGCTTGACGCAAAAATATATAAATCTCTTCAATTAACTTCGGAACAGCCGTTTTCTCGTGCATTGATTGGTCAGGCAAAGGCCCAAACTCTGAACGCAATGCTGCAACCATCCAACCAGAAAGATAAATGTAGCGTTTTGCAGTTGTACCATGATGTTTTTTAACTGAAATCATCTGTTGTTGAGCTACGAATCCGTGCCAACAACCCAATGATTGTGTATAGTTAGCAGAATCCGCATCATATTCCGCCATATCTTAACGCATAATTGCAGCGGTATATTTCGCAATATCCAAACCAGTTTTGAATCGGTTTTGAATCATCATTCGAGCCGTATTTTTTGGACTAACGGCTGCCCAAGTATCTCCATACTTTGCTTTTAGTGAACGCACTTTTTCAAATGCTGATAAATAAGTTGACATAATATTATTATTTTTTTGTTAGTGAAAAGAGGAAAAATAAAGCATACCTTTCCCATTAGGCAAAATCTCCGTTTTTACCTTTATGTAATTTTTTTAGTTAAAAATTCATAATATTCCTGTTCGTAATTGATTTAGCGATTACGCCAAATTTTCTATCTTTTACAATCTAGGAATCCTGGTTTTCCCGTCATTCCTCCGTAGGCAGGAATGACAGAAAGTCTTGAGTAGCAATCAGAGTCCAGTAACAAGTATCCAGCAACCAGTACCTACTTAATGTATTTATAAGCCTCCAAAGTTAAGAAATCAGGAAAACCCTGATCTTTCAATAAGTAATTAAAAATCTCGACAGCTTCTGTAAAACGACCACTTTTGTAGCGTTCTACACCGACATAATTTTCAATACTTTTCAGTTCCTGTGGCATGAGCGAATCAATTAGTTCTTGTGTGATAATTTCGTCCATATCAGTTGTTGAAGCGTTCTGAATCCATTGCCAAAGTTGCGTTCTTGATATTTCAGCCGTTGCAGCATCTTCCATTTTGTGATACAACGCTGCTGCACCGTTTCCTTGCAACCAACTTTCGATGTACAAAATACTCACATTGATGTTTTCACGAATCCCATTTTCAGTAATTGTACCTTGAGGAACAGCCAATAAATCCGCTTCTGTCACTTCAACATCTAAACGTTTATTATCAATTTGATTGGCATTCGGCATATATTCATCAAAAATATCCATTGCAGTTTTGACCAAACCAGGATGAGCAACCCAAGTTCCATCATGTCCATCTTTTGCTTCACGCAATTTGTCAGCAGCAACTTTACCAAATGCGATTTCATTCGCAGCCTCATCGTTCTTAATCGGAATTTGAGCCGCCATTCCACCCATTGCGAACGCATCTCTTCGGTGACACGTTTTGATAAGCAACTCAGAATACGATTTCATACAACGTACATTCATCGTTACTTGACCTCGATCAGGCATCACAAACTCACTGTGATTGCGGAAACGCTTAATAAATGAGAAAATATAATCCCAACGTCCGCAGTTCAAACCAGCAGAATGTTGACGCAATTCCCAAAGAAGTTCGTCCATTTGGAAAGCCGCTAAAATCGTTTCTAACAGTACCGTTGCTTTGATTGTACCTTGAGCAATACCCAATTCCTTTTGTGCAAAGACAAAGACAGAGTTCCACAAACGGGCTTCTAAGTAATGCTCTAATTTTGGTAAATAAAAGTAAACGCCACCGCCTTGATTGACTAATTCTTGAGCATTGTGAAAGAAAAATAAACCAAAGTCAAACAACGAACCGCTCATCAATTCGCCATCAACTGTCATATTTTTTTCGTCCAAGTGCCAACCCCTCGGGCGAACCATCAACGTTGCTGTTGTGTCATTCAATTCATAAAATTTACCATTTTTAGGATTGGTAAACGAAATGTTTTTACGAATTGCATCACGTAAATTGATTTGTCCTTCGACATTATTTGACCAAGTCGGTGAGTTGGCATCTTCAAAATCCGCCATAAAAACCTTAGAACCGGAGTTGAGTGCATTAATCACCATTTTTCTGTCCACAGGACCGGTTATTTCAACTCGTCTGTCTTGCAAATTTTCAGGTACAGGTTCGACTTGCCAGTCGGAATTTCTGATGTGTTCGGTTTCTTTTAGAAAAGTCGGAAATATTCCTTGATTGATTTCCTCTTGTACGATTAGTCTGTTTGCCAATAGTTGTTTCCGAATTGGATTGAACCAACGATGCAAACTCGCAATAAACGCCAGTGCTTCAGGTGTCAGTATCTCAGCATAACTTTCATCAAAAGCTCCTGTAATACGAACTCCATTTGGCGTTTGGTAGGTTTGCGTTTTCTCCGCAGTCGCCATCATAATTGTAAATTTTAATCTTTTTGTTAGTGTAATTTATTAGCGAATTTTCGCTTTGTTTTACAATAATACATTATTTAGCGAAAATTCGCAACTTTTATATAATCAAATTTTTGACTTTTTTATTTGTTTTGACAAAGTTTGTTCACAGCCATTCTCGGTTTAAAAATTTTTATAATGCGTTTTATAAAGAATTGATGCTTTTAATGACTTTTTTGCTTAAATAAGAACATTCGACAGGCGATTTTAAATCGAATGTCGTCAACTTAAGGAAAAGAACTAAGTTTT
>JBGCFH010000332.1:0-18368 GCA_045106825.1 Saprospiraceae bacterium | reverse complement strand
ATAAACCATTTTTTCTACCAATTATTAGAAAATCTGCGTGAATCTGCGTGAATCTGCGTGAATCTGCGTGAAAAAAGCATTTTGCGAAGCAAAATTTAGCAATTGTGATTTCTATTTTACGTTTCAGCGAAACGTGAATATAAAGATGAAATTATTGAATTTGGTGATGTTGCGTTGGCTTTTAGTGGTTCGGTTGAAATTTATAAACATAAAAACGATGGAAGTTATGAGGAGTATTTAGAACGATGGAGAAAACATGACGAAGAACTTAAACAACGAAGAGAAAAAGAAGCCGAAGAAGCTCGAAAAAAAGTTAAAAAATGGTGGCAATTTTGGAAATAAATTGCAATCAAATTATTCATGAAATATCATTTTATGTTACATATTCCAAGTTTATACATTATGGAATCTGAAGGTCGAGGTCGAGGCGTTTTTACATCAGAAGAGGTTGAAGTTGATTGTGTAATTGAGCTTTGTCCGTTAATTATTATTCCTAAAAAAGAAGTTACTTTAATTCATAAAACCGTTTTGCACGATTATTATTATGTGATTCCAAATGATTCTGGTGATGTTTGTTTTCCGTTAGGTTATGGTTTGATTTATAATCATAGTCCAAATCCGAATGCAGAGATTTTTATTAATTTAGAGACGAATTATTTTGAAGTTCATTGTATTCGAAAGATTGAAATTGGAGAGGAGATTTTTGTGAATTATCAAGATACGGATAGTGAAAATAAAAAACCAAGATTATGGTTTGAGGTAAAATGACATTAATTGTATATTGTATTTTTTAAAAAAACACAATACTATGAAAACCAAACTATTTACTTTTATCATTTGCATGTTTATATTGTCAAGTTGTCGTGATACTGCTTCTACGAGTAGTCAAAATCAAGTTGAACAACTAAAAGAAAAAACAGCTAAAGCACTCGAATCATCGCCAGAAGTTGATTCGGAGATGGCTAAAAAAATTATTCCTGATGGTTTCAAGATTGTATCTTACGAGAAAGGAACTAACTTTTTAAAGGGTGACTTTAATGGCGATAATGCTCAAGATTTTGCAGCAATTATTGCCTCTGACGAAGCAGAGTTTTTTCAAGATGCAAAGGATGTACGTGTTGTAATATACGAACAACAACCCAATAATGATTTCAAAAAAGTAGCGGAAAGCGGTAATTTAGATGGTTACTTTATTCATAATGCACCGACTTCGCAGTTACATTTAAATAAAAATGTATTGAGCGTCAAACGTCAGGATATGCGATTTGATAATGAATGGAAATTTCGTTATGAGAACTCCATTGATGATTATGTACTGATTGGCTCGGAGTATAATAATTATGGAAATGCGGTTGGCGATGGCTCAGGAAATCGAAGCACAAATTATCTATCAGGTAAACGTATCGAAGAGTTTAGTGAATGGGATATGACAAATGAAAAACTAAGTGAATTACCTACGATAACTACATCTGTGAACTTAGTAAAGGAAAAACCGATTTTATTAAAAGATTTTAATGAACAAAATTTTTACGATTTATAATTAAACTTTATTCTAACACATGTTTTTTATACTTTCAAAAGTTCTATTTTTTATAATATCGCCTTCCAGTTGGATAATTGGCTTGTTAATTTATGCACTTTGGACAAAAGATAGAAAGCGAAAAAAACGAGTAATTATAGCTAATTTGGTTTTGTTTCTATTTTTGACGAATACCTTTTTAGCACAACAAACTATTGGGTTGTGGGAATATGAAAAACAAAATATTGCTGGTGTAGAAAACTACGAAGTCGGTATTCTTTTAGGTGGTTATACTTTAGAGTTAAAAGAAAATTATGACTTTACGACATTAAGTAGAAATGGTAATCGCTTGATTCAAACAGTGGAATTATATGTTGCTGGTAAGATAAAAAAAATAATGTTGTCCGGTGGAAATGGTACGATAGGAAGTGATTTTGAAGAAGTGACGAGTAGTTTGAATGTATTACAAAAAATGGGTGTCAAACGGGAAGATATTTTTTTTGAAAAAGAATCTCGTAATACATATGAAAACGCCATTTATTCTGCCAAAATCTTAAAAGAAAAATATCCAAATGGAAAATTTTTATTGATAACTTCTGCATTTCATCAACGTCGTGCAATGGCTTGTTTTCAAAAACAAGGCTTAAATTGTGACGCTTTTAGTGCCGATGTAAAATCAAAAGCCAAAATTACGTTATTAAATGTCGTCGCACCAGATACCGAAAATATAGAATTGTGGCAAATCACCATGAAAGAAATAGTCGGTTATTTGGCGTATAAGATGAAAGGCTATTTGTAATCGTTACTTACGAATTTTAGTAAACAGTTGGCAGTTTTCAGTGAATAGTAACGTAATTTTTTTAAATACATTACGTCACTATTACAGAAAAATGCCAATTGAAAACTACTTACACAATCTCTCCACCACAACTCGAACCTGCACCAGCAGTACAACCATAACAATGTTGGTTAAGTACAATTGGTCTATTCTTCAACGCTTCAATATCAAAATCATTAATATGTTGTGACGTACTGGCCACTTTTAAATCCAGCATTTGATTAAAATCACAATCATACAAGTAACCTTCCCAACTTACCGAAATTGTATTCCGACACATCAAACCTTCTACCGTTCCTGGATTGTAAGCATCTACTAACTTTTCCATATATTCCTCATAGTTTTCTGTCTGAATTAAATAATCCAAAAAGCGAGAAATTGGTAAATTTGTAATCGCAAAAAGCGAGTTAAATTCAATATCGTATTTACGTTTAAGTTGACGCTTAAACTCAGCTTGAAGTGTTTCTTGTGATGCTGGTAAAAACGCACCTGAAGGATTATAAACTAAGTCCAAAGTTAAACCCGTTCCTTCTTTTCCGTACCCAACATCATTGAGCATTTGTAACGCCTTGATAGAATCTTCAAAAACGCCATCGCCACGTTGACTATCCGTTCTCTTCTTAGAAAAATAAGGTAATGACGATACAATATGTACCTTATTTTTCTTGAAAAATTCAGGTAATTCTTGATATTTTTTGTTTGCCATAATGATGGTTAGATTACATCTATTCATCACTGTTTTACCTAACTTTGTACATTCTTCTACAAACCATTTGAAATGTGGATTCATCTCTGGAGCACCACCTGTAATATCTACTGTTTTGATAGTCGGAATAGCAGCAATGATTTCCAAACAACGTTCCAATGTTGCTTTACCCATATTTTCCTCCTTACGATCAGGTCCAGCATCGACATGACAATGTGCACAGGTTTGATTACATAGTTTACCAATGTTTAATTGAAAGATTTCTAATGTTGTAGGTCGTAATGGGCGAAATCCCAAATTCGCTACTTTATCCGAAAACTTTGGAAACTTAGCATCAGTTACTTCTTTTCCATTCAGAATATCTAATTGAAAAAAAGCATTAGATATATCCGTTCCTCTTGATTTTAGTGATTTACTTTTTTGTTTTACACCCATTCTTGTTACTAATTGCTGGAAACTTGTTACTGGTTATTGGCAAAACCAGTAACAAACAACCAGTTTACATTGATAATTTTTCTGCGTGATTCATCATTTGAACACCAAATACAAGTGTTGCTCCGCCTTTGATTGCTGCTGCAACATGAACGGCTTCCATCATTTGTTCTTCATCTGCACCTTTTTCTAAACATGATGATGTGTAAGCGTCAATACAATATGGACATTGAACAGTATGTGCAACTGCTAACGCAATTAGTGATTTTTCACGTTCTGTTAATGCTGAGTCTCCTTTGAATACACCATTGTACCATTCAAAGAATTGTTTTCCCATTTTCTCTTGATAATCCGTTATTTTTCCAAATTTTTTTAAATCCTTTGGATTAAAATATTCTTTAGCCATTTTTTTTTATTTTTTGTAGTACAATAGAATTTAATCTCTACCTAATAAAGATAGAAACAATCTGAAAACCCTCAAAGTAAAAATTAGTAGTGTATTGTAGGAAGAATTTGGTCTTGTAAATCAGTTGTTGTCTTTAAATAGACAAAAGAACCATTCATTTTAAAAACCATCCCGCTTGAAATGTGAAGATAGAATATATTATCAAATAACAGAAAATTCTACGAATACATTATACATATTAAAGAAATAGAACATTGAAGTAGATGTTCAAAATATTTCTTGATTAATCAATTATTAACCATTATCTTACCCAATATTCGATAATATTAAAATTAACAAATATGAAATTAGTCGTAAAATTTACGCTTTTATTTACATTTATGTTGGTTGTCAATACCAATTTTGCTGCAAGTAGTTCTGTACTTAATCCACCAATTGAATCAACGACAGAAAAACAATCATTCAAAGGAAAAGTCAAAACGTTTTTTCAAAAAAAAGTAGTTCAACGTGTCAAGAAAAAAATTAAAAAGGTAAAAGATAGTTGGAATCTTTATAAGGAATCTAAGAAAAAAGGTCTTGGTTTCATGACAACATTCATATTATTATTAACGGCAACGTTTGTCACATTACAATTAGTAGGTGTTATTTCGTGGCCATGGATTTGGGTTTTATCACCGCTTTGGATTCCTTTAGCATTGATGATTTTATTAACACTTGTTGCTTTAATTGCAGTTGCTGCAATGAAAAAATAGAGCATTCGTTGGAATAGTTTTTATATAAAACGATTGTATTAAGTATCTCACCAGAAGTAAGCACGTAATTATAACGAAGTATTTTTTGTTATACAATGAAAAAATGTGAGTATAACTGTCTGTAGCCTGTGCTAAACTTGTTTCAATACGACTATCTTTTGAAGAAGTAGAATGAAAAACAAGACTAATCAGAATACATGATTACTTTTGGTGAGATACTTAAACATAAATTTCCAATCAACTTTATTTTAAGAAGTCCTTCTCCCCTACTTCGATGTGTATTTTCAAATAATTTTCATCTGGTGGAATCGGACAGTTCCAACCTTCAGATTGATAAGCACAATATGGATTGTAACATTTATTAAAATCAATCACAACCGTTTGATTGTCACCTTCGCCTTGAATATCACCAATTTTCATATCAATATATCTTCCACCGCCATAAGTCGTTTCACCGCTTGTAAAATCCTTGAATGGTACGAATAGATAATCTCTATATTGTGGCATTTTACGCAGTTGCATACTTGTGTAAAGCGAAATCGTACAGGTTGTATCTCGAATCGTGAAGGTTGCTTTTCCGTATTCTATGTAGTTCTTTTTTTTTCCGCTTGATGTTGGGACTTCAAATGGTTTACCATTTTCTGTCTTTGTAAATTTGGCAGTAACTTTAAAGTTTTCGTCCGCTGGATAAAACCGTAAATAGTCTAAATCTTCCTTTGAAAGTGGCGAACGTTCGGCTGCTAAAAACTTCGCTTTGTAATTTTCTCGGTATTTTTCGAGTGATTTTCCATAATCTACATCAGTTTGCGTTACTTTTGTGGTAGTACAACCGATTAAGAATAAAGGAATTATAATGAACAATTGAAGTAATTTCATGGTATTAATTATTTTTATTAAATAATGTTTGTCTAAATAATTCCGTCAATTTGTCATAAATGCTTAGTATTGCTTGATATTTGACGAATAATCGTACAAATCTAAGATTTAAATATAGAAATTAGAACTCCCCTTTTGTCACTTTTGATAATAAGGAAGGTCTAAATTTCGATTTTATTACCAAAAATATAACAGTCTAAATTATTAGTAAGTATTTATACTTCAGAAATCAATGATTTCGCTATTAATAACTTAAACTGTTACGTATTCAAAGTTAAGAATAAAAAAAAATGGCTTACGTGCTGTTATTTGTGTATGGACTTTTTGCAATAGGATTTTCCTTTTTATGTTCCATTTTAGAAGCGGTTTTATTGAGTATTACACCTTCTTATGTGGAGCGACAGCTTACAGAAAATCCATCACTTGGAGAAAAATTAAAAGAGTATAGAGAAGATATTGATAGACCTTTAGCAGGAATTTTGACCCTAAATACTTTAGCACACACTGTTGGAGCTATGTTAGTTGGTGTTCAAGGTGCAAAAGTTTTTGGTGACGGTGGATTAACCAATGCAATTATAGGGTCTGTAATGACTTTGTTGATTTTAATTTTTTCAGAAATTATCCCCAAAACTATTGGAGCTAATAATTGGGAAGGATTAACGTCTTTTACCGTTCGTTCTCTAAAAATTATTTTATGGTTCTTTTATCCTTTAGTATGGCTGACTCAATTAATGACCAAACGATTGAAAAAAGACAAGGACGCAAGTGTTTTTAGTCGTGCGGACTTTAATGCGATGATAGAAATCGGCTCAAAAGAAGGCGTTTTTGAGGAAAATGAGTTTAAGATTATTTCTAACTTGATGCGATTTGAAAAAGTATTAGTGCGAGATATTATGACACCTCGAATGGTTGTCAAAGCAGCTCCACAAAGTATGACGATTGAAGAATTTTTTGAAAAAAATGAGAAATTACGTTTTTCACGTATTCCGATTTATGAAGAACGAATTGATAACGTCAATGGATTTTTCTTAAAAGATCAATTTTTGACAAAAATTATCAATAAAGAAGGTCATTTACCAATCAAAGAAATTCGTCGTGATATATTAATCGTCCATGAAAACATGGCGATTCCGAAAGCTTTCCAAAAACTAATGACAGAACGGGAACACATCGCTTTGGTTGTCGATGAATTTGGTGGAATGGAAGGAATCATAACAATGGAAGATATTATCGAAACTTTACTCGGAACTGAAATCGTCGATGAATATGATGGTGTCGAAGATATGCAAGCTTTAGCTCGTAAAAATTGGGAAATGCGTGCAAAAAAGTTAGGCATTCTGACCATTGACGAATACAGCGAACAAGTCGAAGAAGAAGAGGAAGAAGATAAATAAAAATTGTGTCGCTTCGCTTGTCCCAAAATCTCGGGACAAGCGAAGCGATACAATCACCTCAACTTCCCGGTATCTTCAATATAAAACGCCAAACTCTGAATATTTCCTAATTGCTTATCTCTCGTAAACTGTTCGACCGTAAATGTATATTCTCCAGCTTGATTAAAGATAGCTTCTTTTTGAATATCAATTTCAACCTTACAAGTATTCCCAGAGCAGTCACTATACCATTTTCCAGTTTTGTCCGCAATATCAATATTGACTTGTTTGCTGAATCGCTTTCCGTCAGGAAAAGTTGTATGAATCATTAAATAAACATTTTGGTACGTATAATCTTTATTATGCTTTAAGGTCATTCCTAAGTTGTAGCGTTTGGTCATATCAGATATATCCGCTTTAAAAGTCAACGTATCGCCTTCATTCCAAATAGCATTTTCAAACTCGTTGGTTTCATTAGCAATGTAGGATTTATTATCTCCACAACTGGTCAATATTATTATAAATAAAAAGGCAAAACTGACAACTTCAATTGATGATTTAATGTTCATAAATATGTTTTACGTTTTGAAAAGTAAAAAACGTTTCAAATTTAATAATTGGTATTTATTAATTTTTTAATCTTAATAGTAGCAATTTTAGTGAAAGTTTTTAATTTAGCAAACTGAAATGAAAAATGTTCATTAATAAAGTTACGTGTTTGGATATTGAGGTAATTTTTAAATTGTTTTTTAACAATTGAATGTTCAATAGAATATTTTAAATTATCCATTATTTAGTTAGTAAAAGCGTACAAGAATCTTTAATTAATCATTATTTGATTTTTATACGATTTGCTATTCTAAGTCAATATGGTAACACGATGACACAATTTTTTTTAAAAAATCATTCTATTACAATTTTAAATTTTACATTAATGGAGTTGGATAACAATACCATATTTTCGCAGGAAGAAGTAGAAGCATTTGTGGCAAATCAGTTCGGTTATAAAGGATTTACAATCACACAAATCTCTAATAGACATTACAAAAATCGAATTTTGCCGAAAGGTAAACAATTAATTGACGTACAAATTGGCTACGTGCAACCTCCGAAAAAAGCTGGTGGCACTTCAAAAATCAGAAATATTCAGAATTTAACTTTAGTATTAGATATTCACTAAGTATTCAGCATATAAAAAGCGTTCCGAGACCTCGGAACGCTTTTTTATTATAAATTTTGGTGTTCTCTAATTAATTCCAGTGTTATTTGAACTCGTAACTCAAATGAATTATAGCAATACAATCAACTGAAAACGAAAATAACTTATGCTGTAGCTTCTGCTTTTAATTCCGCAGCATTGATTTTATCAATTTCCTTATCAATATAATACAAACTTTGTGAGCCTGAACCAATCAACCTAATCGTATCTAAAATACTACGCATTAAGGCTTCTTCCTCTTGCTGTTCGCCTACATACCATTGCAAAAACAATTGTGTTGTATGGTCATTTTCTGCCTGACAAAGTGTAACAATATCGTTAATCGACGCAGAAACTTTCTGCTCATGAGCATAAACCATTTTAAACATCTCCTGAACCGAATCAAATTCATGTGGAACTTGAGCAATCGCTGGTGTTAAAGCAAATCCATCTCTATCACTGATATAATCAAATAATTTGAGCATGTGTTCTCTTTCCTCATCAGACTGACGACGCATAAAAGCCGAACAACCGGCCAACGCTTCTTTATCACACCATGAAGCCATCGACAAGTACAAAAACGAAGCATAACCTTCTAACTTAATCTGATTATTTAAAGCATTTAAAATTTTCTCTGAAAGCATTTAATTTATTTGTTTGAATGTTTAAATGTTCAAGTGTTTGAGTGTTAATAACAATTGAACATTCAAACATTTGAACAATCGAACATTAATTAATTAATTGTTCTAAAATATCTCCTACAAAATAAGAAACCGCTGCTGCTAAAGCACCTAATAATAACGTTTCTAATACGCCTTTGGTTTTACTGGTCTCTGTAACATAAGATTTTAACCAACCGATACCAATAAAGCCAAGCATTGTCAAGGCTGAAGCAATCCAAAATACATATGTCAATGGTTGAATTGCATAATCCCAAACATACGCAACTAAAGGGATTATACCAACTATAATAAACGATATATAAGTTGTCGCACCAGTCGCAAAAGGTGATTTTGCATCAGGAATCATTTCCAGTTCTTCTTTCATCATTACATTCACCCAACGATCTCTATCACTACAAATCACTTCCACAACTTGCTCCAGTAGTTCACCTTCAAAACCTTTGTTTCGATAGATTTCTCGAATTTCGGCTCGTTCTGATTCGGGCAAATTATCAACTTCCCAATATTCCGTCTGTTGATGTTTTTCATAAATAGCACGTTCTGATTTTGCCGAAAGATAACTACCGACAGACATCGCAAATCCATCTGCCAGAAGGTTGGCAAATCCTAAAATAATAACAATTGAAGAGTCCAGATTTGCACCAGTTGAACCTGCTACAACAGCAAAAGTTGTGACACTTCCATCTATTCCACCATAGACAAATTCACCAAGATACGTCTGCAATTTATCGGAAAAATTCGAGTCGCTCGATAATTGAGATACATGCAATGTTTTTTCGTTGTGTTCCATTTTATATGGTTTAACAATATTAATTTCTACCTACAAATATCACATAGTTTTGAGTATTAGTAAATATTTAGGTAAAATTTTACACTATTTTTTGAAATTTTGAAATAAAATAAGATATTGTTTGCGTATTTTATAATAAACTAAGCTATGAGTAAAATTACAGATATTGATAAATTAGATAGACAAATTTTATCCGTTTTGATGGAAGATGCGAAAACACCTTATACAGATATTGCAAAAAAACTGTATGTGTCAGGTGGAACAATTCATGTTCGTATGAAAAAGTTAGAACAGATGGGAATTGTAAAAAGTGCAAGTTTAGATGTTGACTACACAAAGTTAGGTTATGACATTTGTGCTTTTTTAGGAATCTACTTAGACAAGAGTTCGCTTTATACGAATGTTTCGGTCGATTTAAAAAAGATTTCCGAGGTTGTAAGTGCTCATTATACGACAGGTTTGTATAATATTTTCGCTAAAATTATTTGTCAAGATACTGATCATTTAAGAATCGTATTAAACAAAATTCAGCGAATTGAAGGTATTCAACGTACAGAAACATTTATATCATTGGAAAGTAGTATAGAAAGACCAATTCAATTACTACCTAATGAAGAATGATTCAAATAATCATAAATAATCACATTAATTCAAAAGAGCAAATAAGTACCATTTCAAAAACGTCTGACACATTTGAGTAAGATTTTTGAAATACTTAATTTGCTCTTTTTTTTATTACAAAAAACCAAGTATAACTTAGGTATGATTACTCATTACAGATAAAAACTCACCTCATATTCCTATTACATAAAAGTTAATATATATATTTATTTCATAATTGGTACAATAAGTGTTATCAAAACAGTAGCGAATACATATATGATTTTTCAAATATACTTTATATCAATTCTATCAAAAAAACACTATACTACTTTATAAAAAAAACTAACATGAGAATTCTTCCTGTTATTATTATTGCGTTTTTTGTCAGTTGTTCTACATTGGAGAAAGCGGTTGTTATTCCAGCTCCCGAGTCACAAGTTATGTTCGATTTTGAAAGCGATGTAATGCCAGAGGTCGATAGCTGTTATGATTTAACAATCAAGTCTGTAAAAGTCTTAGAGAAAAATAAGAAAAAGATAATCCTTGAATACACGATAAAAAATAAAGGAACACTTCCTGTTCCGCTTGAAGGGGCTTCACGTTCTAAAAAAGATAATGTCGGAATTCATATCTTTTTCTCAGGAGATGATAAATATAATCGAGGAGATTTATTTATTGATGGCTTTTTTATTGACTTACCGTCCAATGTTGAATCAAAAGTTATTCAACCTGGCGAAACTTACAAAGCTCAATTAAGCATCAGTACAAAGCGAAAAACCTCTTATCATTCATCAATTATTTTTCATATTGATCCAATACAAATGTTTAGAGAATGTGATGAAACGAACAACTATTCTTTTGTAAGAATGTAAATTAAGAAATCTGAGTTGCAACGGGTTACAAGTTTAAATAACACTGGAATTAGTTTTATTTTCATTTTAGGCTCTAAATAGTCAAGTCTTATCCCGAGGACTCGGGAGCAAAACTTGCAAGTTCAAGATTGTTAGTTGCGGGTTTGACTATCAAACCCGCAACTTAAATTAAGAAGGCTTTTATAAAAAATTGCAAAAGGGTTTTCATCTGTTGAATAATTTAGCAGATGAAAACCCTTATTTTTTACAGCAGTTATCGGTTTATTTTTTTATAATTAGACTCTTTGATAATTTGATAATTTGGGCCGTAAACGCTAAGATTTCTACTTTTTCAAAATCGTTATTTGTGTTGATGTGTTGATGTTGTCTGCCAAGAAACCTCGGGACATAAAAACTTGTATAAAATGTTGTTTAAGAAATAACAAAAGACCTTCGATATAAGTCGAAGGCCTTTTTTATAATTGTCAATTTTCAATTATCAATTGTCAATTCAATTCTCAATTTTCAACAAATTTTTCACGACCGCTTTTATCAATAACCGTGGCACTTGCTTGTTGTGTACTCCACATTACAATGTCTTCGATATTCACATGTGCAGGTCGAGTTGCCACATAATAGATTGTATCTGCAACATCGGCAGCTTTCAACGGTTGGAAATCATCGTAGATTTTTGCACGTTCTTCATCACCATCGAATCGAACGATTGCAAATTCTGTTTCAACATGTCCAGGATGTATTCCAGTTACACGAATATTGTGATGATGTAAATCCAAACGCATTCCTTTTGTCAATGCATCAACTGCGGCTTTAGTCGCACAATAAACATTACCATTCAGATAAGTTTCCTTTCCTGCTATTGAACCAATATTAATAATAAAACCTTTGCTATTTTCGACCATCAATGGAGAAACAGCTCTGGTCATATATAACAAACCTTTCAAATTAGTATCAATCATCGTTTCCCAATGCGTCAATTGCCCTTCATTAATTGGTGCATAACCTTTGGCTAAACCAGCGTTATTCACTAACACATCAATATTTCTCCAATCGCCTTCCAAACTTGCAACTGCCGCTTCGACGGCTTCTTGATTTCTAACATCAAAAGTCAATGTTAAAATTTCTGTTGAAAATTCAGCTTCTAAAATATCTTTTAATGCTGATAAACGTTCTTCTCGACGACCTGTAATAATTAAATTATAACCATTTCGAGCAAATAATTCGGCCGTTGCACGACCAATACCTGAAGTTGCACCTGTGATTAAAATTATACCTTTTGGTTCATTGTCTACAACCTCCATTTCGCTTGATGCTAAAGCAGTATCTGATTCTAATGATTCTGCCTGAACACCAAATCTCGCATCATTTTCAGCCGTTGAGAAGCGATTATTGATTTCGACAGCATCTTCATAATGGCGTAAAGCTTTATTTTCTTTACCCATTTTATTATAGACTTTCGCCAATTCAAAATGAGCTTCCGCAAAATGACGATTATTCTTAACTGCCTTTTTGAAGTATTTCGCTGCTTTCTTTGATTTTCCAAAATAAGTATTCAATAATTTAGCATATTCGAAGTAAGCTTCAGCATATTCATCATCTAAAGAAATCGCACGTTGTAAGTAAGAAGAAGCAACAAACTGTTGATTATCAAAGGCATTTGCTAATAAACTACCCAAACGATAATACGCTTGTTCGTGTTCTAAATCTAACAAAATGACTTTTTCATAATAACGTTTCGCATCACCAAAGTTGCCTTCTCTCTCGCTAATCGCACCTAAAGCAAACAAAATATCTTCATCATCTTCATCTATTTTTGACGCTGTCAATAAATTTTCTTTTGCCAATGCTTGATTACCATCATTTTCGATTAACATCATTGCGAAAGCATAACGCAAATCAACATTTTCAGGATCATTTTCGACCAGCTGACGATACAAACCAGTTGCAGCATTCACATCACCTGAAGCCGCCAATTCTTCTGCAATATCCGTTGATGATTCCATAATCTCATCATCTGTTTCAGAATCTTCCGTCAATTCATCAATCAAATCTTCAATCTCTTCCTCCGTTTCTTCTATTTCAGAATCTTCCGTCAATTCTGATAATAAATCATCTACATCATAATTCGCCTCTTCTGATTCCTCATCATTATTACTACCTAAGACTTCATTGATGATATCCTCTTTATTTTCACCATCAACCTCTTCATTATTATCCTCCATTTCATTCACCAAATCATCTGCAAGATTATCTATCAAATCATTGATGTCTGTCAATTCTTCTGTACTTTCATCAATTACATTTACTTGATTATCCTCGATGCTTTCTCCTTCAACTTCATCAACGATTGGACTTTCCAAATCTTCAATCGGTTCGCCTTCAACTTCGTCCTCACTTTCTTCTTCGTTTTCTAACTCATCAACCGAATGTTCACCTTCTATATCATCATTTTCTTCGTCCTCTTCTATCTCATTTTCTTCTAAAATATCATCCGACAATTCGTCAATCAAATCTGATAAAGCATCAGAAGATGTTTCATCATCAGATTGCTCTTCATTAATATCTCCAAAAACTTCATTGAGAATATCATCTTCAATAAAATCTTCGTCTTCATCAGAAATCAAATCTTCGGCTAAATCATCCAACAAACTATCTGAAATATCTGATAAATTTTCATCTATATTTTTATCCGCACTTTCCTTTTCTACATTTGGTAATAAATTGATTCCCGGAATCCCACTTAAATCAATATCTACGGGTTCTTCAATGTTTTCCAAAACTTCGTCAACTTGTTCCTCAACAACTTCTTCCGTCGTTTCTTCTCCAGTTTCCAAAACTTCACTTGTTGTTTCCAAAACTTCGTCAACCTGTTCCTCAACAACTTCTTCCGTCGTTTCTACAACGTCTTCAATTGTTTCTTCTCCAGTTTCCAAAACTTCACTTGTTGTTTCCAAAACTTCGTCAACTTGTTCTTCAACGACTTCTGAAAAACTTGTTTCCGTAGCCGAATCATAAGAAATGTAAGCAGGTAAATACCTATACTCACTTATCAATGATGTACTTTGACTACCAAACTCTTCAAATAGCTGACGGAAATTATCATTTTCTAAGCGATTGTAAGATACATAATTTGTAGCACGTAAATAACGCATAAAGTCACCCAAGATATTTGTAGAAATATCTTGAATCAAGTCTAATTTTGGTTCTAATTCTGCTTTACGTTCATCTGTCGCATGACGCATTTCTGTACGAATCGCTTGATATTGAATAGACCAATGATTGATATAATTCACTACATCACCAAGACGCTCAAATCTTGTCGATACAGTTTCGTACTGATTTGTACCATTGATTCGGTGACGACCTTCCAAAATTACTGTTTTGATGCGATTCCTTAACCGATTATCATCGACTAATTCTAAAATATTCCGCATACAATTTTCAGATTTCAAGAAATTATCACTCACCAAAAGAAATATTGGAGCGGTACTATTAGAATATTGCTGGCGAACAGCATTATGCATTGATGGGTCGAAAGTATCGTGAACAAAATCAATTCCTACTCTTCCTAAATCGTTTGTAATTTTATCTGCAATATTCTGATTATCAATGCAATAAATAAGATAAGCTTTTGTGTTGTTCATGTCGTAGTTGTACTAAATAATTATTAATTTTATGATGATTGGTTATTAGGATTCTTGAAATATAAGACAATCATCAATAAGAAGCAATACCAGTGTCAGTCATACACTTTGCAATCACTATGCCCAAATTACTGATATTATTACAAATATACAGCAAACAAAACATATTTAATATTTTTTAATATTAAATAATCACATATCTTTCTCGCTGTTTATCAATTCAATGATTTTCATTAAAAAATAAATGTACAACATTTCTATTTTAAAAATAGATTAGATAAATAAAAAACATTTATCTCAAATTGTATTAATTTTAATACTAAACTGTAATCAACTTATTAACAAATGGTTATTAAAACCCATCACTAAATTCAATAAAAATCAAGGTAAATTTAATTTTCAGATTAAAGTCTAATTATCTAATTAATAATAATTACATCATCCTAAACCCTAAAAAAATTCGTAATTTTCCGTTTGAGAGCAATTTTATAAACACGCATTATTTTAATAAAATAATTTTCTTTTTATACTTGTCAAGCATTCCTACCTCGATAATCTCTTATCAATGCTTATAGTTTAATCAGAAGATTTACGCCACAAACATTATGAAATACTTCATTACCACGATTTTCTGTCTGGTGAGTTATCTCTCTTTGACAGCACAACAACTTACGCTTGATACGATAAAAGCAAATGACTATTTGCGACAAGCCAAACAACTTGAAGATGGTTTTATCGAAAAGATAGTTTTGATAGAAAAAGCGGCTGCATTGTGTACAAATTACGATATTCCTAAAAAAATCGTCACCATTAATAGTGAACTTACTTATCAATATGCCCGAGCAGAAAATGAAAAAACCATGGAAATTGGGCAAAAAAATATTGATTTTGCGAAAGCAAAGTTGAATGATGATAAGCTGCCTGAGTTGGGATTGACTTATTGGGGAATGCAGCGTTATCTTTTTGATGCTGATTTTGAAGCCTCCGAAGTTTATGGAAAAATTGCTTTTGAGTTACTGCCAAAAGGAAGTGATGGTTATTTCGATGTGACTTGTCGTTTGATGCAATTTTATAATCATATGGAAGATGAAATATCTCTTGAAACGATTCTTAATGATGTAAAAAAAACTGTAAAAACAGAAGAAAAAAACACCTCTAAATACGCTTATTTTGCGTTATATTATGGTCAATTTATGTATCATGATTTTTACAATAACCCTGAATTAGTTATTCAATATGGCCGACAATTAATCTTAGAAGTTGAAAAAAATCAGTTGGAATATAGAACTGGAACAATTACAGAAATTATTGGAATAAGTTATGGGCAAATCGGACAGATGAAAGAAGCTGTTAAATGGATTGAAAAGGCAAAAAATATTAATAATGATGAAAATCTTTTCGGATATTATATGAATTTAGGGTATTTATACATGGACAATGAAATATATGACAAAGCTACTTTTTACCTCCAAAAAGCCGTAGAAATTATTGTGCAAGATGAACAAAAAAATCCTAATGAAGAAAATAAAATTTATTTAAAAAGTTTATATGCAGATTTATCTTTTAGTTTTTTACAGTTAAAAAACTATCAAAAATCCGAAGTATTTATTTTAAAAGCATTCCAATACGAAACAATTGGTACAAATTATATTACAAATATTTCTTATGCCGAACTTCTAAATGAAACTAAACAATATGATAAAGGACTTCAGCAGATTCAGACATCATTAATAGATTTAACTTTAGATTTTGATAATCCAAATGTAAGGACTAACCCAACAAAATTTTCAAATTTTAAGAATACGCATTGGACAGTATTTGCATTAAAAATTAAGGTAGAATTACTTTTAAATAAGTTTAAACTCACAAATAACGAATCGTTTTTAGCACTTGCTCGACAAACAGCGTTTATAGCGATTGATATTTCCCTACAAATTCAAGAAGATATAGTAGGTTATAAAGATAATCGTCTATATAGTAATGAAGAGTTTGGGAGAATTTTAATACTATTACAAGATATTGAATATGAGCAATATCAACTACAACCAACAAAAAAACAGTTAAACATTTTATTTAAAATAGTAGAAAGAAGTAAAGCATTAACTTTATTGGCAACTTTAAGTCCTGCTAATTTTCCTAAATCAATTTTACAAAAAGAAAAAGAACTTATCAATGTCGTCAGAACAATGGAACAAAAAGTCTATTCTTTATCTGAAAACAAAGATAGTCTTGATTTTTATCAAACAATTTTAATAGAAGCAGTTTATAAATTAGAACAGTTTCAAGCCGAATTAATTAAAAAATATCCTAAACAAGCTTCCGCTTCTTATCAATTTTCTTACGTTGATATTTCTGCAATACAACAAAAGTTGTCAGAAAAATCACTTTGGATAGAATATACTTATGATGTAACAAAGACACGATTGTATATTTTTTTAATCAAAAAAAATGAAGCTGTTTTAAAAACAGTTCCAATTGATGATAATTTTTTTGAAAAAATTGAACAATTACAACAATTACTGAACAATCGGTTATTGATTCAGAAAACAAAACAAAAACTATTTATATCCACCAGTAATTATTTATATCAACAATTACTTTTGCCATTTGAATCAATGTTACAAAACATTGATTATCTATATATTGTACCAGAACAAACACTTTTTAATATTCCTTTTGAAGTCCTATTACCAAACAACGATATTAAACCCTACAAAGATTTAGATTACCTTATTAAACAACATGCTATCGGATACCAATATTCTGCAACAGTTTTTGCCCATCTTCATTCAAAACCGACTGTAAAAGATAATTCTTTATTAGCCTTTGCTCCCGTTTTTAGTAATGGACAATCCGAAAACCCAACACGTTCTTTAGATGTTTTTACAGATAGTTTGTATAGAAGTATTGATAATCATCGATTCGTACCTTTACCAAGTTCCAAAACAGAAATTGAAACAATTGGTTCTATTATTAATCCTTCGGCAACAATTCTTTTAGAAAACAATGCAACTAAAAACGCTTTAATTAGTGCGTTAACAAAACAACCTTATCAATATGTTCATTTAGCAACTCATGGTTTAGTTAATATTGAAAATTATAAATTATCTGCTTTAGCTTGTTTTAATGATAATAATTTACATGATTTACTATTTGTTAACGAAATCATCATTCAAGATATCAATGTAGATTTGGTTGTATTAAGTAGCTGTGAAAGTGGAATTGGGAAGATAATTGAGACAGAAGGTTCAATTGCATTAAATCGAAGTTTTATTTATGCCGGAGCGAAGAATGTTATTTCCTCTTTATGGAAAGTAAGTGATAAATATACAAGCGAACTAATGATTAATTTTTATAAAAATCAATCCCAAACAACAACTTATATGGAAACTTTACGGCTTTCTAAACTTAAATTGTTAGAAAAAAACGAAAGTGCTTCGCCTCAATATTGGGCAGCTTTTGTATTGATTGGAAAATAAAATTAAAATAAATTGTAGTTTTAGTGTGACGTTTATTTAGTTCTTGGGATTAACCTTTGCAGCCATTCTCGGTTTAAAAAATTTTATAATGCGTTTTATAAAGAATTGATGCTTTTAATGACTTTTTTGCTTAAATAAGAACATTCGACATTCGATTTTAAATCGCCCGTCGAATTCTTACTTAATTTAGATTGCAGATT
>JBGCFH010000331.1:0-1639 GCA_045106825.1 Saprospiraceae bacterium | reverse complement strand
TGATAATCATCGCTTTTTGCGATTTCGATTTTAGTATTTTTATTTTGAATTTCCATTTTCAAAATTCTATTATTTTTTCAAAATTCGTCCTGCATTTCCATCTCTAATTTCTCGTTCTTCAATCACTAATTCTCCATTCACACAAAGATATTCTACACCCGAAGAAAGGCTTCGAGGAGCAGTATAAGTCGCATTTGCTTTAAGCGTTTTTGGATTTATTAAAACCAAATCGGCGAAGTAACCTTCCGCAATTTGACCACGATTTTTTAGTTTAAAAAATTCAGCGGGCAAATACGTAATTTTATGAATCGCTTCTTCCCAATCCAATGCTTTTAGATTCAAAACATAACGTTCCAAATATTCTGTAAAAGCACCATAAGAACCAGGATGAGATTGACCGATTGACTTCGGTGCATTAATCGGATAACTCCAAGAATCGGTGCAAATCATCGCCTTTTTCCATAAGATTGCGGTGTCAATATCGTCTTGATTAATACAATGATAAACAATCCAAGTTTCCGTACTTTTCGTTAGTATTTCCGCTATTGTTTCGCTTTCGCTCAATTGTTGTTCAGTGGAAATTTGAGCAACTGTTTTGGCAAAATATTCAGGAAATTCATCGGAAATAATCATCATTTGTGTCAAATCATAATCTCGAACTTTTATCCAATTCGCAATATCTTCCACAACTTTTTTATCCTCTAATTTCTTCGGAACATTCGCAATACCTTCTTTCAAAATATACTTTGGAATAAAAGCTCGAAGTTTGGTTGAAATCGCTGTATAAGGATAAACATCAATCGCCGCTTGAAGCTCAGGATGTGATTCGTTAAACGTTTCAATTTGTTGAATAATCTTCGGAATCTTTCCCCAATTTTGCTGTTCTGCTGCTTTCAAATGACTGATTAATGTCCGAATATTTGCTTGTTCACTTATCGTTAACGCTTCGTCAATAGCTTCTTCTACATCGTTTCGTTCATCTCGAACATGCGACGCATAAACGCCACCTTTCTCTGCTACAATCTTTGCTAATTCTATAATTTCGTCCATTTCTGCAAAACAACCCGGAGCATAAATCAAACCAGTCGAAAAGCCAATTGAACCTTCATCCATCGCTTTCGTCAATTCAGCTTTCATCGTTTCCAATTGCTCTGGTTGCAATGATTTCCAGTCTTCCATATTTCCAGCTCGCAATGTGCTATGTCCGACTAAGGTTGCAATATTGAACTGTAATTTATCATGAATTCTATCGAAGTATTCATCTGTCGTTTTCCAATCGAATGGAAAGCCAATTTCGTTTGATAAACGATCCATTGTTGACATCAAATGTTCGCCAATCGGAGCAGGAGAAGTCCCACAATTTCCAAAAATTTCAGTCGTAATCCCTTGATATAATTTATGATTTGCAGCTTCAGGAAAGAAGTAGCCAAAGCCAGTCGAAGCGTGCGGATCAATGAAACCTGGTGCTAAAATAAATCCTTTGGCATCAATCACTTGTTTTGCTTCTGGCAAGTTATCATCCGCCGAGGTTTCGGGACAAGTATTCTCAAAAACAACTATTTTATCGTCTGAAATACCAACGGTTTTAATCGTTGACTTTTCATTTAAACCAGTGCAAATTCTGGCGTTTTTTATTAGG
>JBGCFH010000330.1:0-7785 GCA_045106825.1 Saprospiraceae bacterium | reverse complement strand
AATTTTGGATTATATTAGCTACTATAATCAACATTTGGCTAATATTTTTAACTGGTCGATTATTTCTAATAATGACATCAAAGTCATGATTGATAAAATTAAAAATTATATACTCGAATTTATGTCTTAGCGTACTAGTGTACCATCTTTACGTTTTGCCGTATAATCAGTCACTACTTGATATATAACTCCAAGTTGATTATATTTTACAGGTACATCAAGTGAACTTGTTGTTGAAGATCCTTCTGAGCTAGCTCCCCCCCAAGAATAACCAAATCCTTGACTGAAACTGGCAGTCATACTAACGCTTGCACTGGCTCCTATACCTATAGGTTTCAAACTGGCCTCACCACCTACTGTTACTGAACCACCTACTTCAAAATTATAGTCCCAATTATTAGATTGTTCTGTACTTTGGGATTGTTCTAAACTCCAAGTTAATCTTGAATCATTTGCTTGACTGTATGTTTTAGTGACAGGCTTATAATAAGAAGTTCTTGTTATTATATATGTTGGAGATTTTTGGAGTTGCTCAATCGTAGAATTATAGTGAGCATCCTTAACCAAATAAAAAGGAACTGTATCACGTTGAACAATTGGTTGTCCTGTAGGAGTATGAGTTCTGGAAGTTAGTTTGGGTAATTCAGGCTTTTTGTTCTTTTTAGAAAAGAACTTACTTATGTCAGAGTATAAAACTAAGGCGTAAGGATCACCCGTAGGAAATTTGTCATATTGAGATGAAGCATAAAATGAATTAACAGGGATTAATAGATAGTCTTTACCTACAGTCTCTCCTGCTGCAACCTTAAATAGTTCAACATCCGTATCTGCACCACTTCCTTTATCATCATAGAAACCTTTTACAGGTACAGCATCACCTTTTTCCTTACCATCAAATGCGGCCTCTGATTCATATTGAGCAGGTTTAACTAAATAATGAGTTTTCCCTTTGTATTCATATGTTTCCTTTATACATCTACATTCAGGAAAAACAATTTCAGGTTGCCAAAATCCTCGATGACCACCAACCATTCCAAGTGCAACATAACCTGAAGGGCATTCTATACGTGAAAACTGAAAATCATGACGATCACCACCAGTACCTTTATCTGTCCAAACCATACTAAACCTTGTAGGTTTTGCCAAAAGATGTTCAAATCCTGGTTTAGGTTTTAGAGCTATAGTTGTAGTTTTATCGTTATCATCTGGTTCTCCTGTTACGATATCTCCAAAAACATAAAAACCTGCTGGAGGTACAGGTCTCATTACTGTAGTAAGTCCTGGGTGGTTTGTACCAGTACCTTTATCATCCCAGTTCCATCTTGCATTATCAATAATAGCAACCTCGAAAAATTCGGATGAAAATGTTCCTTGTGTCCAACCTTCTTCATTATTAAAACTAAATAGTAGTAGTAAAATAAATAACTTTTTCATAAAGTTTTGGTTTATAGATTATATGCCTACTCTTTACAGGATTTTCGGCTTTCTCCTATGAAAATATTTTTCATACAACCATTTATATGCATTATCTAAAAATCATTACCCTCTATTTTAAATTTTTTAAAGTTTATCCATTTATATTTAATGGAATTAAGCAATAGGATATTAAATAATACCTAAACCGAAGTAAACTAGTATGTTACTAAATTGTTAGTTGGGTAATGTATATTTTAGTATTATATTATGATGAAATCCAACAAAAAAGCAGTTAGAAACCTTATAGAAATCTGTGCAGCAAAAGGCATTGAATATGTGATTATTTCGCCAGGTTCTCGAAATGCACCTTTGAATATTTCTTTTAATGAAGACGAACGCTTCAAATGTATCAGTGTTCCAGATGAACGAGTTGCAGCGTTTATTGCTTTAGGAATTGGGCAACAAACCCAAAAACCAGCCATTATTACTTGCACTTCAGGAACAGCAGCTTTGAACTACGCACCAGCAATTGCGGAGGCTTATTATCAACAAGTTCCAATGATGATAATAACAGCTGACCGACCGCCAGAATGGACACATCAAGGCAATGGACAAACAATTAACCAAACCAACGTTTTTGCGAACTATATTAAGAGAAGTTATGACTTACCAGTTGAGTTTTCGCATCCAAATGACGAATGGTACGCTAATCGGATGATTTCGGAAGCATTCGAACGCACGACTTCTTATGGAACTTGTGGTCCAGTTCATATAAATATGCCTTTTCGTGAACCTCTTTATGGCAAAACCGACTATTATGGTCAACCTTTACCAAAAAATGCTCAAACGATTGTACCAAAAGGAGAATTAAACCGTGAAGTATTGGGTCAACTTAAAGAGATTTGGGATAATTCTCAAAAGATTATGATTTTGGCAGGTTTACATCCTGAAAACAGGGGTTTGAATCGATATTTAGCTCAGTTGGTAGAGCAAGATAAACGAATTGTTGTCCTAACAGAAGTCACTGCTAACCTATATCACAAGGGTTTTTGTTCAAATATCGACCGATTGATTGACGGATTGGAATTACCAGAAGAAACTGAACAATTTAAACCAGATTTATTGATTACAATCGGTCATTCTATCATTTCTAAGAAGATAAAACAGTTTTTGCGACCGAGTTTAGAGGACAACCAACCGTTTCATCGGAATACTTGGCATATCGGAATGGAAGAATTCCATTTAGATACGATGCAAACGCTTACACATCATGTTTTAACAACTCCAGAAGCTTTTTTTGAACAATTCGAGCGGACATTGAGTTGCCAAACTTCACCTAAACCTCACGTTACTACCTCGAATTCAGGTATTTCATATCAAGAACTATGGAAAAACCGAGATAAAGCAACAGAGAAAGCACATAATGACTTTTTAAAAACGTGTGAATGGTCAGATTTAAAGGCATTTGAGTTGATTTTGAACGCATTACCCGAAAATACCAACTTACAAAGCGGTAATAGTTCGGCAGTTCGTTATGTTTTATTGTTTCCGTACCATCAAAAATACCATACTCATAATTCAAACCGAGGCGTAGCAGGTATTGATGGCTGTACTTCGACGGCAATTGGTGCAGCAATGGTTAATAATCGTCCAACAACCTTGATTACTGGTGATATTTCCTTTTTTTATGATAGTAATGCGTTTTGGAATAGCAATTTACCAGAAAACTTGCGTGTTATTGTGATTAATAATGGCGGTGGAAATATATTTCGCATCATTCCAGGTCCAAGTACAACGAATCAGTTGGAAAATTACTTTGAAACACATCATAATCTACAAGCAGAACATATTGCAAAGTTGTATCATCTGAATTATTACCAAGCTAATTCTGAATCTACATTGGCGAAAGCCTTAAAATCATTATACGAAAAACAGGAAAACGGACGACCAGCGATTTTGGAAATACAAACGCCAAGATTAGAAAATGATAAGGTTTTGAAACGGTATTTTGAGTTTATAAAAGAAGCAATTGAAAATCGTAAAGAAATTAGATAAAACTAAAAAAGCCATTCCGTTTTGGAATGGCTTTTCAAATTTTATGATGAGGTTTCATCTTATTTACTACCTTTTTCAGAGCCTAACAATTCGCCTTTGCTATTATAATAGTGCATCATACTGATTGTTTCGCCTTCATATTCGTAAGCGATACGAGCAATATCATAATCATCATCATCCATTAAGCGAGTAACTGTTTCGTTATTTGAATTTAAGAATGATTGTTGAACCATTTTTCCATTATCATCATAGCTGTATTTAATAATTGGAGCAGTTTCTTTTACTAATTCTTCTTTTGCATTATAGTGTTTTTCTAAAGTCAAACGGTTTTGATTATCAAAAGTATATTCGATAATAGAAACACCTAAATCTAATAGGTTATGATATTTATCAAAGTAAGTTGCCTTCGTACGATTTCCTTTTGTGTCATAGACATATTGAATCATTGCTGGACCAGCATAAGCAGCTTGAACAGCAAGTTTATCTTCATCAAAATATTCAATTTTTGTAATATCACCTATTGAATTATATTCATATTGATAAATCGCAATTCCAGCTTCATCACCAATCAATTCACCTTCTAATGTATAATTTCTTTGAGCAAATAATTGACTATCTTTATAATAAAAACGTTTTACTAATTCAGCATCTGTATTGACTTCATTTTCTACACGATATTCATCAGAAACTAAATCACCAAATTGATTAACAATATCATCACTTACGATTGTTGTTGTTGCAACGTCCATTTTAGGGTTATCAAAAACACAGAAATGAAGAGGTTGTGCGTATATGCTAACCGTACATAAAGTGATTGCTAATATTGTGAAGGATTTAATGACTGATATTTTCATGATTTTACTGAATTGATTTGTTCTATGTATGTAATATCTAAAACGATACCACTTTTGTCTTTTAAGGTTCTTTTAAATGTTTAATCTATCTTTAGGCAAAATTTGAATATAATTTCATGCAATATTATTAAAAATAATAATATAAAACAATTTAATAACGTATTAGGTTAGTTATTAGTTGTTTATATAAAGTAAATTAGACTAATTTATTTGAATAAGTAACTAATGACAGACTGGAATTTCATCAGAAGAAAGGTCGATTAACATTGGACTAAGATAAGGAATATCTAAATTGAGACCTCGTAAAATAAATAGAATAGCAAAGGCAACCAGCATAAAAGGAATTATTTTTTGGATATTTCTACGAAAATTAAGGCTAACTAAGTTGCCAACTAAAGCCATACTTAACATTGTTGGTAAAGTACCGATTCCGAAAATTGCCATATAAAAGCTTCCGCTTAATATATCGCCAGTCGAAATTGCTCCAACAATCGCCATATAAACTAAGCCACAAGGCAAAAACCCATTAAAGAAACCGACTAAATATAAGGTGCTTCGTTTTTTGTTTTTTTGATTTAATAAATGAGCTAAACGGGTTTTTACATTCTTAAATAAAACATCCAATAATGGTAACTTAATTAACTGTTTTTCAATGTTTAAAATCGAGAACGCAGCTAATAATAATAGTAAGCCAATCGCAATAGAAAGTCCTTGTTGAAAACCAGCTAAAGCAATACTTTTTCCAATCAACCCGAAGATTAAGCCAATTAGAGCATAAGTCGTAATACGACCAAAATTGTATAATAGAACATTAGAAGCCGTTTTGATTTTGGTTACATCTTGATACGGCAAACTCAATGCAATTGGTCCACACATACCAACGCAATGAAAACTACCAATAAAACCAATCAAAAATGCTGTCCAAAGTTCCATAAAATGAATTGTTATATTGTTGAATTGTTGAATTGTTAAATTGTTTTTGACGAAATTTATTTAAAATATTGAAAATGAAAAGATTCAATATAAATTCGTCAAAAACAATCTAACAGTCTAACAATTCAACAGTTTTTCAAATATAGATTGTAGATTCTTTATAGTAAATTTCGCCATCGCCTTCCCAAGTGATTTTGATTTTCCACCGTCCGTTTAGCATTTCAGAAGTGCCAAATGTTGTAGCATTTTCTTCTAAATCGTCAAGACTTAATGTAAAATCAATACCTTCTTGTGATGGTCGAAAACACAAAATTTCGCCTTCAATTCCACTCATTTCTTTTGGAAACTGAACTTTGATTTGTTGTGTTTTTGCATCGTATTTGACACTAACATCTTCATTTAGCTCTTTACTATTTGCTATACGTTGCATTTGTGTTTCGTATTGCAAATCCTTTTCATAGTAATCTTCTGTTACTAATGGAATATCTTGTTGTGAAGATAACACAACCAGTGTTACCATCATCGTGACAAAGCTACCATACAAAATTGCTATTATCCATTCCCAATTCATCGGTTGTTAAGGGTTGCGAGTTGCGAGTTGCGTGTTGCGTGTTTGACCGTTTTTACGACAGTTTTTTTATCAATTTTATGTCGTTGGAACGATAGAACCCGTAACTCGAAACTCGTAACTCATTTATTTATAATTAAAATTTGTTTTCATTCCATCGATTCGTTCTCCATTTGACCAGACTTCGATTTGAATCGGATTTTTTCGACCATCCAATACTTTCGTTGGCATTTCAACAAACAAAGAACCTTTTATAATGCCTTGTTTTTCAACACTTAATGTTTCATAACCAACTAATTTGACAAGACCTTTATCATCTTTTATTTTTAATTCAATTGGTAATACTTCATTCGTTTTATTAATAATTTGATACGTATATAAATTACTAACTGTATTCTCATCAACGTTTTGATACATCATTCCTGGAGCTCTTAGAATAGTCACTTCCATATCAGAACGCATAGACAAAGACATAAACAAAACACCAATTAATAAAGCTAAAACAGCCGTATACGACTTCATTCGAGTTGTAAATTTGAATGGTTCATTATTATCAATCATATTTTGAGAAGCATAACGAATCAAACCAGTTGGACGTTTTACTTTCACCATCACTTCATCACAAGCATCAATACAAGCCGTACAATTGACACATTCTAATTGTGTTCCATTACGAATATCAATTCCTGTTGGACAAACTTTCACACACAAACCACAATCCACACAATCACCAATTACTGGTTCTGTTGCTACATCAACTTTTGTATCTTTCGTTGCTGCATTCACCATATTTTGAATATTCAATAATGGATTATCAATTTTGATACCTTCTGGCGGTTGAATATTTGACTTTGCTTTTTTGCGTTTCTTTTTAATACGTCCACGAGGTTCTCCACGAACGGTATCGTACATTACAGCAATAGAATCTTTATCTAATAAAACACCTTGCAAACGACCATAAGGACAAATCGATGTACAAACTTGCTCTCGTAAATAGGAAAACACAAAATAGAAGGCAAACGAGAAACCAACCATCGCAAAGAAGTTACCTAAGTTCTCCGAAATCGGTGCGGTAACTAATAAGTACAATTCATCAATACCAATAATATAGGCTAAAAATGTATTTCCAATAAGAAATGAAATAGAAAAAAAGATGACTTGTTTCGATACTTTTTTGATAATTTTATCTCGTGTCCAAGGAGCTTTATTTAATTTCTTTTGTTGTGAATCTGTTCCTTCTATCCAATATTCGATACGACGAAAAACCATTTCCATGAAAATGGTTTGTGGACAAACCCAACCACAAAACAATCGACCATAAATCACCGTAAATAGAATAATAAAGACGATAAAGGCAATCATTCCTAAACCAAAATAAATGAAATCTTGTGGCCAAAATACTTGTCCTAAAATCACAAATTTTCGAGCTAAAACATTAATCATTAGCAACGGTTCACCACCAATTTTTATAAAAGGTCCAGCAAATAAAAATACCAAAAGTAAGTAACTAACGATTTTACGTTTATCGTAAAACCAACCTTTAGGCATTTTTGGATAAATCCACTTACGTTTTCCATCAGCATCTACACTCGAAATCGAATCACGGAAAAACTCAGCATCTTGCGAACCCTTTTCGTAGTCGTATTTATCTACTATCATGGGATATTTTTTAATTATGAATTATTAACTAAGAATTATCATTTTTATAATTCATAGCTTATAATCTTTTAATTATACTGCAAGTTAGTCGTGGATTTGACAGAAATTGATGATATAAATCAGTTTAATAAGTGATGTTTGATGAAAGGTATATTTACGTGATATTGGTTACATGAAAATGTTTGTAATAATGCTTTTAGAAACTTTAAAAAGAAAAGACTAAATTTGAGAAAACCTAATTATTAAACTATTCCAAATAAAAGCAATGCTCGTTAAAACTTATGGAAGTGCCGTTTATGG
>JBGCFH010000033.1:0-3268 GCA_045106825.1 Saprospiraceae bacterium | reverse complement strand
ATGATTGCCACAAAAATCTATTGATGTAAAAGTATTTTTGGTTTTTTGAAAAGACCAGTGGAATAATAAAAATTTGAAATCTATGTTATACCAACATCAACACATCAACACATCAACACATCAACACATCAACACATCAACCGCCGAGGTTTCGGGGCAGGCAACATCAACACAAAAAACGAATTCAAATAATTCGTATGTTTACATTTATCACTGGATTTTTCAAGGAACCGTATTTTTTTCATAAAATCAAAAATACAATAGTCCTCTTAATTATGTCTCAAAAATAAATAAAAGGTCAAAATCGAGGTACTAATATAGTAGATGAAGTTGTCTCAAAAGCCATAAAAAAGAACGAGGTTACTAAAGTTTAAAAATTTAGTAACCTTAAATTCAATGAATTACAAATAAATATAGATAATATTTGTAATGGATTTTGACTTTTGAGATAACCTCATTTAAAGTATTTATTCAATTGAATCTAAAGCCTGACGAACATCGCCAATAATATCATCAATATGTTCCAAACCAACCGAAATTCGTATCAAACCAGGTGTAATTCCGACAGCTTGACGTTCTGCTTCCGTTAGTTTAGAATGCGTTGTATTTGCAGGATGTGTAACAATACTTCGAGAATCGCCCAAATTTGAGGACAACGACAACATCTTGATTCCATCAATAAATTGAGCGGCTTTCGCCAATCCACCTTTCACCTCAAACGTAACAATTCCGCCACCTTGACGCATTTGGCTTTTCGCCAATTCATATTGAGGATGAGAAGGTAAATGTGGATAAAATACATGTTCTATCGCTTCATGACTTTCCAAAAACGTCGCTAAAGCCAACGCATTACTGCAATGTCTATCCATTCGAACCGCCAAAGTTTCCAAACTTTTTGAAAGTAACCAAGCATTGAAAGGTGACATCGCTGGCCCAGTATGACGAATTAGAAATTGTACTTGTTCGATTAATTCTGCTTTTCCCAAAATAATTCCACCAAGCGAACGACCTTGTCCGTCAATGAATTTTGTTGCTGAATGTGTTACAATCGAAGCACCTAATTCTAATGGATTTTGCAAATAAGGCGTTGCAAAACAGTTATCAACATTAAGAATTAAATCGTACTTTTTCGCAATTTCACCAGCACGTTTCAAGTCAATCAACGTCAACCCAGGATTTGATGGCGTTTCCATCACAATCATTTTCGTATTTGGTTGAATGTGTTGTTCCCAAGTGTCGATTTCAGTTGGTTCGACATACGTAAACGTAATTCCCCAACGAGGAAATAACTGTGTCAATAACTGATGTGTCGAACCAAAAACAGCTCTTGAAGCCAAAATATGATCGCCTTGACTCACAAAGGCTGCAATACTTGTAAACACCGCCGACATTCCAGTTGCCGTTGCATAACCAGCTTCTGCACCTTCAAGCAAACACATTTTCTCGATAAACTCATCGACACTCGGATTTGAGTATCGGGAGTAGATATTTCCATCTTCCTCTTTCGCAAAAACAGCTCGCATTTGTTCTGCATCATTAAATACAAAACTCGAAGTCATATATAAAGGAACACTGTGTTCTCGATGTTGTGAGCGTTCGGCTTGTGTTCTTATCGCTTTGGTTTCAAATTTTTTCATGTATCTTTTTATTTTGAAGCACAAAGAAACACACAAACCAAATTGGAATCAAGGGAATAGAAAAATTATCAACCTTTAGTCAATTTGAGAATAAATTTTAACAATTGACCTCATCCCTAACCCTTCTCCTAAAGGAGAAGGGAATAAAAAGTAACGTTACCAAATTATTGAAGCTGAGTACTGCTCCTTTCTCCTTCAGGAGAGAGGTTGGGAGAGAGGTTGGGAGAGAGGTCTAAATTGAAACGATAAAAATGTTAAATAATTTTTGATCCAACTAATAAGATTTAGAATTCATACAAAACAGATTTGTCGATTTTCGCTTCCAAAGAACCCAAATGCTGCAACTTAATCGAAGCCATTTTACGACCAGCTAAAGCTCGTTCTTTCAACGATTTTCCATCAAGCCAAGCCGTCAAATATCCTGACCAAAACGCATCGCCAGCACCAGTTGTATCAACGACTTTTATTGGTACAATTCCGATAGAATGAGCTTCGTTTCCATTACTGACATAACTACCTTCTTCACCCAAAGTCACACAAACTTCGGTTGCTCCCAAACTTAAAAAATGCTCCGCCACTTTTTCTTTTTCAAACGGCATATTCGGATACAATCGACTCCAATCTACATCACTAACTTTCACAATTGCACCATAACTACAATAAGTTTCCACAATTTGCTGTGCTTCCGTTCTATCGTTCCATATTTTTTGAGCATAATTCGCATCTATGCTTAATTGTACACCATTTTCAGCAGCGATTTTAGCAGCGTTCATGATGTTTGTTTGTGCAGGTTTTTTGCTTAACGCAAAACAAGTTGTGTGGAAGATTCTACTATTTTTGGCTTCCGCCAATTGTTCCATTGAGATTTGACAATCTGCCATTCGGTAAGCCTCAAAATCTGGCGTTGTACGAGAACGAGTCACCAAAATCAAGGTCGAAGGCATATTCGGAACAATCGCTACATCATCGCAATTCATACCATAATTAGCGATTTTTTGATGTAAAAATTTTCCCATTGCATCACTTCCGACACTACAAACCAGCTTTGTATTATTGCCTAATAAGTGCATATTCAGACACATATTCGCAGGACTTCCACCTTGAAATTGTTTAAAATTCGTCGCTTTAGAGAAATCTTCTATATAATCTTCACTGATAAAATCTATCAATAATTCGCCAACAGAAAGGATATCGTATTTTTTCATTTTGCTAAACTCTACGTTTTTTTAATAATGAATATGCAAAGTACAGAAAAGAAGTTATTTGGGGAAATATTGTAAATGAGAAATTATTTATAAGACCTTGTTAGAGAAAAACAAATTTTGGGAAAACGCTAAAAAAAGGGTTAAACGCTAAAATTTTATTTTTATCAAATTATTGAATTCTTATAAATTACCAAATTATATATTGAAAGGCTTTTTTCTAATCCTAAATAGAAAATTTATCATTACAGAATAATAATATAAATTTAAATATTTATTCAAATAAAATTTTGCTATACTTTGAAATTTTGTAGGTAGTAATATTACTTGTAAAAAACTTTATAATAATTTGATTATTAGTGTTTTATATTTAAAAATAGTTCTTTGAAAATGAATTTTTGATGCTGATATTTTGTTAATTAAATGTAT
>JBGCFH010000329.1:0-6809 GCA_045106825.1 Saprospiraceae bacterium | reverse complement strand
TGTATAATATAATTGTACCGTTTTTGAAGCGGTTGCCTGATAAACACCTCTCGAAATATAGCCTTTAAAAGCTAACAAACACAAAATCCCCAACGCAAGAAAAAAACCAAATTTCATATTGTAGTTAATTGATAATCAATCTTTTATAAACTTAACGCCCAAACTAATCATATAAGAACTAAACGTTGTATTTCTATCGTATTGATAAAACTTCAAATCAACACTTTTTAATCCCCATTTTCTAATATGAAAATTGGTAAAAATATCCGTATAAGAAACGCCAAAGCCAAATTGATTGGCAGAAAATTCTGATAAATCATAGTCAGATGTATAAAATTCATCCGTTGATAATGCTGTTTGATATGGTTTGAAATAATCCGCAGCCGTTTGATTATAAAAACGATAAGAAGGATATAAAGTAAACCTATCGGTAATTTTAATTGGTGTTTCGATACTTGCGGTATGCGATGCAATTCCCCAATTATCGGCATAATATCTATAAAAAGTCCTTAGTGTAACGACTTCATTCAAGTACCAATTCAATCGCCCACCAACTGCAATTTTTAACCGATTATCGGGCAGTCGTTCATTCGCATCTGCTAATTGAAAATTGTCTATAAAAGAAGCCGCAACATCATTAAAATAAACCCTTTGAAAAGGTGTCGCCAATAAACCTTGTTGTTGAACAACATCGAAAGCCAATGAACCTTGCACGTTTTTGTGTAGAATTTGAGAAAAACCTAAGCCCAAAGCATAGGTATTTCGACCTGTATTTTCAAAATTATTAAAAACAGGATTATAATTTGTATTTCCTGTAATTGTATTGGTTGAAAATAAATCATCATTCAAACCACTTCCTCCATCTGCAAACGCTCGTAATTCATACGGATAAATAGTCGTCCAATTATCAAAAAACAAATTTCCATGAATGCTTAATTCCGTATTTTTTTCATTGAAAAGTTTGGTATAAGAACCGCCAACGCCAACCGAAAAATAATCGTATTCATTCGCAATAGACGCTTTTGCCGACCAAATCGTATTTCTATCGTCAGAACTATGGCTATAATTACCATTTAAATTCACCCAAGTATCGCCACCTGATGCACCAGTAGATGCCTGAAACGGATCCGCCAAACCATCGTCAAAAGGGTCAACATCACTTGAAGAAGCCGAAGTATAAGCCGATATTCCTGCGTCTATTGTTAGAACATCATCTTCATTTAAAGGAATAGAAATGACGTAAGTTGCTGTAAAATCAGTGAGTTCTTCTGTTCCTAAACCGCCACTAACCGCAGCATTTTCGCCATCTTGAGCATAAAAACTACTTAAAATATCAACTTCTGTAGATTCGAGTACTCGCTTTTTATAGACTTTAGTTGAGTCTTGCACTTGAGCAAAACCTACGAACGAAGTCAATAAAAAACTGATAAAAAATATATATTTTAATGTATTCATAATTGATTATTAATTGTAAATTATTAATTGTGAACTGTTAATTACAACCACAACCGCCGCCAGTTTTTCCTCCATTTGCACCACTTGCTGCTTCTCGGTAGGAGTGCATTGTACTTGCATTTCGTTCGTTTTGTTTTTCGGAAAGTGCCATATCAGGATCGTTAATATTTACTTTTTCATATTCTTTTACAACCACACAACTACTAAAAAAACAAGCGATAACTGATGCGATTAAGATTACCTTTTTCATAATTTATTGATTTCAATGTTTTTAGATTTTATGATATTTCCTTCGTCATCTATGATAATACATTCTATGTTGGGCAATTGATTAATTCGGTCTAATCCAACCTCTTTTCCCATTACAAAAACCGAAGTTGCCAGAGCATCTGCTAATTCTGCCTTTGGAGCAAAAACAGTAACGCTAATAATTCCGCTTGAAGGATAACCAGTTCGAGGGTCAATTATATGTGTATATCGAATGCCATTAAAATTGACATATTTTTCATAATTTCCAGAAGTAACCACTGCGTTATCGCTTATTGGTAATAAGGCAAAAACCTTATTTTTATTCAAAGGATTGGTAATGGCGACTTTCCATTCTTTTCCATCAGGTTGTTTGCCCCAAGTATTCATGTCGCCCGAAGCGTTGATTATACCCGAAGTAACGCCTTTGGAAATCAGTAAATCTCTTGCTTTATCAGCTGCATAGCCTTTACCGATGCCGCCAAAACCAATTTTCATTCCTTCAATTTTAAGAAAAACAGTGGTATTATCTTTATCTAATATGATGTTTTCATAACCTACTTTGGTAACAGAATTATGAATTTCTTCTTCGGAAGGCATTGCTGTCATGCTTCCATCAAACTTCCAAATCCTGTCCATAGACGCATAACTAATGTCAAAAGCACCATCGGTCAATATTGAGATTGTAATCGCTCTATTGATTAGATTGAAAAGCTCTTTGTCAACTTTGACAGGTTTGATGCCTGCGTATTTATTTATTTCGGAAGTTTGAGAATTTTTATCCCAAGAAGAAATCAATTTTTCTATCCTACTGATTTCGGTTATTGCAGTATCTATATAAAGATTTGCGGTAAGCGAATCTTTAGCAACGACTGTAATATCAAAGCGATTGCCCATTAATTTCACCGTACGTTGATATGATTGTTGTGCAAAACATACATTTATAAATAATAAGCATATTATGGTCAAAAGCGATTTCATAATTATTGGATAAAGCTATTTAAAGTTTCAATATATGCTTCGGGCGTTGTCTTTTTATAGCCAGTTTCGCCTAATACATTTCCTTCGCTATCCAAAACCACGACAAATGGAAAACCACCACTTTTATTATATTTTTCTGCCAATTCAGCGTTAGCTTTTGCTTGAGCTTCTGATAAAGTATTTTTTCTTTTCTTAGGAAAATCAGCTTGTAACATTACAAAATTATCGTTGGCATAATCTGTAAATGTGTCTGAATTCCAAATTTCTCTGTCCAATTTAATACAAGGCACACACCAATCTGAACCTTGAAAAACCAAGACAATTGTTTTACTTTCTTTACTTGCCATTTCTTTCGCTGTCGCAAAATCGGTCTGCCAATCTTGTGCGAATATTGTACTCAAACTTGTAAGTACAAGAACTAATAAAATGATTCCTTTTTTCATTTTTCTGTATTTTTTATGGTTCTTAGAAATATTCCGTGATTAGTCATCGGATGAGTTTTTATACCTTTTGAGATATTATATAAAATATTGATTTTCAGACAACGACTCATCCGATGACTTTCAACTCCACGGGATTTGTCAAAGAACCTTTTTTATTAATGAATTAGTAATGGTTCGAACCTGTTGATATTTGTTCTAATCCTGTCAGATTTTCAAAACCTGACAGGATTTTATCCAAGGTTTTAAACCATTACCATTTTTGATTAACCTTTAGCAACAATAGGAGCTTTGTTACTTCTTCCCCAAGCGATAAATGCAGCAATAGCCATTAAAACCACGTTCATTCCAATAGATGAAAACTCACTTCTTGAACCATGAAAAATACTACCAGCTACCATTAATAAGATAGTTCCGTAAGCAGCATAAATCGTCAATTTTGGTTGGATTTTAAGCAACGCAGGAAGGATTAAACCCAATCCACCTAATAAATCTACAATACCTGTAAGTGTTGTTAATGTTGGGTTTTCAGCAGTCCAAGGCATCATTGCTGATAATTCTTCTGCTGGCATTCCTAATTTTGCGTAAGCTCCCCAAAGTAGCATAAGACTTACTAATCCCTGAGCGACCCAAAGGCCGATATTCATTGCTTTATTATTTTTTTGATTTGTCATTTTGATAAAATTTAATTTGTTGTTCTGAAAAAAGGTTCAATGGTAAAAAATGCTAAGGCTGGAAAAAAGTGCATCGGCACAACTAAGCCTGGAAATAATTCTGGAAATTCAATATCGAGTGGTAAACTCATTCCGATTGGTCCAATGATACTGGCAAATGAAAGTACAGCAATCAAGATATTTAGCCAACCGATTAGTTTTTGTTTACCCAATTTAATCAAGCCGGCATAACCCAAGGTCATCAACATACAACCCATAAGACTTGATCCTATAATAGCACCAATATTAATAATTTGACTATAATCAACTCCAAATGCTCCTTGATAGATATTGAGATAAATGACACCTGCAATCCCAGATAACAATCCAGCGATTACGCCATGAATGATTAAATTTTTCATAATAATTAAATTTGAATTTGATTGTTTATTTAGATACTGGTACAGAGATTTCCAGTTTAATTTCGTTCGATACTTTCTTTGACATACCTTTCATTGTACCAATTCCGTAATCCATTCTGTTTACGCTGAACTTTCCTTTAAATGTATTAGAAGCAAACGTAAAAGGAATTGTTATCTGCTTTTTTGTTCCGTGCATTTCAAGCGTTCCTGTAACATTATAACCAGCCTTAGATTTTGAAAACTTACTTGATTTGAATGTGATTGATGGATACTTTTCAGCATCAAACCACTTGTCACTTACAGCATGTTTATTTTTCATACCGTTTCCAGTATTGATTGAAGCCACTTCTATAGAAGTTGAAAATTTAGAACTCGCCAATTCATTTTCATTAAATGAAATATTTCCTTCCATGTTTTTAAAAATACCTTCAGCATCTGTTCCTGAGAATTTGATAGAATGACCTTCAGCGATTTTCCAGTCAATAGATTTGTTGATTGTGAACGCAGAAAATAACATTGTTGCTCCGACTAAAATTGCAAAACTAAATTGTTTCATGTTTGTATCTTTTTAATTGTTAAATTAATTATGACACAAATATCAAGACAATTTTAATCTTAAAAATTAAGATAGCTTAAGAAGTGAATTTTGAAGGTTTTTTTTTGTTTTTAGAATTTTTGGAAAAAGGTTATGGTTAAGATTAAATACATTTGGCGCAAATCTATTAAGATACAATTCTGTCAGGTTTTCAAAACCTGACAGAATTGTAATAACAACTATTACTTTTGTTTCTTAGCAATTTTTCGTCTTAAATCACTCAAATATTCAGGTGTAATACCAATATAAGAGGCGATTAATTTTAGTGGAAGTCGTTGTACTAAAGTGGGATACGTTTCTGTAAATTCTATATAACGTTCTTTGGCAGTCGCACTTAATAAACTGATAATTCTTTTGTTTGTCGCAATTAAGTTGTTCCTAAGTTTGGTACTTATTTCTGTTAAGACTTCTTTTTCTAAATTAGAAAAATCTCCAAAATTAGCAGTTGAAATAAAAGAAACATCACTATCTTCAATCGCTTCAATAAAGATAACAGAAGGTTTTTGATTCGTAGAACTGTTCATATCTCCAATCAACCAATTTTCAGGAGCAAACTGTAAAATATGTTCTTTGCCAGTATTATCAATAACATAACTTTTTAAACAGCCACTTTCAACCTTATACGCATAAGAAGCAATGTCTCCATAACTTAAAAGTATTTCTCCTTTTGAGATTTTTTTTGTTTTTGAAATTTTAAGGTTCATTATGATGTAGCGTTTTAATATTTATTGAACAATATATTGGGAACAATATACAAAATAGATAAACCATGTTTTAAATGAGATAAAATATTTTTTTAATTCGTCTGAGTTGTTGAGTAAATTGAATGATTATAATAAAATAATTTAAACCATTAGATTACTTTTTCTTCCGTTTACGAAGCCTTGGATTTGCTTCATTGTTTTTTATACCTGTTTCCTCAAATTGCTTTTCTAAGGTTTTTCCATTTCCAGCTTCTTCCAAATCGGCTTTTATTTTTTGTAAAAATTTAGACTTGTCAGGCAATTGAAAATTATTCCAAAAGTCAATATCATAGAAAATTTTTGTTTCAAATAAATCTTTATTAATGTCCAAATTAGTGCGTCTTTTATATTTTTCTTCTGATTTTATGGTAATATCTGTAGCGACAAATTCCTGAATAAAACCAATCTTATCCATATCTGTTTCTCTAAGAATTTCCTTTGATTTTTTGACAAGAATTATTTTAGTTTGTTGTTTGGTCATCCGTAATTTCTTGTCAAATTTTAGATTTGGTTTATCTCTTGTTTCTTCCTCAATAGCTGATTCTGCTTCAAGCCTTGCTTCCTTTCTCACATCTCGACCTCGATAATCCGTAATCATGTGACTACCAACTCTTTTACCATCTTTGACAAAACGCTTGATGCGAAAATAAAATGGATAAAGTTTACCTTTATACGCTCGATATTGAAACGAACTTCCAGTATTATTCTTACCTTCTTTTGTATCAACTCTATAGATTTTGTCATTGTCAAAACCTATATAAATAATGAAGTGACTTAGATTGATAATGTAAATATTTTCTCCGTTATAAACAGAGATTTCCATTGTCGCAGAACCTACTTTAGTTTTTTTCAAGACATCAAGAATAGACCGAGTTTTTACCTTGTCGAAATTATACATCGCATTGAAAATTGGATTCCAGTGTTGAATCATTTTCACTTGTCTAAAATCTTCACTATTTCTTAATTGAATAATATTAATATCAAGACTATATTTATCCGTTTTGTGATAACCACTATTATAATATTGAATAATGGCTTCTGTCAAATAGGTGAATTTGTTATTTTCCAAAGCTCCTTTTCTATAAAAACCTTCTACTGCTGTGTTAATTATGAAATGACGAGTAAAAGGAATATTTTTATGGTAAAAATCATATGAAAAAATATAGAGTTCATTTGACAGAGGCAGAAGTATTAGAATTACAGGAATTGATTACTAGTGGAAAATATAAAAATACGAAGCTAAAACGAGGGCAAATACTATTAGGGGCAAATGA
>JBGCFH010000328.1:0-12573 GCA_045106825.1 Saprospiraceae bacterium | reverse complement strand
AATCGAAGTTGATACGTTACAGTTTGACTTTATGGTAGATACAACATTAGCTTGTGAAAATGGAACATTTACATTCACACCGACAATTGCGTCAAGCAGTCCAATTGATTCTGTTCGTTGGAATTTTGTTGGTGCAGATATTACAACATCAAGCATGATGTCACCAACGATTACTTATAGCAATGTTGGTGATTTTGATGTAGAATTAACGGTTTATAGTCGTCATTGTACAAAAGTGGTGACGAAGCCGCAATTGATAAAAATTGCTCCAAATCCAGTGACAAACTTCACTGTTTCACCAGCAGAAGGTTGTAATCCGACAACAGTTGCATTTACGGATGCGACAACAATATTTAGTGGAAACGTCGTGAGTTGGGCTTGGGACTTTGGCGAAGGAAGTTTAGATTCTTCTCAAAACACAGCGAATTCTTACGATACAGTTGGTGTATTTGATGTTCAATTGATTACCGTTTCAGACTTTGGTTGTACCAATACCTTATTATTAGAAGATACAATTACAATCAATCCGATTCCACATCCAATTTTTGATTTAGATACATTTGCGTGTACGAATCAAGATGTGTTCTTTACAAATACTTCAACAGGAATTAATTTAACTTACAATTGGAATTTTGGAGATGGTAATACTTCAACAGCATTTGAACCCGTTCATCAATATGCTACCGAAGATACATTTACAGTTTGTTTGACGGTAACAAGTAGTGATGGTTGTGATTCGATCTTGTGTAAAACAGTCGTTATTGCAAATCCAGTTGCAGCATTTACATCTAATACACAGTATTTAACTTGTCCACCGGATTCTGTAACATTCATTGACCAATCAATTAATGCAGTTGCTTGGAATTGGACATTCGGAGATGGCGATACTTCGATTTTACAAAATCCAACGCATACTTATACAACGACAGGATTTTACGATGTTCAACTGATTGTCGAAGGTCTTTCTGGCTGTTTTGATACTTTATTACAAACGGCTTATATCGAAGTTGGAGGGCCAGTTGGAAACTTTACCTTCACACCGAAACAAGGTTGTGCTGATGTTACAGCGACTTTTGTCGGAATATTGACGGCAAATTCAGTTGCACAATATCACTGGAATTTTGGTAACGGAGATAGTGTAACACATACTATGAATATGCCAATAGATTCGTTTGAATATGTTTACACAACAGCAGGAACATTCTTCCCAACATTGACTTTGGAAGATTCAACAGGTTGTACATTTGACATTAGTTTGGATTCTATAGAAGTCGATACGTTACAATTCGATTTTGTGGCAAGTAATACTTTATTCTGTGAAACAGATATTATTACATTCACGCCAACAATTGCGTCAAGTAGTCCAATCGACTCAATGATTTGGACATTCAACGGAGCGATTATTAGTACATCAATGGATTCTATTCCAGTGATTCCTTATGATACAATTGGTGATTTTGATGTGAGTTTGACCGTGTTTAGTGACCATTGTTCTAAAACAGTAACGAAAACACAATACATCAAAGCAGCACCGATTCCAGAATCGTACTTTACGACAGCAACGAATCCTTTCTGTTCTGATCAGACAATTTCGTTCTTAGATGCAAGTACAATATTTAGTGGAAACGTAGTGACTTGGAACTGGAACTTTGGTGATTTGAGTGGAAGTAATTTACAAGATCCAACACACGTTTATGCGGATTCAGGATTCTATAATATCAACTTATTCGTAACTTCAGATTTTGCTTGTACAGATGATACAACGATTACCGTTTATATTAATAAAACACCTGAACCAATGATGACAACTGCACCAACGTTATGTATCGGTGAAGTATTCACATTGACTGCTTCTGGTGGCGATACTTACGAATGGTACGAAGGTGTAAACTTAATTTGTGATACTTGTACATCAATAGATGTTGCACCGATTGTTACGACAAATTATACGCTTATCGCAATATCAGCAGCAGGTTGTCGTAAATCAATTACACAAACTGTAAATGTTTTACAGTATACGATTCCACCGTTAGTAGTTAGTAATGATACAACGATTTGTAAAGGCGATGTGATTCAATTATTTGCTTCAGGTGGTTATGATGTGACACAATACGATTGGGATATTTCAGTGCCAGGTTTGAGTTGTTATGATGGTTGTTCAAATCCATTTGCAAGTCCAGAAGTAACGACAACATTCTACGTTACTTTAACTTGGGACGGAGGTTGTTCTAAAACGGATTCTATAACTGTTACGGTTATTGACGATGCTCAACCGATTTTAGGTGTTGATAGAACGATTTGTCAAGGTGAATCTGTTCAATTAGGTATTTCGACTGGCGGAAATGCAACATGGTTTCCAGGTGATGGATTAAGTTGTGTATTCTGTGATAATCCAGTTGCAAGTCCAAATGTAACAACAACATATTCTGTAGAAGTTGTAACCGCAAATGGTTGTACAATTCGTGATACGATGACGATTAATGTACAAACACAAGACATGGTGAATGCTGGTGAAGATGCAACAATTTGTGATGGAAACACAATCGAGTTGAATGGTACAGCCATTGGAAATGTCTCTTGGAATCCAGCAGCAACATTGACTGATTCTTCTATTGTTAATCCAATTGCTTCTCCGACCGTTACAACAGATTATATTTTGACGGTTCAAAATGATTTATGTGTTCAGTCCGATACAGTTAGAATTACGGTAGCAGATAAAGTTGATATTAGTGTAGAAGACATTGAGATTTGTGAAGATGAAGTGGCTGTAATAGATGTTATTGGTTATGCAGAGACATTCACATTGTTACCAGATACTGGTGTTTTAAGTCTTGATCCAATGTTGATTCAACCGACAGAAACAACGACTTATTCACTTATTGGTGATATTCCTTTATGCGAATCTGATACAACAATATTTACGATTACAGTGAATCCAGTTCCAGATATTGGATTATTACCACAAATGACTGTTTTCAAAAATACAGTAACGCCATTACCGATTGACTATCCGAACTCTCAATACATATATACTTGGACTCCAAGTGATTTATTGTCATGTCCAGATTGTTTTGATCCGTTCTTTATAGCCGATTCTACTTTCTCAGAAATGACGATTTATGTTGATTTATTGACGGATGAAGGTTGTTCGTTTATGGATACAATTGTGGTCACTTTAGGCGAAAGTTGTGGAGAAGATATTGTTAAATTGCCAACAGCATTTACACCAAATGATGATGGAAATAATGATATATTCAGAGTTAGAGGTGTTGGTATTTCGGATATTGAAATCTTCCGAGTATATAACCGTTGGGGCGAACAATTATTCGAAACGTCACAACTTAACGAAGGTTGGGACGGAACACATAAAGGCAAAAAAGTCGAACAAGGTGTTTATATGTATTACGTTCAAGCGATTTGTCCATTGACAAATGAAATCTTGACGATTAAAGGCGATGTATTTTTACACTTTTAGAAATTGACCTTTCTCCTAACCTCTCTCCTAAAGGAGAAAGGTTAGGAGAAAGGTAAACCATATATAATGAAACTACTTAACACTACAATATTTTTATTAATAACTTGTGCCGTATTTGCACAAGATTATCATTATTCACAACAATACGCTGTTCCGATGTTGTTGAATCCTGCAATGACAGGTTACACGACTTGCGATGGACGAATTTCGGCACAATATCGCAATCAATGGGCAAGCGTATCAAATGCTTACCAAACAACTTCTGCAACTTACGAACACAAAACATTGGATGACAATCCAAACATCAACGGTTTTGCAGGTGTTGGTTTATCTTTATTTAATGACCAATCGGGAATTGGACAATTGCGTCAAACGAGTGCAGCATTATCGGCTGCCTATCATTTTTATTTGAGCGATGATAATCAATTCTTTTCTTTAGGTGGACAATTTGGAGTTGGACAACAAGCAGTTGGGCGTTCATTTTCATATGATTCACAGTTTGACGGGCGAACATTTAACACCTCCTTATCCAGTGGAGAATTACCAATGAATGCTACCAGAATCTTTTTAGATGGTGGATTTGGTGCGGCTTATACCGTTCAAAATAGCATCATGTCTTTAAATCTTGGAGTAGGAATGTTTCACTTAAATGAACCAGATGTAAGTTTAGTAGAGACTGTTTCCAGTTTATTACCTCGACGGTTAGTTTTGCATGGAAATATTGAATTTCCTTTAGGGAATCGTAATGTAAGTAATGTTTCCTTTATTGGTCGTGCTGTTCATCAGCGTCAAGGTAATTTTAGTATGACAAATGTCGGTGGATTTTTTAAATTAAACCTAAGTGCAGGTCGTCAACCAGTTTTCCGTACTAACGATTCTTTTTTATATGCAGGAGCAATGTATCGTTGGCAAGATGCCGCTGTTGCGATGGTTAAGTTACAATATGGTAAAGTTGGTTTTGGTATAAGTTATGATTTTACGACTTCTGAATTTATTACAGCTTCACGATCTCAAGGTGGATTTGAGTTAGCGGTGACTTATGAGTTTGGTGATTGTACCGGTAGCGGACAGAGTTGTCCTACTTTTTAAAATCCACAGATAAAATCTGAGGTTACTTATTATATTGAACTCTTCCAGAGTTCTTAGAACGGTGAATAAGTCCCAAAACTTATTCACCGTTTTTTTATTAATTTTATAAAACGCACGATATATTCCTATTTTAGAAATAGTTGTAAATCGCTTTTGAATAAGTGAAATAAACTTATATTACGACAATATTTGTCGTGATTTTATCAAAATACGTAGTGTGAAACGCTGAATTTGCAACCTGTTTTAGAAAACGAATCAACTATTTTAGAAAACGTGTCAAGCTAACTGAATCAGTTGGATAAACAAATAATCATATATAAATTTACAATCAAGTTAAGCAATCAATGAATAAAGAAGTTATTCAATATAATTTTTTCAAGTATTTAGATGCAAATCCAAATAACATCATTTTACTTGATTTTGCTTACCAAATAGAATTTGCAAATAAAGCTGTTATTGATTTTTTAAAATCAAATGGCATTGCAAAAAGTTCTTTGAAAACAATTTTTGACTTAGTTGCCATACATTATCGTTCTGTATTACAATCATCCTTAGATGATATTTCAGCAATGATTGAAAAGCAAAAAGAAGTAATTTGTACTTTGAGTGTTTCTTCACAAAAAGACATTTTTGCGACACTTTCTTTTCATAGATATAATTTTGAAAATATATCAGGAATTGAAGTTGTGATTCAGCCACATTATTTTGCTGCTGCTGTTACACCTCCTTTCGAAGTATTATCTAAAAATAAATCATTTGATGATATTTTCAGAAAATTAGTACATCAAGAACAAGAGTTAGAACAAAGCCAACAACGTTATCGAATTATTTCTGAAAACAGTCATGATGTAGTTACATTGTATGATACAGATTTTAACTTTCGATTTGTTTCACCTTCAATTATAAATTATGGACAAGTTCCAGCAGAATTTGTTGGTCGAAACTTCTTCGAAGTGTTCAATCATCGACCAAATTTTTGCGACTTGTTCCAAACAAAAATTTTTGAGCCTTTATTACAAAATAAAACCAAACTTATTGGTCCAATTATTATCACAAGAATAACAGATGAAAGCGAAAAAGATTTAGAATTAATCGCTAAACCAATTTTTGATGACGATGATAATTTGACATTTATTCTAACAACGGAACAAGATGTTTCAGAGCGATTAAAAGCGGAATTAGAACTAAAAGAAGCACTCAAAAGAGAAAAACATTTAAATGAATTAAAAACACAATTCGTTTCGATGGCTTCGCATCAGTTTCGTACACCTCTTTCTGTTATCAAAGCGAATATGGAATTGTTTGAAATGTTAAAAACACAGCTTTCAGGCAAAGCAATTCGACAAGCAGAACGGATTATTACTCGCACAAAGAATGAGATTAATCGCTTGACTGTAATGATTGATGATGTTCTAATTTTAGGAAAATTAGATGCAACTAAAACACCTTATCGACCTCAACAAGTCGATTTGACCAAACTCTGCAAATCTATTATAGATGATGAATTTGATAATGAATCTGACAACAGAAAATGCCAATTAATTATCAAAGGTGAATCACAATTAGTTTGGTGCGATAAAAACTTAATGTTTCATGCGATTACCAATTTGGTGTCCAATGCTTTTAAATATTCAAAAGGAACACCTAACCCGATATTAGAATTGACTTATCATGAAACAACGGTTGATATTGCCATTATTGACTTTGGAATCGGAATCAATAAAAAAGATAAACAAAATCTTTTTCAATCCTTTTTCCGTAGCCAACATGTCTTAGATATTAAAGGAACAGGTTTAGGTTTGGTGATTGCCAAAGAGTTTGTCGAGTTAAATAACGGAACAATTTCGATAGAAAGCGAACTCCAAAAAGGGTCAAAATTTGTTATTCATTTACAAATCAATAATAACTCTAATAGTGAAAGCACTAAAGAGTAAAAAATATTAAAGACTTATTTTATAACGAAATAGTCTTTTAAAAATACTAAAGATTGGGTTTATTTTGCTGGTTATTTCAACTATTTGCCTAGGTTGAAATATTAAGAGGTGAGACTTACTGTTTTACTCAGTAAGTTTCATCCTTATTTTCTAAAATAATTAGAAAAACCAAAATCCATCTTTCAAAAATATTATGAACTTTTCATAATTAACAATGATTTAGACACTTTGAAATGAAGTGAGGAAGCCAATATCTTTCCTTGTCGGTAACAAGCGGCTTCCTCACTCATATCCTTCTTATTTTCCTTTACTTCCCAACTTCCAATTCTACTTTACGTAATTTTTCCTTACAAAACTGTATTAATTCACTCGCACGCTTTGTCTTTGCAGTCAGTTCATCAATACTAACTTGTTCGTTTTCAATCGCTGCAACGATAGTTTGTAATTCTTGTAATGCGTTTTCGTATGTCATGTTTTTATTATTATCAACATAGAGTTTTTATCTGAACTCTAATCAAATTCGTCATTCCGACGTATTTTAAAATCAAACTCCGAAAGAGTTCAAGTTTTGTTTTCTTACGTCAAGAAGATTCTCTCGAAGTCTCGGAATCGGAATGACGAAAAGGTTTTAGTTTTTTGATTTTGATGATGTTATAATTTTGGATTTTACTTTTCCATCCTTGAAATGCGTTTCTATCACATCGCTTTCGCTCAATTCAGATTTCGATTTTACAATCTTTCCGTTCTTCGTCGTAATCGTAAATCCACGTTTTAAAGCCATTTCAGGACTTAATAAATGCACTGTTTTTTCTAATAAATCTAAGTGTGAACCTGCCGAACGCAAACGATTTTTTACTACTTTTGGTAATTCATTTTCAATATATTCCAGCATTCGTTCCGCATTGAATAATTGCGTTTTAGCAGTATATTTTATTTGTTGTTCCTTTTGTTCTAATAATAGATTTTGCTGTTGCAAATATTGTTGTATTTGGTTGTTTATTGTTAGTTGTAATTGATTTATAGTTAATTCAAAATTCAATAATCTTTCGATTAAAAAAGTTGCCACAGCCGTTGGCGTTTTGAGTGACGTATGAGCCACCAAATCTGCAATAGATTCATCAATTTCATGACCAATTCCAGTCAAAATTGGTAACGAAAAATTAGCAATTGTTTTACATAATTTCAAACTATCAAAACCCGATAAATCCAATTTAGAACCTCCGCCACGAATCAAAACAACTGCATCAAAATCCGTTCTTCGTTTATCAATTGCTCGTAAAGCTTCGATGATTTCTTTTTCTGAAAACTGACCTTGCATTGCTGCTTTAAATAATTGATAATCAATCCTATAACTGTATTGATTCGTTGTTAATTCTTGTAAAAAATCCTGTAAACCAGCTGCTTTTGGAGAGGAAATAACAGCAATTCGCTGCGGAACAATTGGCAATAATAACTGACTATTCTTATCAAATAATTCTTCTTTTTTCAGTTGTTCAATCGTCGCTTGTCGTTGCATTTCCATTTGACCAAGCGTATAAGCTGGATCGATATTTTCAATCACCAACTTCAATCCATAACGTTCACTAAAATCAACTTTGACTTCAATCAACACTTGAATCCCTGATTGTAATAAATTTTTAAAATTCGAACCAATTTTTTTTTTCAAACGGTAGAACGTACTCGACCACATTACAGCTTGAGATTGAGCCACAATCTGCTGCGTAATTACATCTTTTTCAATCAAATCAATATAATAATGACCACGAGAACTACCAACTTGCATAATCTCACAAGTCACCCAAATTGCTTCTGGCAAATTTGCCGTAACCACTCTTTTTAAGAATTGATTGACTTCTAATAAGGTGTGTTGGTTTTTCATCTGGATTTTTTTCATATGGCGTTGCCATATGTTAATATTCTAAGCCCTTTGGGCTTTATTGGTTTGTGAACTGAAAACTGCTCACTCTTCTATTTCCATTTTGGCTTCCGCCAATTCTGACCAAGCATGTCTATCACCGATTTTTTGAGCGATAGCAATACCTTCGTTATACGTTACTAACGCACCTTCGACATTGTTCAACGCTTCTTGTAATTTGCCTAAATGATAATATGTACCAACGTATTCTGGGTCATTTGTGCGGACATCATTATAATATTGTAATGCTTTTTCAGCATCATTTAGCTTTTCATATTCTTTTGCTAAAGCAAATTTTACAAAGGAATCATTTGGCATTTGCTTCAAGAAATTTTGTAATTGTTCTAATCGGTTCATAGTAATATTTTTTCAAATGCTAACGAACAACTGGAAACTTAGTTGATGGTTTGTCTTGATTTTATTAAAAAAATGCAAAATTATTTCTAAATTTTGGAATCAAAAATGATAATTTTACTTGTGAAATCTATTGCGAAAAGTTGAAAGAACTTATCCCAAAAAGTACCAAGCAGCAGCCATTACAGCGACATTTACACCGACCAAAATCCAAAAGAAAGTCACCGAATCACCAACCAAACGAGTTTCTACATATTCATCTACTCGACGTTGTACAATCGGCTGAATTGTTGGTAAGTTTTCCTTTTTCAATTCTGTCGTCTGACCAACTTCTGTCAATGCTGCCGCAATCGGAATTTCTTCCAATATAAACGACAAAATAAACCGAATTGGACGAGGCAATTTATCTTCCAAGCCCTTAATAAAACCTTTTTTATCCTTTACTTTATCGCCTGCGAAAACGCTACCCAAACCAGTTGTTTGCGAACCGACAACAGCCGCTTTGGTAATATTTCCAACTAATTTTTCAATCGTATCGTGACCAGATTGATATAAACCTGCTGCACCTTGACGCAACGCATTTCCACGACCAAGCCAAAAATATAAAAATGGAAAACCTACGATAAATAAAGCGGTTAACAAAATAGTTCCGATACTGCTACTCCAAGTTGCATCGCCTAACCAGTTGATAAAGAAAACTAAGGCAAAAACCCAGTTTAGAAAAATGCCAATTGCAAAAGGCAAAATAATTCGCATAGCAAATTTAAAGGCTTCTTTTGCGTAGTAAGCTGTTTTTGAAAGTATACTCATTTCTGAAAATTTTAAGTATTTGCTTCTTTTTTTAATATTGCTTCGACTTCGGCTAAATACGGTTTGTAGGCTTCTGTTTCAATGAATTTTTCTAATTTTCGACAAGTTGCTTTATATGATTTCATCGCATATTCGCTATCACTAACTTTTCTTTCGTAATAATCTATATTCAAATCTGCACTTGTCAAATCATCAATATCAAACGCTTCGTTTAAGCCATATTGAGCTTCAAACATTCCTATCCAAAAAAGATTATCTAAATGATTTCTAATCGTTTTTGGACTCAATTTAGTTTGGAGAAAATTCAAAAAAGCAAAACATATTTTACCTATTTCAAAAGCTTTTCCTTTAGTATTTTCGTCCCAATACCAATTTTTTATAAAATCTTCAATTTCTTCTGTTAATGATTTTCCCATTCTTCAAATTTTTTAAAACAAAACCTGTTAGGAACTGATTCTCAATCGAAAATCTCCTAACAGGTTCAAAAATAATAAAATTTAAGTCATAATAAATAATTGTTAATTATTTATTATGAACTGTAAACTAATAAAACATGGTATTTGCAATAGATTTGTACGTTTAAAATGTAAATCTATTTTATTACAAAGAGTTCCATTATCCAAAAAATGAATCTACAAATTCACGTTTATTAAATACTTGTAACTGCTCAATTCCTTCACCAACACCGATATATTTAATCGGAATTTTGAATTGATCAGAAATACCGATTGCAACACCACCTTTTGCGGTTCCGTCCAGTTTAGTCAAAACTAAACCGGTAACATTTGTTGCTGCTGTGAAATGTTTTGCTTGTTCGATTGCATTTTGACCTGTTGAAGCATCTAATACTAAGATAACTTCATGAGGAGCACCAGGAAAACGTTTATCAATAGAATTTTTGATTTTTTCTAATTCTCGCATCAAGCCTTTTTTCGTATGCAAACGACCTGCAGTATCAACGATTGCAATATCTTTATTTGTTGTAATAGCATGATCAATCGTTTCATAAGCAACTGCGGCAGGATCTGTATTCATACCTTTTGAATAAAAATCACAACCGACTCTATCTGCCCAAATGTTCAACTGACCAACAGCTGCTGCACGAAATGTATCACCAGCACCCAAAACTACAGAATGTCCTTGTTTCTTAAATTGATGAGCAATTTTTCCGATAGAAGTCGTTTTACCAACACCATTTACACCAACAACCAAAATTACATGAGGTTTTGTAGCATCTTTCGGAATCGCATAATCCGTAACATCTTCCGTATTATTCTCTGCTAACAATTGTACGATTTCATCACGCAAAACTTCGTTTAACTCCTTAGTTGTCACGTATTTATCTCTTGCAATTCTGTCCTCAATACGTTCGATAATTTTTATCGTTGTACTTAAGCCGACATCAGAAGTAATTAGCACTTCTTCTAAGTTATCTAAAACTTCAGCATCAATTTTATCTTTTCCTGCTACTGCACGAGAAATCTTACCGAAAAAACTTTGTTTGGATTTTTCTAACCCTTTATTTAAATCTTCTTTTTTCTCTTTGGAAAATAATTTTTTGAAAAAACTCATCTTTTTTGAATTAGGAATTAATAATTAATAATTAGGAATTAGGAATTCCCTAATTCTATAATTAAAAATGTAAATGTACTACTTAAGGTTCTAAAATAATTAGTACAACGACAAAAAGGCTTTCTCATTCGATGAGAAAGCCTTTTTGATATTTATATAAACGATTTTTATCCTTTTGTATCTTTGATAAAAGCGTTTACATTGTCTTTATGTACCATTTGCTGCTTATAAGAATACTTTCCTGTTTTAGGATTTTTTACAGGAACAACAACTAATGTATAGTCTTTTCCTCCTGAATTTTGTAAACGTTGTGCAGCACGGGCGTTCTTTGAAATTTTAGCCATGATTCAATTATTTAATTTCTTTATGAATAGTATAGCGTTTTAAAACAGCATTATACTTCTTTAATTCCAAACGAGCTGGAGTGTTTTTTCTGTTCTTTTGAGTAACATAACGTGATGTACCAGGCTGACCAGTTTTTTTATGTTCTGTACACTCCAAAATAACCTGAATTCTATTACCTTTACTTTTCTTAGCCATCTTCTTCTTAGATTTTAAGTTTTATCACCGAGTTCTCGGGACAGGTTTTGGATTAGCCTAATTCAACACCTGTGTCGACACCTTTAGCTTCTAATTGCTTCAAGTAATCATATACACCGATTTTATTGATATTACGCATTGCATATGTAGAAACTTTCAATGTTATCCATTGGTCAGTTTCAGGGATATAATAACGCTTCTTATGAATATTTGGTAAAAAGCGACGTTTTGTTCTTCTTTTTGAGTGAGAAACATTATTTCCTGCAATAGGACGTTTCCCGGTCAATTGACAAACTTTAGACATGACAACCTCTTTTCTCTGTTTCTGAATACAACTGTCCTTAAAATAAGTAAGAGGAAAAAAGTAGTGAATCCGGCAGGATTCGAACCTGCGACCTCCTGATCCGTAGTCAGGTGCTCTATCCAGCTAAGCTACGGATCCATCTATTTTTTTCCTCTTGAAAGTCTAATTTTTATATAAAACTAAACCGTTTTTTATAAGAACGAGTGCAAAGGTAAATCTTTACTTTTTAATATCCAAACTCTATCAAAATATTTTTTGGATATTTTATTTCTGAACTAATATCTTTTTCATAATGAGTTGGTTATCCAACTTCATTTGAATAAAATAAATTCCATTAGGGAATGATTTTTTTGAAAAATCTCCTAATATCTGATGTTTTCCTGCACTTTGTTGTTGATTTACCAGTGTTTGAATCTGTTTACCATTTACATCTAATACACTTACTACTGGACAAATAAGTTAATTGGTGGTTTAACGGTCCTTAATGACTTATTTATGAATGTCACAAAGTCAAAGATATTAAATAAAATTTTTCTTAATTCTTCTTTTCCTCGTTTGAAGTATGATTTAGTCAAAGTAA
>JBGCFH010000327.1:0-8075 GCA_045106825.1 Saprospiraceae bacterium | reverse complement strand
AAATCGCCCGTCGAATTCTTACTTAATTTAGATTGCCGATTATCGTAAAAATCACCAATTACAGCAAAACACATTACGAATTATTTTAAACCGAGAATAGCTGGTCTTTTGTACCTTTTGTGGTTCAAATAATACAATTTTTACACGTTTAATTTTTTATAAGAAAGCCATTAATCTCATTATTAGACTTGTTGACCTTATAAAATCAAGAATATGTTATGAATTTTGATAAAATACCAACTTTGAAGTACAATATTTAAGCTATTTGAAAAACGTCTAATATCTCTATTCTACTTCATGATTCAAATTATAAAACACAAAACTAAGTTTATCTGTTGCTTCCGCAATCTTCATCGTAGTCGGTTTTCCTGCACCATGACCAGCTTTTGTATCAATACGAATCAAAATCGGATTATCGCCTTGTTGATTCTCCTGAAGCGTTGAAGTAAACTTGTACGAATGTGCAGGAACAACTCTATCATCATGATCCGCAGTTGTCACCATTGTCGCAGGATAATCCGTTTTTTGAACATTATGTAATGGCGAATAATTGTATAAATAATGGAATTGAGTCGAGTCTTCGCTCGAACCATAATCTGTCGTCCAAGCCCAACCGATTGTAAACTTATGAAAACGTAACATATCCAAAACACCAACTCCTGGCAAAGCAACTTGAAACAAGTCTGGTCGTTGTGTCATACAAGCACCGACCAGTAAGCCACCATTTGAACGACCTTCAATCGCTAATTTATGAGAAGAAGTAAACTCTTTTTTAATCAAATATTCACCTGCTGCAATAAAATCATCAAACACATTTTGCTTTTGTAGAACCGTTCCGCTTTTGTGCCAACGCTCACCAAACTCTCCGCCACCACGAATATTTGCAACTGCATAAATTCCGCCTTGTTCCAAAAAGTACGCTTTCTCGGGACTAAATCGTGGTGTAATACTGATATTAAATCCACCATAACCATATAACCAAGTCGGATTGTTACTATCTAACCTCAAATCCTTGCGATGTGTAATAAACATCGGCACTTTCGTATTGTCTTTGCTATAATAAAAAATCTGTTTTGTGGTATATTCAGAAGCATCAAAAGCTGTTTTTGGTACTTTGTATGCTTCTGCTTTTCCCTTTCGGGAAATATCATATTGGTAAATACCTTCTGGTTGAATAAACGACTGAAAAGCAAAATATAAGTCCGAACCATTTCCATCAAAGTCCGAGATTGAACCATAATCTTCTGGCAATTCAATCTCTTGCTCAAATTCGCCTTCATTACTAAATATAACCAATTGATTCACCGCATTTTTAAGGTATTTTCCTATAATTTTATTGTCAATCATTTTCGCATCTTGCAATACATTTTCCCCTTCAGCAATCAATTCTACCCAGTTTTCTTCCGTAGGGTTTTCTGTATCAATAACGATGATTCTATTCATCGGAGCATTATGATTTGTTAATACAAATAGTTGATTATCAGCACTTCCAATGACATTAAAATCATATTCAAATGTTTCAAAAACGGTTTCAAAAAAACTATCTTCTACATTCAAATCTTGAAAATACAAAGCATTACCACTGGTTGATTCTACGGCTTGTAAAATTAGAAAACGCTCGTCCTTTGTTGTTGATGTATAAAAGTTACGTTTTGCATTGGCTCTGTCAGCAAATATAAGTTGATCCTCGTCTTGATTTGTTCCTAACTTATGATAATATACTTGATGAAATTCATTTGTTCCCGACAATTCTTCACCTTCTATTGGTGAAGGATATCGACTATAATAAAAGCCATCATTCGCCCACGAAATATCAGAAAATTTTACCCAGCGTACTTCATCTGGCAAGGTTTCACCTGTTATCAAATTTTGCACATAAATACGTCGCCAATCAGAGCCACCATCAGCCATTGCGTAAGCTAAAAAAGTACCATCTTTCGAAAAACTATGTCCGCCAATCGCACCAGTTCCATCGCTTCGCAGTTCATTTGGATTAAGTACTTCTTTTATTTTATCACCTTCTTGAACATATAAAATGGGCTGATTTTGTAGTCCATCATTTTTAAAAAAATATGTTTTATCATCTTTTATAGTCGGAACAGAATAACGCTCATAATTCCACAAATCATTTAACCGTTTTTCCACTTTATTCCGAAAAGGGATTTTCTCCAGATAATCAAAAGTCATTTTATTTTGAGCTTCTACCCAGCTTTTTGTTATGCCAGAATTTGGATCTTCTAACCAACGATAAGGATCAGATACATTCACACCAAAGTAATTATCGACTACATTTTCTTTTTTTACTTTAGGATATTCGACTGTAATTGTATCATAGTTAGCACTGCTTTCTTGATTTTTATTACAAGCTACAATTGATAAACAAACGATAACGAATGATAATAATTTTAGATATTTCATAATGGTTATTTTTGGAACATTCCGAAAGGTCTAATAAACTAAATTTTATGGATAAAGCGGATTTTTATAAGCTTTTTTATTTGTTTTCGATTAAAATTTGTTTTCAATTAAAATACGTTGTGTATTAAACCAAAAAAGCCGCATCGGTTCAATAGAGAACCGAGCGACTACACTACACATGAAAATGAATATTGCCCCTTTAACAAAATATCATGGTAGTGGTTTAAATCTTAAAGCACATTGTTGGGTGATAATTATTTATTAATTTTATTATTTTATCTATAATATTATTGGTTTGAATTATTTCTGATGTGAAGGTACAATATAAAAAAAGGTATGAAAAATGGATAATGTTAAAGTTGTTTATTTTGACAAAATATAAATTAAAAAAGTCATTTCTAAATATTTAGAAATGACTTTTTAATAACCTACACAATATGATTGAGATTATCTATAATTACTTGTAATTCAATTATCCCAAAGCTTCAGAGTTCTTTATGCCAAAAAATAAACGGTAGTAAAATTTAGGTTTTATAAGTTTTTTAGTAGCGTCATGATCATAAATTAAATCTCGCAATTCATCGTTTTTGTCATATTTTTTAGCAATAAAATTCATACCTTTTAATAAAATGGTTAATGCAATATTGCTTGATAAAAATGGTGCGACAAACTTACTCATCTTCAAATAATTCTTAATTCTATCAAAAACTCGTTCGTCATAATCAGCGATTGTTGTAAGCGAAAAATCATTTGCTTTATCACACTTTGCCGCAAACTCTGCCGCTATTTTGCCACTTAGCATCGCTTGAGGAATACCATTTGCAGAAAGCAAATCAATCAATCCTGCGGCATCACCAACTAACATAAAATTATCACCTGAAATTTTGCGTTTCTTCGTTCCCAAAAATAAACCGCTTCCGGTTAGCTTTCCGACCAGTTCGGCTTCTGCAAATCGCTCTTTAAGTAAAGGATGCGTTGCTAAAGTATCTTGTAAAATTTGCTTTAGGTTGAGTTTTTTCTTTTTAACGACATCACTTCTTACGACAACATTGACGTTGACAGTTTCGTCCGTAAACTGTGTAACATATAATCCACCTGGCAATAAATCTTTAGTGATATACAATTCACAATATTGTCCATGTTCCGAAGGTTTGACATTCTTGTAATAACCTCGAACACCGACTGCAAAATGCTTATCTTCTTTTTCCACAGTATGTAGATTTTTAATAAAATTTGCATTCGAACCGCTACAAATTATTGCCAAATTTGTGAATATGGATTGTCTTTTACTTTCGATAAGAATACCGTTTTTTTCTCGTATTAGATTAGAAACATTGAAACCTTCAATCACTTCAATTAATGGGTCTGCTTTCGCCTTATTCATCAATTCGTTATCTAATTTGATTCTTGGAATCGCATAACACGAAGGATCTGCTGTATCTGTCTCCAAAGGTAAAAAATCAATTTTCATTTTATGGTTATTCGCTGCGTGTGCAACGATTCCCTTCATTTGTAAAGATTTTTTTTCTAATTGTAAGCTTTCTATAAAGTTCGGATCTAACTCATTCAGCACTCGAATCGTATTTCCTGTGATATTGTCTGCACAAGGCTTGTGTCGTGGAAAAACAGCTTTGTCTATCAACGTACTTTTGACACCTTGTTTTGCTAAAAAAAGGCTTGTCGTTACACCTGCTGGTCCTGCTCCAATGATACAAATTCGTCTATCTATTCGCATGATAATTGTTAGTTGATGAAGTTCAAAATTAATGGTAGAAATACAAAATTCCTATTTAACAACTTATTTAACGTTTTAAAACAGGATAATTTGTAATCTGTTTAAATAAAATTTACGGACACATTAAAACATATTACATTTTTTAAAATTTGAAAATTTGAAAAAATTATATGAATTTTAGTTTTTAAATTAAAAATTCATATGGAAATTCATCAATTCAAATAATTGTAACATGAAAAAGGAAAGTAAAGGATTATTTAGAATATTATCTATTGATGGAGGTGGAATTCGTGGAATCTTACCAGGTCAAATTATGGTTGCTTTAGAGGAAAAAATCCAAAAAAGAACCAGAAATCCTACTGCTCGAATTGCAGATTATTTTGACTTAATCGCAGGAACAAGTACTGGAGGTATTCTAAGTTGTGCCTACACTTGCCCAGACAAAGATGGACGACCAAAATTTACAGCTAAAGAAGCGGTAGATATTTATTTAGAGTTTGGAGATAGTATTTTTTCTACTCCAGTTGTGCAAAAAGTGACTTCTATAGCTGGATTGTTTGGCCCAAAATATCCACCTTTTGTATTAGAAAATTTATTAAAAGAAAAATTAGGCGATGCAAAATTAAGTCAGGCTTTGAGCAATATTATTATTCCTTCTTTTTCATTAGATGATGGCGACACGAAATTTTTTACAAGTTCTGATGCAAAGAAAAATAAGAAGGATTACTTTATGTGGGAAGTTGCTCGATCGACTTCTGCTGCTCCAACTTACTTTCCTGCTGCTTCTGCTGGAAACCTTCGTGACCATATGAAAGGCTTCATTGACGGTGGTGTTTTCGCAAATAACCCGACGATGTGTGCCTTAGTTGAAGCGTACAAGGTTGATGTCGATTTACATCGAAAATATCATGTAGAATCAAAAGGAATTGCTGGTATGCAACCAGATAATTCTATGTTGAGTAACGTTTTTGTGTTATCATTAGGAACATCAAATCATGAAGGAAATTATCCATTTGATAAATATGCAGACAAAGGTGTTTTGGGTTGGATTAAGCCATTGATTGATATTATGATGTCTGGTGTTTCTGAAACCGTAGCTTATCAAGTAGAACAACTATTTCGTTTATTACGAATTCAACAAACGGAAATGATGTTGGATAGTTTACCATCTGATGGAACTGGTGCGATTGAGATCATTCGTGAAGAATTATTTGAAGTTTTGAGATATGCTCAAGATGCGAAAAAATATAGTAAAGAAGGCGATGCAATATTAATGTACGAACCGAGACCTCAGTATATTCGAATCGAACCTGATGTAGGAAATGCAAATTCTGCTATGGACGATGCTTCTAAGAAAAATTTACAACTCCTAAAAGAAGCTGGTGCTGCTGCTGCTAAAAAACATGATAAATGGTTGGATTTGGTTGTTGAGCAGATTATACAGTGAAAGTTGAGAAATTATGAACTAAATGACGCTCTAATCAATAAAAAAGCAGTAAGCCGAAACTTACTGCTTTTTACTTTCATACGCTACTTCCTACCCGAATAGAAAAAACCTTGACATGGTGTTGAAACACAGGCTCGATAAGAAATATAAAAACTATCTACATCAATCTTAAACTGGCACCTTGAAAAAGTAGCAGGACTTTGTGCATAAGACCATTGGTAATTATATCCAGAAGGACTCGTAAATGATAAATCAAAATCTCCATTACTCTTATCTATTACCCTTAATCCTCTTGAATCTTCTACTTTTTCTACTTCGATTTGATGTATAGAGTAAATAGAGTCGTAATAGCTTGTTGCACCAAGTGAGTTCCATATCCACATTTCTGTTTTTTTTGCTTCATATGTTCCTACAATATCATCTCGAATATCTCTTGTTTCAAAGGCATAAATATCGCCCCATTCTTGCTCATCGCCATCAATGATTGGTGCTATTCGCCAATAGTATTTTAGTCCCCACTCAAATGGAAAAAACTCATCCATACTACCATCAAGAGCATCTTCAAGAAAAATAGTTGCCCGTTTTGAGGTTTCGGAAGTGATGGTATCAAACATAATTTCACTAAAATCTCCCTTTGGACTGACTTGTATATGATATGCTGTTGCATTCTTAATGTCACACCATTCAAAATCAAAAGGCGTTATATCCATTTCTTCCCCGTACTCAGGGCAAATACTTCGACAATCTAAAAATAATGGTCGATTCGGTTCATCAGGATTACAGGCTATGATTAATAAAATTGACGCTATAGTTCCAATTAATTGTATTCCTCTCATAACTATTTAGAAGAGTCGTACAATATAAAGTTTCTAAAAAACAGTGCTATCAATAACTTCATATTATACGACAAAATGAAAATTAATGATTTATTGTTTTAATAATTTAATATTTTGAATATTTTCTCCTTTAAGAATCCTTACTAAATAAATTCCCTCTGGATAATCACTCATATCAAAAGTTACTTGTTTACAAACATTTTGTTGATGTTGTATTTCCTTTCCTTGAACATCATAAATCTTAATATTTGCATCACACCAATCGGAAGATAGTTCAATGGTTACATTTCCATTGGTTGGATTTGGATAAACAACATTATTTTGTACTGAAGATTTATCTTTTGTTTTAAGATTATCTTTCAAATTATCAGGTTGCTCTTGATTAGAACTTAACATCTTTTCTAATCCAACATGGTAACCTTGAATATATGCATTTGACAATGTATAAGGTACACAATCCCCATAAGGTGTGAAAGAAAGAGGAGGTAAGTTGGTCTTTGCTTCATATTGTCCTATACTTCTATCAACAGTATTTGTACTTCGTGTTGATACACCAAAAGAACCAAAAATCTTAGCAGGATGAGTATTAGATATTGAAATAGTATGACCTGTATGATATCCGTCAATATAATCAGCATTATATGAACCACCAACACCTGGTGAAAAAACATCTAAAGTTGAATTTTGCCATTGTACCTTGTTATCAATTAAAGGTGCATTTCGCTCATAATAAGTTTTTATTTTATATCCATAAAGCCCAACATTCTCCGCTTTTGCTATATAAAAGGCTTCTATTCTACCATCAGGCATTTGATTGGCCTCTATATCACCTACTACATCATCTACTTCTGTAATGACTCTTTGAGTCGTTCCTTGTACTTTCCAATAAGCTAAATTATCCGAATGTGTACGATAAAAAACTGTTGAACCATTAGGTGTAATTGCTAAATCACCTGCACATTGATCTGCATTAGACGAATAAGGATAGTGTAAAGGTGCATAACTCCAACCTGATACAGGATTGCTACTGTTACATGGTGTATTATTATCCCAATACTTCCATACCGTCCAAATATTATTATCATTACCTCTATAAAATATTTTTCCCTGAGGACTATTTGAAATCACCAACTCTTTGACATTGGTAATTGGCGTTTCGTGCCTATGCCAACCGCTACAATATTCATAATAACACAATCTGTCATTATTAGTGCTAATATAATAAACTCGTGTTCCATGATGATTATTTGATGGACTTACGGTAATACCACCTTTTACATCATTTGGCGTATGTCCCAAAGTACCTATACCATAGGTTGATCCTGTATAATACAATACCTTCAATTTGTTATTACTATTTTTCCAATAGACATTGCCATTTGTAGGATGTACCGCAATATTTGTACTTTGATGTAATCCTGTAGCAACTACGGTTGGATTAGAAAAAGAATTATTAATGTTATTTATCAAGTATAATTTACCATCTCTTTTAGTATAGTAAACGGTTTTCCTATAAAAATAATTTTGAACCACAAAAGGCACATAAGTATCAAAAGTGTTTTCACAAAAGTTATTTTATTTTCACTCTTTTGTGAATTCCTTTTGTGTCTTTTGTACCTTTTGTGGTTCAAATAATACA
>JBGCFH010000326.1:0-1777 GCA_045106825.1 Saprospiraceae bacterium | reverse complement strand
TGATTTGCACCGATTGTTACTGGAAAAACACCTGTTGCCAACGCTGCACGACTTGGCGAACAAACACCAGAAGTCGAATACACATTATCAAAACAAATCCCTTCTGCCGCTAATCGACTCAAGTTTGGCGTTTCAACTGTACTGTCGCCAAATGCTGCAATTATTGGACTTAAATCTTCGGCAACTAACCACAAAATATTTGGTTGTTTGGGCAAGTCGATATTTTGAATCGTTGTTTTGGACGGTTGACATTGTATTAACAAAAGAATAGGAAGAAGGAAAAATAGATTTTTCATTGACATAAAGTAGCACAGACATTCCTGTCTGTCTTTTATTTAATTCACAGACAGGAATGTCTGTACTACAAACAAAAATGGGCAGCTTTCGCCACCCAAATTTTCTAATAACTATTAAAATAGTTTTACTGTTTTACAACCTTATGATTTTCAACAGTATTACCATTTCTTATTTGAACGTAATACGTTCCATTTGCTAAATCATTGAATGAAATCGCATTTGTCTTATCCGTTAATTGTATATTTTTAACAGCTTGACCATATAAATTATAAACGGTTACGATTGCATCAGCTTCCACCTCTAATTTGATATTTAAAATCATACTACTGCTGTGTTAATTTTGAAATGACGGGTAAAGGTGTTTCAATTTAATCCTTGCTTTTTTAGAATTAAATTGCCAATTCACTTTTGCCTCTTTTTCATTTCTATATTTATACCATGCTTGAACTTGAGTGATTAGTTTTTCTTTGGCATCAATCCGATTTTTTAATCCATGCTTAATTAAAATACTTAATTCATTTTCTGCAATATTTAACCAAGATCCATGTTTTGGAGTTCGGACGATTTCTAATCTATCAATAATAGTTCTTGCTCGTTGTGGTTCATAAATTTCATATAAAGCAGACAATTTATGAGCCGCTAAATTATCTTCTACTATCGTTATTTTGGTAGCATCGGGATACATTTCCTCTGCGATATAAGCGATTACCTCTGCATACGTTATTGCTTTATGATTATCTTTTATCAATACTTCCCTTCGCCCTGCTAAAGCTTCAGTTATCATGTAAATATCAACCACACCTTTACGTTCATATTGATAATCCTCATGTAAAACTCCTTTACTATCAATAAATTCTGTTCTTGTTTGACCAATCAGTTGTTTAGGCGATTCATCTAAATTAATTACAGGATAATTCTCATTATAAGCCCGTTCATAAACACTTAGTACATTTTCCATCGCACAAACAAAATCAGCACTTGCCTCAGGAATAACCCATGATTTTACTTTCCATGCTTTAATTGGTGTTTTTTTAAAATAGCATGAACACTTTGACGACTAATTGATTCTACATATTCCAACTCAACCATTTTTTCTGCTAATAAGCGTAAAGACCATTTATTATGTCCATCAGGAACTTCGCTACATCGTAGAGCTATTAAATGACTTTCTACACGACCATCTAATACTTTTTCTCGATTTACAGGACGAGGTTTACCATGTAACGCAAGTTCATAACTATCTTCTACAAATCGTTGACGTGTCCGTTCTATTGTTCGTAAACTAACATCATATGCACGCTTTATTTCTTCATCTGTCATACATTTTCCTCCTACACTCTCATTTGCCCCTAATAGTATTTGCCCTCGTTTTAGCTTCGTATTTTTATATTTTCCACTAGTAATCAATTCCTGTAATTCTAATACTTCTGCCTCTGTCAAATGAACTCTATATTTTTTCATATGATTTTTACCATAAAAA
>JBGCFH010000325.1:0-3293 GCA_045106825.1 Saprospiraceae bacterium | reverse complement strand
ATCAATTTCTTCACTAATTTAGAAGTAGAATAACCTTCTATTTCACATTTATTAATTAATTTTATTGCTGTTTTTATAGAATTAGAAGTTCCTATTTCTATCAATAAATTGATTAAATCGGTATTTGAATAGCCTTCTACTTCATATTCATTAATTAATTCTATTGCTGTTTTTATAGAATCAGAAGTCCTTATTTCTATCAATAAATTGATTAAATTGGGATTTGAATAGCCTTCTACCTCATATTTATCTGTTAATTTCAATATATATTCAATTATATAAGACTTTGATATTACCTTAAATTCGTCAATAATTAAATGAATATCCTTTTGTAATAACTTTGATGGATTAATATCAACCTTGTCCAACAAAGGAATTAATAAGAAATAAAGTTTATTATCAAATAAATATTGAGTGATTATTTGAATTTTCTTAAAGGTAGCTTTATTTAATTTTTCAGAGATTACAATTTCATTTATGGCAAAGTTCCACAAGTTAGTTCTATTTCCTTTTAAAAAATTAATCAAAAAATCAAGTGTAATACTTAACGAAGTATTCTGAAATATCTTAGAAAGAATTTCTCGGTGTATTTTATTCGCTTGCTTAATACTTTTTAATATATCAAAAGCAGTATTGAATTCTTCTAATTCCACTAATGTTAAAAAACCTTGAGATGATATTTCGGTATTAGAAAAAAGTTTAGCATGCCGAGTAGATTTATTCTTTAATTTATTTTCTAAATCTAAATTAGCCTCAGCACTCATAATACACTTAGCAGCTAACAGCAAATTGTATTTAGAAACTGCATCAATAAAAACTTCTCTTTGTTCACCTTTAAGTAAGTGAGCAAAATTGATAATACTATTATGGTATTTTTCCTGTTTCGCTTTGTGTTGTAAATCCTTTATCATAAACCTAAAATTGCACGTTCTTCTACTGCGTGATAGTAATCTTGATATTCTTGGTGTGCAAAAATATATTTGCCTTCTTGTTCTTCTAAAATATTTAATTCATTAGCAATTCTTAGTACATAAAATACATCAAGACTAAAACCAAATTCATTTTTACACTTTGCAAATTCATTAATTACTTCATTTTCCGTTAATCCTGAATTTGTACCTTTTTCTTCCAAACTATAATATCCTAAACGAGATAATAATCTATGAATAAGGCGTTTATCAAATGCTGCATCTTTTTTTTCTATTTTTTCTCGAATATATAAGCCTTGAATAAACTCATTTATAATCTCACCTCGACTTTTTGGAATTTCGCCTTTTTGTATTACGACCATAATTAGCCTTGACAACATCAAAGGTGTTCTTACAATTCGTTTTAAACGGTTATTTTCTTTTAATTCATCAATTATTTTCTTTTTGGTTGGTTTATCCGAACAATTTTTTTCTAAAAATAATAATAGTTGATTATCATCCATTTTTTGTAACTGAAAAACAGGAACATTCGTAAAGATATTTTCATCTTGCGGACGATTCGATAAGATGAAAAAGGTATTCGGATAATCTGTTAGTAGTTTTTGAATTTCTTTATTACGATAAGTTCTCAATTCAGAATTATAATCTTTAGGAATTTCATTGATTCCATCTAAAAATAGATTTAGACGACCTTTCTTTAATAAATTTTCTCCGACTTCTTCTGTCACTGTCAATTTATTAAAAATGGCTTCTTTAATACTTTGAGAACGTTCCGTCAAGATACCTAAAGGAATGTAAATTGGAATATTCGCTTGTTTATCATTCAAACATTTTTTAGCATCTTGATAAACCAAATATTCCATAGTTGTACTTTTTCCCATTCCTGCATCTCCCCAAAGCATCATGCGTTTTTCATGAACTTTATTCTTTCGCAAGTCATCAACAGTTCCTCGACGTTCTTGTTTTAATCCTTCCTCTTCCGCGTTTTCATTATAATCTTCTAAATCATATTCAATCACATAAGCTTCTGAAATATTCAAATCTTCTTGTGTATCTAAATGGACAAAGCGGCTAATTTTCTTTTTGAATTGTTCAATTGTTTTTTTGAGATAAGGTCGGAAGTTTAATTGATTGCTTTTTTGTTCTTCTAATTTTGCTACAAGTTGTGTATAATGCAAAGCTGTAAAATATAAATAGGTATTTATCAATCCATAAATATCGTCAGTTATCGTTCGTTTAGATAATTCTCGTCCATGTGCGGCTGCATTGCGAATATCATAACTACGTTTTACATCTTGTCCAAAATTATCAATTGTATGTTTAAAAGTTTCAGGAAGTTCAGTTGGATTTAGGTTAACATCTTTGGCAAAAAATCGTTGTTTATCATATTCAGAAATAATCCCGAATCTTGAAAAAATTTCTTTTAAACAAGGAGCTAATGTTCCGCTAAAACTTTGTTCATCAACAATCAAAAATATTTGTTTAACATAGGTTTCCAATTGTAAAGCTAAAGTCGAACGAGTTAAGGTTTGTTTTTGCTCTTCTACTAAATCATTCAACACTTCCTCAACTTCCTGTATATCACAAACTCGACTAAATAAGTTGATTGCTTTCTCAAAATTATACTTTTTATTTTTTAGAAAATTTGTAAAATCTTCTTGATAGTAATTTTTAAGGTGTTGTTGGATTGTTTCCCAATTTTTCATGTGGTTAGTGTTTTTCTTTAGAAGTAAAGGTAATGATTTTGAGTTAATTTTTATGAAACTAAAATATCGAAAGAAAGGATTAAAAGTAAAGTTTAGTTCTTGTAGTTGATAGATACTTAATTTGGATTTAAAGGAAACGCCTTGATATGTTGTTATGCTGTTGCCATTCGATTGAGAATAGTTTGTGGTTTACGGCTTTTCTCAAAAGAACGTTTGAAAGATTGTCGAGCATTTCTGACGTGTTTCTCATAAGGGAAAAATTGATTTTCTAATTGAAGAATCGTTGCCATTTTTGAATTGGTTTCAATAGCTTCTTTTGAAACTGTTTTCTCCGATTTATCCTGAAACTTTTGATTCTCAAAAGTTTCAGTTTTCTTTTCCACTTCAACTTTTACCTCTTTTTCAGCAGTTGTTTCTGATGTTTGACTTGGTTCAGTCGTTGTTTCCGTTTCTGAATTATCGTCATTAGATTCATCATCATCTTGATTTTTTGATTTCTTTTTCTTTGGTAATTCAATAGAGTTGTCAAATTATAATTATTAATATGTAAAAAAAATAAATTTGAAAAATTAGTAAAAAATAAAGACTTTATCCATTGAATTAAAAGTAATGAATTAAAAGTAATGAATTATGGATAAATTAACAGCCTTTACCGAAA
>JBGCFH010000324.1:0-23387 GCA_045106825.1 Saprospiraceae bacterium | reverse complement strand
GAAAAGATTTTTCTGATGGTCGCTTTAGTATCTTTTTTATACACTTTATGTATTATTCAAGGATTGAAAGTAGGGAAAAAGGTAAAAAAAAGTGATACCAAACAATTTAAAGATGGTTCAATTACTTTGACTAAATCATATTTCAAACGAGGAAAAGAAGAATTAAGAAAAATTTTATTTAATATCTTTGACTTTGTGACATTCATAAATAAGTCATTAAGGACCGTTAAACCACCAATTAACTTATTTGTCCAGTAGTAAGAAAAACAGTTTCAGAAACTATTTCAAAAGATAATTCTGAAACAGAAACAAAATCAGATTCAAAAACTACAATGGTTCTACAATTAGAACATCAATTTTTTCCTTACGAAAAACATGTTAGAAATGCTCGACAATCTTTTAGACGAGCCTTTGAGAAAAACCGAAAGTCATTAACGATTCAAAATCGAATGGCAACAGCACAGCAGCATATTAATGTGTTATTATTTAAAGGTTTCAATGTTTGGGTAGATTCTAAAATACCGTCGTTATTACGATTTGACAAATTAAAAAATCCGACGTTGAAAGCGAAAAGTTGGGAAGCAGTTGTTAAAATGAAAAACGGTTCACCAAGTTTGGAAAAATTTGAAATCGAAAGCGAATTGAATGATAATTTGGGTGAAGTTGGATAATATTTACAACAAAATTGGGCATTGTTTACAAGTGTAAACACTTGTAAACAATGATTTTATTATATTTCAATATTAACCAATAATCGCATTTGATAAATTGCAATTTCATTTAATTTTTCTAATCGTTCTTCTTGACTTAAGCCTTCTTTGATAAACTCTGCATTGTGTGTTTCTAAATTGGCCAAAACCAATAATTGTTGTGGTAATGCATTATCTCGCATATTTCCTTTCGCTTTTGGATTGGCGTTTTTCCATTCTTTCGCAGTCATTCCAAACAAAGCGACATTTAATAAATCTGCTTCTGATGCGTAATACAAACCTTTGATACCAGGTTTTATATTTGATGGAATTAGGTTCTTTTTTATCGCATCTGTTTGGATTTTATAATTGACTTTGGATAATAATCGTTTAACATTCCATTCTAAGGCTTCGTGTTTTCCTTTTGCTTCAACCTCTTTTAATCGTTGAAACTCTTTAAAAACATAGAGTTTGAAAGTTGGACTTAACCATGAAGCAAACTCAAAAGCAATATCTCGATGTGCATATGTTCCGCCGTATCGACCTTTTTTTGCTCGAATACCAATTGCATTAGTTTTTTCGGCCCAATCAGCAACACTCAATACAAAGGCATTGTCACCAGTTCGATTTTTAATATACTCACTTTCGAGTATATTAAAATCTTGATTGTGTAATCGTTCCCATGCTTCTAAAAAACTTACAGTACTTCTCGTTCTCAACCAATTTGCAATCAAACGTCCTGTTCGTTCATCAAACTTTCGAGCAATATCTGTTAAAGACAAAAAATCTTCTTCTCGTTCATAATAAAATCGGATTTCAGTTCCTTGTACCGTAATTGTTTTTTTTATTGCCATATATTTTACCTTTTTTTATTACCAAAAATCGTTTTTAGCTGTGCGGAATTCTGCACAGTTAAATTACTAAATTAGTACAATGATTAAACATTATCTTGTTTCCACCACTCTTCACAAAGTACCTTCACTCGTTGCTCAATCGCTTTCGAATATTTATTAAAATCAAAAGTTTGTCCTGTAGATTCAATTGTTGTTTTGTAATCAATAATCACTTTATCCATAAATATATTAAACTGCTTACCATGATGATGCTTAAATATTTCAAAATTAAAATACTTTTTTACATCAACTTGCGTCTCTTTATTCGTCATCAAATCTGATAATGGAATTGCTTTATTTGAAGATTTTGGTTGTATTGTTTTTGCCAAAACATCATCTTTTAACTGCCCTTTAGCCTCTTCCATTAGCTTTAAAAAATCATCAGCAAACATTATTTTAGCCAGATTTCGATTATCTAACTCTTCGGATTTCATATTTTTTTTATGTGTTACCAATAGCTCACAATGCTTTGCGTGCAAGTTTTCATCAGTCAATTTTTCGCCTTTCCACCAATTTACAAATGTTCCTGCTAAGTTTTTAGAACGAGTTTTTTCTTTGAAAAATGTCCAAACATACTTGATATAAACATCTTCATAACCTCTTACCACTTCATATTTCAACTTTGGATGTTCCAATATTTTAGTAACAATGAAGTTTTTATTAATACTTTTAGCTTCCAAAAAATGAAAGGCTCTTTGTTGAGCAAAAGTTAGATGAGTATATTTTTTAGGTCTTTGAGTAAAAGTTGTTGAATCAGTTTTTGTTTTATTCCGCTTTGGCGTAAAATCTTCTAATAATTTTAAAGCCTCTGGTTGTTCTTCAGGCACATTTTTACTAATGACGAATAATAATGAAATGACTTTTTTTCCAACTTTATCGACTGGTTTGTAAGTAAATTTTAAATCCGTATATTTTAATAATTCCTCTTGTGCAGGTTTTAAAATTCGTCGTTTAAACTCATAAAATTCTGCATATTTATTCGGAATTCCTAAGAAAAACTTGAGCTTCTCCACTGTTAAAATAACTTCTTTCCGAAACTCATACCGTTTCAATATTTCATACATCCGAGTACTATGTCCATTTAGATAGACAATATTATGAATGTTGTATTGTGTAAAATGCTGCCGTAATTGTAGTAAATAATTCTTCAAAGAGGTAGGAAAAGTAAAAGTCAAAACACCAGTTTTTCTATTACTCCGCAGCTCTGTAATCCAAACAGATTGCACATCTTCGTCACCATCAGTAAAGCGAATTGGATTATTATTAAGATTATTCATCAGCTTAAAAACATCTGATTTATTTGCTATTCGTCGTCGTCCATCAAAATTTAATATCTGAGCGACATCAGAATAATGCATTTGATAAGTTTCAAAATCAGTATCTTCTTGCGAAATTTGAGCTATTAAATACAAGATAAAAAACTGCTCTCGACTTCCTAACTTATAGCTGGTTTCTATTAATTTATTGGCTTTTACAATTGCCATCCTGCTTTTTTTTAATCTCCTAAATTCATAATTAATTATCTATACAAAAATACACTATTGAAATACTAAAACCGTAACTATTCGAATTCTATTTTTTACGGTTTTCTATATTTTCAATACATTTATTTACATATTGATATTTTTGTACGGTTTTATAAATATAATTTCATAAGATTGATATTTTTGTACGGTTTTGATGCTAATCAATTGATAATCAATTAATATAATTATGATATTTAAAGTAATTTACAACTGAACTTTTGGATATTTTTGTACGCTTTTACCTAAAAAACGGTAACATACTAACTCTTTTTACATTTTTAAACCGTACAAAAATATCAAAGCGAGTTTTTTTAGGCTAAAATGATATTTTTGTACGGTTTTATGATATTTTTGTACGGTTTTATTTGATATTTTTGTACGGTTTTATGATATTTTTGTACGGTTTTATGATATTTTTGTACGGTTTTAATGTTATATATAATTGATTTTCAGTAACTTATCGCAAGTTAAATAAGTAAATTATAAAATCATTAATAAAAATACTTAAAGAAAAATCAAGTGTTTTTAAATTTTTCAAGTTTTATAATTTCATACTACAATAAACCTCTTTTAACTTAAAATAAATTTAAAGCAGATTGATATTTTTGTACGGTTTTTGAATAGTAAAAAATGTTTTCTTGTTCACTGATTCAATAAAAGCGATTCTAAAGCATTTTATGGAAAAAGACATGAACTCCGCTGTCTTTTTTCATAAAATGCGAATAATAGCCTTAAAATGCCCTTTCACGATAAAAAATATTAAGCTCATAAGTTATATTTAAATTCAACCCTTTTAAATTCATCTTGAATGATAAAATATTATTGATTGATAATATTGTACGGTTTTCTCGATTTAACGATTGATATAAACTATGTTATCAATAATAATTTCATACATTTAAATGCAAAAATGTATTTCAGTAAATACATTTAAATGCTAAAACATTATTATTTTTTAATGTAAAAATAAAAAATCAGTAATACATTTTAGTGGCAATATGTTTACACATTATTTTGTATAATTGTAAAAATGTTTGTGCATTAATATGTTATTACATTTTAGTGGTAATATGTTTTTTTGCAAAAATGATTTTCTGTGAAATTGTGAAAATGTATTTCTGCTTATATAGGTAGAAATTAAAAATGAAATTATGATAATAAGTATTACATCTTTAAAAGGTGGAGTAGGGAAGTCTACTTTTGCAACAAATATTGCTGTTTGTTTAGCACATGCAGGTTATAAAGTTGCCATTATTGATACCGATATGAATGCAAGTTCTGTTCATTGGTCAGGTATTCGTTCAGAGGATCTTCCTGAAATAATGGTTACAGGGATTACAGATGCTGCGGCATTGCGAAAGAACATTAATAAAATTCATAGAGATTACGATATTGTTGTGATAGATGGTACACCTTCGATTTCAAAATTAGTATCTACGATTTTGATTTTGGGTGATGTTGTTTTGATTCCATTAAAGCCATCAGGTTTTGATATTTGGGCAATAGAAAAATTCTTAGAAAAATATGAACAAGCCAAAGCCTTACGAGATGATATTCAGGCTTACTTTGTCTTGAATGAATATCAAAAAAATGTAATTTTTGACCGTAGCAGTTTGGAAGCTATAGGCGAGTTAGAAATTCCGATTTTAGATACTAAAATTAAAACTCGTGTTGCTTACAAAGAGGCAATTATTGGAGGAATGGGCGTTTTTGAGTATCGAGATAAAAAAGCAAAAAAAGAAATGGTTAGTTTAACTAATGAAATTATCACGATTTTAAAGGAACAATCTGAATAATAAGTACTTAAATAAATAAATAATCAAACATGGCAAAATCATTTAATATATCACCAACATTAAAAAAGAACACAAAGGCAGAACCAAAATTGGCTAAAAAAACAACGTTTAAAAAGAAGTTAACGGATATTGACGAAGTAGAAGAAAAAGTAGAACTTATTCATAATGAAGAAGTCGTAAAAGTTGAATCTGATGAAAAGGTTGAAAATAGGGTAGAGGAGAAGCCAGTAAAAAAGAGAACTCGTAAAACGACAAGAAATAAATCTGCCACTACACCAGCACGGAAAGGTACAACTATCGTAACGGAGAACTCAAAACGGTTAACAATCGTAATGCCTAAAGAAACGCATCGTCGTCTGAAAATCAAATCTATCAATGATGAAATTACGTTGAATGAGTTGATTGTGAATATGATTGAGAAAGAATTAGGAGGTCATTAAGGTAAATATTGTCAATTTTGAATTGAAAGTTCAAAGAGCGTACTTACAAAATAACGAGTCTAAAATCAACTTTACAAAAGCCAAAATACTTTCGTAAAGTTGATTTGTTTATTAAGTAGTTTATGGTAATTGTTAAATTGTTTTGACGTAATAATTATTAAACAAAAATATAAGTTTTATTGCTTCGGCTTCTTCCTTTTCAATTTCTCCGCCACCAAATATTCTGCTTTCCAATCCGTCAATAATTTCATCATTTCTGCTGTTTTTGCAGGTTCTTTTTTTGCCAGATTTTGGCTTTCGCCAATGTCTGATTTCAAGTTATATAACTCCACAATATCTTTTTCATACATGTGAACTAACTTATAATCACCAGAACGAACAGCTGAAGTTTTGTAATCGCCAGTACTGTGCGGACGAGCTTTGCGAGAATGCCAAAAAACCGTTCTATCTTCCCAACTTTCTTGACCATTCATCACTGGAATATACGATTTTCCATCAATTCCAGCTACTTTTTTATCACTCACCAAATCAATCAAAGTCGGAAAAACATCCATTCCTAAAATGATATTTTTATCATCTACTTTTGGCTTGATTTCATTCGACCAACGCATAATCAACGGCACACGAATTCCACCTTCATACAACCAACCTTTTCCAGCTCTCAAAGGTGCGTTAGTCGTTGCTAATTCTCGCTTTCCCTTATGTCCACGATTCGACAAACCGCCATGATCCGAAGAGAAAACAATCAACGTATTATCGTCAATTCCCATTTCTTTTAATGTCGCTAATAATCGTCCAACATTTTCATCCATATTTTCCACCATTCCAGCATAATTCGCATTATTTTGACGCATTTTTCGTTGTCCAGCACCTTCTTCGATTTCTTCAGGAATATTACCAAAATCATAAGCTTTTATCTCTTTTTGATTGCGTTTTTTATCTTCATTTTTCGCTTCAATTGGTGTATGAACTGCATAAAAAGACAACATTGCAAAAAATGGTTTTGACTTATCTTCCCGATTTTTGATATAATCAATCGTTGCATTCGTCATTACATCTGTCAAATAATCACCAGATTGTCCATCTTCTTGCACATTCGGAATTGGATCTTTTTCATGACCTTTCGGTTTATTTTTTTTCTCCTTATTAAATGGATGAAAATGGCTTCCAGCTCCACCAGTTCCACTTGCTGCATACGAATAATCAAAGCCAAAACCAGTCGGCAAACTCTCTTCCGCTCCTAAGTGCCATTTGCCATTATAATGTGTTTCGTAACCAGCATTTTTCAAGATTTTAACAAAATTTTGCTCATCAGAAATTCCCGCCAAATAACCATGATCTTCATTCACAGGATACGTTCCAGTCATCAAACCATAACGAGAAGGCGTACAACGAGGATACGAACTATACGCATTTTCAAACGTCAATCCACTTTTCGCCAACGCATCAATATTTGGCGTTTGATAAATCTTAGAACCCGTAAAACTCAAGTCGTGATAACCCAAATCATCAACATGAATAAATAGAATATTCGGCTTTTCAGTTTTAGCCGTTTTTTTGCTTGTCGAAGTCGTACTTGTTGCTGTACAACTCATTATTAAAGCAATCGAAAATAGAACAATTAGTTGTTTCATATTTGGTTATTTTTTGAACCCATCCCCTAACCCCTTCCCTTAAAAATGGAAGGGGAATAACACTCGATTTTATTTAAACTTGTTTTGTAAATCAAACGATGTCCAAAAGTCAAATTCAATTATTCAATTTACGATATTCGAGTTCTAAAATTCCCCTTCCTTTTTAAGGGAAGGGGTTAGGGGATGGGTTCAATTTTTCAAAAACTGCATTACAATTTCTTCATTTTTTATAAAATAAATTCCTTTCGGCAAATGATAAACCTCAACTTTAATCACTTTTTTAGTCAAAAAATCAGATGGAAAAAATTAATTTCCCATCTGATAAATGAATGTACAAGTCAATTATTTTTATCTACAGGTACAACCTGTAGTTACTCAAATTCAACGCTTCCAGCGTTTTAAACCCTGAAAGGGGTGAACATGAGTAACCGTAAGTTGTACCTACGGACGTACGGTCAACTTCACCGTTTGCAAATCCTTATCTTTTGAGGAACTTCCGACCATAATTGTAAAATCTCCAGCTTCTACACCATATTCCATATTTGCATTATAAAAAGCCAAATGTTCGGGTTTGATGTCAAAAGTTATCGTTTTACTTTCGCCTTTTTTCAAAGCAATTCTTTCATAACCTTTTAACTCTTTCACTGGTCGAGTCGCTGAACTGTAATCATCTCGAATATACATTTGAACGACTTCTTCGCCATCACGTTTTCCGATGTTTTTTACCGTTACAGAAACGGTTGTTTTTCCCGATTTTGAAATAGATGAATTGGCAATTTTTACATCAGAATATTGAAATTTTGTATAACTCAAACCAAAGCCGAAAGGATACAAAGCACCACTTTTTTCAAAAGTATATTTATGGAAATATTGCGATGGTTTGTGGTTATAAATCGTTTGAATTTGTCCGACACTACGAGGAATACTGATTGGTAATTTTCCACTCGGATTGACTTTTCCATAAAGAACTTCGGCAATTGCTTGACCACCAAAATTGCCAGGTTCCCAAGCATTCACAACAGCAGGAATATTTCTATCAATCCAAGGCGTTGACAAAGGTCGTCCGCTAATCAAAATCACGACCACAGGCGTACCTGTGGCATGAAGTGCTTTAACCAAATTTAATTGTTTACCAGGAAGATTAATATTTGCTCTACCTTTATTTTCTCCGTTCGTTTTTTCTGGCCAGTTGTAACGCATAGAGTTTTCACCTGCGAATACAATCACCAAATCCTTACCTTTTGCTTTATTTGCAGCCGTTTTGATGTCTTCATCTTTCATGCGTTTGATTTTTTCTCCGCTATTGAAATATTCAAAGTTGACACCTTTTGGTGCAATCATTTCCAAACCTTCTAACGGATTAACCACATTATCTTCAGGTTGCAAACTTGACCAATCGCCATTCAAACTCTGATTATTGGCATTTGGACCTGTAACTAAAATGTTTTTATATTTCTTTCCATTTAATGGCAAAAATCCACCTTTGTTTTTCACTAAAACGATACCTTTTCTTGCCGCTTCTAAAGCCGTTGCTTTGTGTGTTTCGTTCATCAAAACGGATTTTGAGGCTTCAATATCAACAAAAGGATTTTCAAACAAACCTAAACGAAACTTGACTTCCAAAATCTTCGCACAAGCATAATCAATACGTTTTTTAGAAATAACACCATCTTTTACCGCTTGAACAACACTTTCCAAAAACTTTGGTCCGTGCATGTGCATATCCATTCCAGCGTTGACAGACGAATGAAACGCATCATCTAAAGTCACTGCTGTTCGATGCAATTTATGGATACGTTCAATATCCAGCCAATCGCTCACGACAAAACCCTCAAAACCAAATTCTTTACGCATAATATCGTTCATCAACCATTCGCTTTGGTGACAAGGAACGCCATTCAATTCATTGTGTGCAGCCATAATCGAGTAAGCACCAGCATCAATTGCCGCTTGATAAGGTGGCAAATACACTTCACGCAAAGTACGTTCTGAAACGTCCATTGGTGCAGCATTCAAACCGTTTGCAGGTTCACTTCCTGCGATTAAGTGTTTGATACAAGCCACGACTTTTTGGTTGCCAGTAAAATCGCCTTGCTGCAAACCTTCAACCGAAGCCACACCTAAATCAGACACCAAAAGTGGATCTTCTCCGAATGTTTCGCCAACTCTTCCCCAACGTGCATCTCTTGCAATATCAATGTTTGGCGTAAATGCCCAATGTGAACCAGTTGCACGCATTTCTTTTGCGGTTTGTGTCATAATCGTTTTCACCATTTCGGGGTCAAAACTCGCTGCCATTGTAATTGGCGTTGGATATAAAGTCGCACCATTATATAAACCATTTCCGTGAATCGCATCAATTCCAATTAGTAAAGGAATTTTCAAACGACTTTTTTGTGCTAATTTTTGTAATTCGTTCGCTTCTTCAGCTTCCAAAACGTGTAAGAAAGAACCAATTTTCCCTTCTTCCGTCATTTTAGCAATATCTGTATGATGCAAACCTGGATAAAATCCGTGTGCATCATTATGTAATAAATCCTCTTTGGATAGATTTTTTTCTGCTTGTTTCATGTGGTCTAAACCCACATATTGACACATTTGAGCGACTTTTTCCTCCAAAGTCATTTGCTTCATTAAGTTCTTCACTCGCTTATTAATGGGTTGTGAAGCATCTAAATATAAGGTTGGACTTTCTTCGACTTCATAATTAAAACCTAAAAAAGCTATTGAAGCAATTGCTAAAGCTATTATTGATAAATATATTTTTTTCATTTGGTTGATATTTTTTGTTTTTTCAATTTTTTTGAACCCATCCCCTAACCCTTTCCCTTAAAAATGGAAAGGGAACAGCACTCAACTTTGTACAGATTGAAGTATGATATATACAAACTAAAATCTTTTGAGTTTTTAATTCCCCTTCCATTTTAAGGGAAGGGGTTAGGGGATGGGTTTAATCACTGCGACAAAGATAAACCCAACCATTCTCTAAAATTTCCCTCAGTCGTTCAATCAAGTTTAAAAACCGTTCAATAGAATTTGAATGATTTTTTATTAAAAAATGAAAAATAGACACGAATAAATAGGATTAAAATGATGGGTTTTAAAATTTACGGAAGTGTTGTGAATAGTAGGAATGACCGATTTTTAAACCTTGTTGAACGATGCCTTTACTTATGGAAATAGAAATATCTTTATGTTTGTATAGAATTAAAAAACCAACTTATGAAATTCAAAAAACTACAATTATTACTTGTGTTTCTATTTGCCACAATGATGGTTCAGGCACAAGTCACTATAAAAGGAGTCGTTGTTGATTCCGAAAGTCAAGAGCCTTTAATCGGTGCATCTGTAATGCTGAAAGGTGGAACTTTAGGAGCTGTAACGGATATTGATGGAAATTTTAAAATGGAAGTTGCGAATGCAGAAACGGCTATTTTAGTATTTAGTTATGTTGGTTATGAGAAGCAAGAAGTCAAAGCAGCAGGACGACTAAACATTAAAGTCGAACTAAATACCATTATGTTAGAGGAAATTGTGGTAGTTGGTTATGGCGAAGTTCGCAAGTCGGATTTGACAGGTTCGGTTTCTTCGATTAAAGAAGATAATATTGACGAATTATCAGTGAATACAGCTGACCAATTTTTGCAAGGTCGTGCGGCAGGTGTTTGGGTGACTTCTAATAGTTCGCAACCTGGTGGAACGTCAAGCATTCGTATTCGAGGAACAAATTCTTTGAGTTCTAATAATGAACCGTTATATGTCATTGACGGATTGATAATCGAATATGATGGCGGAACGGCAAATGGTGGCGATACTTTTGATGGAACATCAAGTCCGTCAAATCCATTAGCTGGTTTAAATCCAGCAGATATTGAAAGTGTGGAGATTTTAAAAGATGCTTCGGCAACGGCAATTTATGGTTCAAGAGGTGCAAATGGCGTTGTTATTATTACAACAAAAAGAGGAAAGAAAGGAAAGCCACAAGTTAATTTTTCTACATCAATCGAATTATCACAAGCACGCAAAACGATTGATATGTTGGACGCAACGCAATATATTCAATATAGAAATGAATCTCGTGTAAATGATGGCGGAACACCAGCTTATCTTGCCGCAGATACAATTTTGCAAAGTGGTGGCGATTTGTCGCAATATGTAACAACTCGTGATTGGCAAGATGAATTATTTAGAACAGCGATGTCAGGTCGTTATCGTTTGTCATTTAGTGGTGGCGATGATCGTTCGACTTATTTTATTGCTGCTGGTTGGCAAGATTTGGAAGGAATTGTGGAGGAATCTGGTTGGAAAAAAGGCGATATTCGTTTGAATTATAATATTGATTTAACGGATAAATTTACGATTCAAACCAATTTGAGTTTTGCAAGAGCATTGTCTGACCAAACAGCGACAAATGGTTCAGCAGCAGGAATTCGTTCTGCAATGCGTGCGATTTTATCCTATAAACCATTCTTACCACAAGAATCTACTTTTTCAGATGACGAAGAAGATTTAGAAGACATTTATACGCCCGAAGCTTGGGTTTATGATTATACAGATGAATCGGTTGAAAATGTCGTTTTATCAAAAATTGCCTTTCAATATAATTTCAATAAATCAATTAAATTAAGAGTTCGTACAGGAATTAATTTTAGAGATATTGAGCAGAATCGTTATTTCCCTCGCACAACTCGTCAAGGTGAAGCAACGAATGGAAAAGCGATGTTGGCAACGTTTTCAAGTACATCTTATTTGGTTGAACCATTATTATTTTTCAATCATAAATTTGATAAGAAAAGTCGTATAAGTGGAACAGTTGGAGCTTCTTACAATCGTAGAGATAACAAGCGTTTCAACTTAGTGGCAACGAATTTTCCTGATGATATTTTACGTAATAATAATCTGTCATTAGCACAAAATATACAGCCACCAACAAACGACCAAACCTTTGAAGCGACCTTATCTTACTTAGGAAGAGTGAATTATACTTGGAATAATAAAGTATTATTGACGGCAACAGGTCGTTATGATGGTTCTTCAAAATTTGCGGAAGGAAACAAATATTCATTTTTTCCATCTTTTGCGGTAGCGTATCGTTTATCGCAAGAAGATTATTTTAAGCAATTTAATAATTTATCGAATATCAAAGTACGTGCAAGTTGGGGACAAACAGGAAGTCAAGCAATTCGTCCTTACCAAACGTTAGCGATTTATGGAACGAATGTTCAATATCCTTTCGGTGGCAATTTGCAATCAGGTGTTCGTTTATCGAATATTGCAAATCCTGATTTAAGATGGGAAACAACCAATCAAGTAAATGTTGGTGTTGATTTAGGATTTTTCAATGAAAGATTGAGTGTTTATATTGATGCTTACCAAAAAAACACAAAGGATTTATTACAATTATTTCCAATGCCAACATCAAGCGGATTTGATGCAGCTTGGAGAAATTTCGGAAGTTTATCTAACCGAGGAATTGAAGTTACAGCAAATACGGTAATTGTTGATACAAAAGGCTTTCGTTGGGATTTAGGTGGAAATATTGCGATTAATCGTAATGAAATTACGTCTTTAGGTTTACCAATTTCAGATTACGGATATGAGCAATATTGGGGAGCAAACATTCACGCTGACAACGGTTTGCAACAACCAGCGAATACATTTATCGTTGGTCAACCAGTTGGTTTATTTTGGGGATATTTGACTGATGGAATTTACCAAAACGAAAGCGAAATCACAGCAGGTGCAGAACCTGACAAAGAACCAGGTGATATTCGTTATGTTGATTTTAATAATGATGGTGTGATTAACGCTTTGGATAAAACGATTATTGGCGACCCAAATCCAGACTTTATTTGGGGAATTAATACCGCTTTGAGCTATAAAGGTTTTGAAGTTTCGATGTTATGGAATGGTGTTCAAGGTCGTGACATTATGAATGCAAATTTGAATTCAGAAGAAGAATTACGTGGCGGAAATCGTAATATTCGTGTTGAAGCATGGGAAGGAAGATGGACAGGCGAAGGAACTTCGGATTATTATCCTCGCACACATTCTTCTTTGTTTTATGGTCAAGTTAATGACCGTTTGGTAGAAGATGCGAGTTATATTCGATTGAGAAATGCAACGTTGAGTTATAGTTTACCAGCTCGTAAAATCCGTAATGTAAACTCTTTAAGAGTTTTTGTTTCAGGTGTCAATTTGGTTACAATTACGAAATATCGTGGTTATGACCCGGAAGTTGATAGTTTTACAAATGATAGCACTCGAATTGCTATTGATAATAATTCTTATCCAGCATTGCGTTCGGTGACATTTGGGTTGAATGTTGGGTTTTAGAAAACGGTTGACGGCAAACGGACGCTTCGCTTGACGGTTGACGGAACTTGTGAATAAGTTTAATTACTCAAGTTTAGACGGATTAAAATCCGCCTCTTTAGATGAAGAAATGTTTGGGTAAAAAGCAAATAGTTTACCTTTTGAGCATTCTTACTTGTAATTGAACTATCTAAAGAAACGGGTTTTTAACCCGTTTAAACGCAGAATATTGAATAAAACACGAATTAATAAAAAAACTAATAACGAAGTTATGAAAACATACAAACTACTAATATTCAGCTTTTTAATCTTAGTTACTTCATGTAATCTAATAGACGAGCAAGTATATAGTTTTAAGTCGGATAAAGATTTTTATCAATCAGATGCAGACTTAGAATTGGCGATTAATGGAACGTATGATGTATTCCAAAATCATTCGTATTTCCGTTATCAATATATTCAAATTTTGTCGTATTTATCACCAGGAATTGGTGGTAAAGGTTTGAATGCGAATCCGAAACATAGAGAATTGATTTTGTATGAACACAATTCTGTTAATAATGAAGTGACCAATATTTGGCGTGAAATGTATCGTCAAATCAATTCATGTAATGATATTATCGCCAATATTGAAGGCAACGAGAATTTGACAGAAGAATATGCAAATATCGTAAAGGGAGAAGCACTGTTTATTCGTGCGTTTGATTATTTCAATTTGGTGCGTTTTTATGGTGCAGTTCCGTTAACGATTGAGCCGACAGTTGGCTTTGATGCGGTCTATATTCCTCGTACAAATGTCGAAACAATTTACGACCAAATCATCGCAGATTTAGAAGCCGCTTATGCTTTATTGCCATTGCAACAGACAGAAAAAGGACGTGCGACAAGTGGTGCAGCAGCGACATTATTGGCGAAAGCCTACATCACAAGAGCAGGAAATACAGATGGTTCGCCATATTGGCAATTGGCAAAAGATTGGGCAGAAATCGTTATCAATAGTGGCGTTTACCAATTAGAAGCAGATGCAGGAAGTCTTTGGGAAGTTGGAAATAAAAATACGAATGAAAGTATTTTTGAAATCCAATTTGTCAATGGAACAGAAGATAACGGAACGGCTTTACCAAAGTTGACACAACCATCAAAAAGTGGTACAACTGCTTTGGGTACAGGTTGGGGAAGTATCCGAATTGAGAAAATGACTTATGATGATTATGCAGGAAAATATCCAGGCGATTATCGTTTAGATGTCTATGTGATTGACAGTTCTTACACGAAAAATGATGGCGGAAATACCAATATTTATCCGAAAGTAAGTAACGAAAATCAAGGTTGGACATATATCAATAAGTACAAAGATCCTGATGCGTTGGCGAATGCAGAACATGGTTCTAACTTTATCGTGTTGCGTTATGCAGACGTTTTATTGATGTTTGCAGAAGCAGAAAACGAAGTTAATGGAGCAACAACTGCGGCTTATGATGCTGTAAATGAGGTCTTAACAAGAGCAAGACAAGCCGACGGAACACCTCGTGCTGAACCTGCAAATTGGCAACCAACTTTATCGAAAGAAGAATTTCGTCAAGCGGTTTTGAATGAACGTAAGTTTGAGTTAATCGGTGAAGGACATTTGTGGTATGATGTGATTCGTAAAGGCGAACAATACTTTTTAGATTATATCAATCGCCATAATGCACATCCGACGATTACGGAATTTGATATAACGTACACCAGAGGCGATGATTTCTACAGAACAAAGGTTTTACAACCAATTCCACAAGCGGAAATTTCTACCAATCAAGCGATTTCGCAGGAAGATCAAAATCCGGGGTATTAATGGTTAATTATTAATTGTTAACTGTTAATTATTGACCGTTTTTGATTTGATTTTTTTGGCTTTCGCCGAATGTAGATTGTGGCTTTTTTGAGATGGTGAAATAGACTTCACCATCTTGAAAAATCAAACCCTTTCCGTCATGCTGAACTTGTTTCAGCATCTCCTAAACAATAAAGTTGAGAATTGTATAAAGTTGATTTTTTAAAATTGTAGTTAATACAAAATTCTGCGTTTAGACGGATTAAAATCCGCCTCTTTAGATGCAACAATATTAAAGATAAACTCGAAATTTCTAAATATCTAAGTGCTGCTTTGACTTTTCGATATCTAAAGAGTTGGGTTTTCAACCCAACTAAACTTGAGATTCTAAACTACGTTCGTTATAAACAACCTTGGAAAGGTTGTTTATGAATAACCATCCCGAAGTTTCGGGATGGAAAAAACAAAAACAATGCATACAAAACACTACATATCATTCATCATTATCACAATTCTAATCGCTTGTAGTGCTACAAAACCAACAAGTGAACAAACCAAACCAAACGCAAAAAAGCAAAACGTTTTATTCATCGCTATTGATGATTTAAAACCATTGTTAAACTGTTATGGAAATCCACATATCAAAACACCAAACATTGATAGATTGGCGAAAATGGGAACGGTTTTTCAAAATAATCATTGTCAACAAGCGGTTTGTGGACCTTCGAGAGTGAGTATTTTGACAGGAAAAGTGCCTGATAACACAAAGGTTTGGGATTTACAAACCTATATGCGTGTGCAAAATCCGAACATTGTAACATTGCCACAATATTTCAAATCACAAGGCTATGAATCGGTTGGAATGGGGAAAATTTTTCATTCTGCAAAAGATAAAGCGAATGATGAAATTTCGTGGTCTGAGCCTTTTGTAAAAGTAGTAGAAGCCGATTATGCAAGTGGAAAAGAGCCTGTTTACGGACATTATCAAAAACCGCAAAATCGTAAGAAATACAACGAACTACGCAAAGAAGCAAAGGCAAAAAATAAGAAACCTCGCAAATACATGATTGCTAACTTTAAACCTGCAACCGAAAAAGCAAATGTTGCCGATGATGTTTATTTAGAAGGTGTTTTGGCAAAAAAAGGTGTTGAATATTTGAACAAGTTTTCAAAATCTGATAAGCCGTTTTTTTTAGCAGTTGGATTTAAAAAGCCACATTTGCCATTTGTTGCACCAAAAAAATATTGGGATTTATACAGCGAAAAAGATATTCAATTAGCGGAATATCAAGGTAAAGTGAAAGGTGGATTTGAAAAAGCGTATCACACCATGGGCGAAATTTCAAAATATACAAATAACGAAGGTGAACATATTTATAAGAATTTAATTGATAGAAAATTATCGGAAGCGGAACAGCGAGAATTGATTCATGGATATTATGCTTGTGTCAGTTTTGTCGATGCTCAAGTGGGGAAATTATTAGATGCTTTAGAAGCAAATAGACAAGATAAAAACACAACTATCGTACTTTGGGGCGATCACGGTTGGCACTTAGGTGATCACGGTTTGTGGTGCAAACACTCGAATTTTGAACAAGCAACTCGTTCGCCTTTAATTATCGCTACGCCAAATGGAAAAGCAAATTCCACAACAACGCCAACAGGTTTTGTTGATGTATTTCCAACGCTTTGCGAATTATCAAATATTCCGACACCAACGAATTTAGATGGTGAAAGCTTGGTTTCAATCATGCAAAACCCAACCGAAAATACTCGACAATTTACGGTTAGTCAATATCCGAGAGGAAAGCAAATGATGGGTTATGCGGTTCGTTCTGAACATTATCGTTATGTGCATTGGGTAAAAATGGATTTTCATAATAATTCAGATTATTCAAAAGCGGAAGTTGTGGCTACTGAATTGTATGATTATCGAAATGATGCGAATGAAACGGTGAATATTGCGGAAAGCAATGAAAAAATTGTCGCAGAACATCGAGCGATGTTGGAAAGTTATTTTGAGAGAATTAAATGACCTCATCCCTAACCCTTCTCCTGAAGGAGAAGGGAATAATACTCGATTTTTATCACATTCAATATTGAATTACCAATTGATTTTTACTCAACGAAAATTTTGAAATTATTTGAAATATTAAAAGAATTCCAATCTGCTCCCTTCTCCTTCAGGAGAAGGGTTGGGGATGAGGTAAATCAAAAACTATGAAATACAAACATTACATATCACTAATAATTATCGCAATTATCATCAGTTGCACACCAACAAAAACGGTGACAGAAACAACAGTTGAGGAAGCAGTTGAAGTTGTTAATGCAACGAAACAAAACGTACTTTTCATCGCCATTGATGATTTGAAACCGTTGTTAAATTGTTATGGAAATCCGCAGATTAAAACGCCAAATATTGATAAATTGGCAGCTCGTTCGACGGTATTTTTAAATAATCATTGTCAACAAGCGGTTTGTGCACCTTCGAGAGCGAGTTTGATGACAGGTCAGTTTCCTGATCATACGAAAGTGTTGGATTTGAAAACGTTGATTCGTAAAAAGCAACCGAATGTATTGACGTTGCCGCAATATTTTAAAAATAATGGTTATCAAACAACGGCTTTTGGAAAGATTTACGATTTGAGAAGTGTGGACAAAAAACATGATGCGGTTTCTTGGTCAATTCCTTATCAAAATGTTGATCCGTCGGAGTTTGAAGCATTAGGTTCTTTGAGTGGAAATACAGCAGATAAGCCAAAAGGTGGACATTATCGCAATCCGAAAACGGTGAAATTATACAATCAATATTTCAAAGAAGGAAAGGCGAAAGGTGAAAAACCGCAGAAATATGCGATGAATAATATCAAACCAGTAACGGAAAATATTGAGGTTGGAGATGAAGCGTATATGGACGGGTTAATTGCAAAAATGGGCGTAGAACAGTTGCAATCATTCGCAAAATCAACGAAGCCGTTTTTCTTGGCAGTTGGATTTAAAAAGCCACATTTGCCGTTTGTTGCACCAAAAAAGTATTGGGATTTGTATGATGCAAATGATATTGACATGGCTGATTATCAAGAAAAAGTGAAAGGTGGCGTTAGAATGGCTTATCACAATAGTGGCGAATTGGGCAGTTATACAAATGATGATGGCGAACATATTTATAATAATTTGGACAAGCGAAAACTATCAGAAGCAGAGCAAAGACATTTGATTCATGGTTATTATGCTTGTGTCAGTTATATTGATGCTCAAGTTGGAAAATTGTTAGATGAATTAGAAAAACAAGGTTTGACGGAAAACACAACGATTGTACTTTGGGGCGATCACGGTTGGCATTTAGGCGATCATGGTTTGTGGTGCAAACACTCGAATTTTGAGCAAGGAACTCGTTCACCGTTGTTGATTTCAAGCCCGAATATGACAGGAAATACGACAACAAAACCAACGGGCTTGATTAATATTTTTCCAACACTTTGTGAATTAAACGGTTTGCCAATTCCAGAACAGGTGGAAAGTAAAAGTTTAGTGCCTTTGATGAAAAATCCAAGTGCGGAAGTTCAAAAATATACGGTTCATCAATTTCCTCGTGGCGGAAAAAAAGGAACAATGGGTTATGGCGTTCGTACTGAAAATTATCGTTATGTACAATGGATAAAAGTTGAGTCAAGAACAAATATCGATTATGAAAATGCAGAAATTGTAGGCGAAGAATTTTATGATTATCAAAAAGATAAAAATGAAACAAAGAACTTGATAAATGATGCAAATTATAAAACGCTGGTGAAAGAACATCAAGCAATGATGCAGGAGTTTTTTGAAAAAATGAAATAGTGTACTGGAAATATTGGACAGGCGACTTTGAGTCGCCCGTCCAATTGATGATTCGTTTATTATTATAAAATGCAATAAAAACATTGCAAACAGTACAATAGAACGATAAATAGGAAACGATGAACGATAAACAGAAACACGTTTTATCGTTCTCCTTTACCTTAGTGTTAGTTTTTAGGGCTTTCGCCAAATGGTAGATTGGAAGTTAGTTTGAGGTTCATAAGTTAACTTTCAAACTTTCGCACACAGAAAGCGTTAAAATAATTATTCAAAAAAATAACAAATAAATATTGATATAACCATTTCGCTGTAACAGAAAAAGTTGGGATTTACGAAAGTACAATTAATGAATTTGTTTAAAACAATACTGTTTTAAACCTTAGAATTTCATTGCTTTTTTTTCACCAAAACAACGAAATAATTATAGAAACCAAATTAAAAAAAATGATAAAAAATGCTATTTGGTTATTGTTGGTCGTATTGACTTTTGGTTGTACGCCAAACAAAGCAACTAAAGATATAAAAACGGTAAAAGCAGCAATTGGAAATAATGGAACTGCCGACAAACCGATGAATGTCATTTTCATATTGAGTGATGATCACCGATATGATTTTATGGGATTCACAGGAAAAGTACCTTGGTTGAAAACGCCAAATATGGACAAAATGGCAAGTGAAGGTGCACATTTTGAAAATGCCTTTGTAACAACAGCTTTATGTTCGCCTTCTCGTGCGTCGATTTTGACAGGTTTGTTTTCGCACTCACACACGATTATTGATAATCAAGCTCCAGATCCTGGGAACTTGACTTTCTTTCCTGAGTATTTACAAGAAGCTGGTTATCAAACTTCTTTCTTTGGAAAATGGCACATGGGAAGTCATGATGATAAACCTCAACCTGGTTTTAATCATTGGGAAAGTTTCAAAGGTCAAGGCGTTTATTTCAATCCGACTTTGAATATTAATGGTAAAAGAACGAAATATCAAGACTCGACTTATATCGGAGAATTGTTGACGGATCATACGTTGGAATGGTTGGACAATCGTGATAAAGACAAACCATTTTTCACTTATTTGTCGCATAAAGCAGTTCACGCATTATTCAAACCAGCGAGAAAGGATAAAGGAAAATATAAAAACGAGAAATTGGTTTATCCACCTTCTTACAACTTGACGACTTCTGATGAATACAAAAAACATGGTATTCCAGAATGGGTAAAAGAGCAGCGTTACAGTTGGCATGGAGTCGATCACATGTATCATGGTGAACATGATTTTGATTCTTTTTTCCGTGCTTATTGCGAAACGTTAGAGTCTGTTGATGAAAGTATCGGTCGAATAATTAAATACTTGGAAGACAATGGTTTAGCAGAGAATACTTTGGTGATTTATATGGGTGATAATGGATTTTCATTTGGTGAACATGGTTTGATTGATAAACGTCATGCTTACGAAGAATCTATGAAAGTTCCGTTTTTAGCTTGGTCACCAAAAATGGTGAAAGGTGGAACGAAAGTAAAATCAATGATTCAAAATATTGATGTTGCTCCAACGGTTTTGGAATTAGCTGGCGTTGAGAAACCGAAGCATTTTCAAGGTGAATCAATTACGCCATTCTTAAAAGGTGAACAACCAGAAAAGTGGAGAGATAGAATTTTTTATGAATACTATTGGGAATATACTTTCCCTCAAACGCCAACGGTTCATTCGGTCAGAACAGACAAATATAAATATATCCGTTATCACGGGGTTTGGGATACGAACGAGTTATACGACTTAGAAAATGATCCTTATGAAATGAATAATCTAATTGACAAAGCAGAACATCAAGAAATGATTAAGGATTTACGATCAGAAATTGATGATTGGTTAGAAGAAACAGATGGAATGGCAATTCCGCTAAAGCGAATGTATCGACCGAGAGGCGATTATAAGTATAAAGGATTGTATTAGCGAGTTGCGAGTTGCGGGTTACGGGTTACGGGTTTTTACGAATTGGCGACAGATAGTGAAAATGAAAATTTTTGTATTTCATTTGTCAAGTGTCCAAATATTCTAAACCACCGTTAATTCGTCAAACCCGCAACTCGTAACCCGCAACAAATTAATTATTCACACAAAAAAATTAAATCAATTATGACAATTATAAAAATCAAATTTATGAAACAATTATTTACAATTTTAGCTTTGTTGTGTTTTACAACAGTGGGATTTTCAGCAAATATTGCATGGAAAACATCTGTTGCATCTGGTAACTGGGAAGATGGTTCAAACTGGTCAGGAGGCGCTGTACCAGGAACTTCTGATGTTGCCATTTTTAAAAGTACGGTAACAGTTACTTCTGCGGCTGGTACTCAAACGGTTGGAGGTATAAAAGTAACAAGTAGTTCAAGTGGAACAGTACCAGGAAATGTTACCTTAAATTTAGATTTAGATATTACCAGTTCTACACATGCTATTTTAATCAATGATGATAATGCAGCAGTAACTTTAGGAACAGGAACTTTTAATATCTCTGCAACAGGAAGTGCAGGTATTCGATTTAAAGGAAATAACCAAACTTTAAATATTACTTCTGATGCTACTGTAAATATTACAAGTGCTAATAATGGTATTCAAGTGTTTAATAATAGTGGAACAACATCTGGAAGTACTTTAACAAACGCTGGTACAATCAATATAACGACAAGTGGAACAACTAATGCATCTATCGCAACAGACGCAAGTACAACTTCGTCTATTACTAATGAGGGTTGTGGACTAATTAATTTGGGCGGTTTAGATGGTGAAGCAGGTAATCCAAACCGTATAAAACTAAATGGAACGGCGACTTTCGTTAATAATGGGTTAATGAAATATACAGGTACAGGTGTCGGTATTTTCCTTTCTTCGGGTGGAACTTCAACAGTAACTAATAATGCTTTTTTCAATTATGCAAATAGTGGAACATTTGGAAGCGGAACAGGTGGAACAGCAACTGATAACGGTGTTGATGTATCAAGTGGTAACATCACAGTAGATGCAATGACAAGTTGTGCAGTTACAAATATTGGAATCGCTTCAGCTCATACTTGGTTCAAAGAAGCTGCGAATACAACTCAAGCTGGTACAAATGATGGTGCAGGTGCGTTGACTTTGGATAACGGTGTTTGGCCAGGTGAAGCAGCAGGAACAAAAACGGTTTACTCTTGTTTTGGTGCAGAATTTACTTTGACAATTGATAATGTTGATGGTGGATGTTTACCTGTTGAAATGATGTATTTCAATGGTGAATTGAAAGGAGAAGCCATTGCATTAAATTGGGCAACAGCAAGTGAGTTGAACAATGCAGGTTTTGAAGTACAAAAAAGTGCTGATGGTGTTAATTGGGATGTTCTTGGTTTTGTAAACGGTAACGGAACAACTATCGAAACTCAAACTTATGCTTTTGTTGACAAAAGCCCTTTAGCGAAAAACTATTATCGCTTGAAGCAAATGGATTATAATGATGTGTTTGCATATTCAAATACAATTATTATTAATGGAAATGTCAAAGCACAAACTGCAACTGCAACTGTTTATCCAAACCCAACAAAAGGAATGTTCAATATCGAAGTAGAAATCAATGATAATGCACAAGTAAATGTTTTCAATAACTTTGGTCAATTGGTAAAAACAGTACAATTAACGAATCAAAATACCAATGTTTCATTAGACGAGTTTGCAAATGGATTGTATTATTTACAAATTGTAAATGGTCAAACCATTCAAAATCAAACGATTGTGAAGCAGTAATATTCCATAAGTACAACTTATGGTTACTCATATTCAACCTTTTCAAGGTTATTGTTTAGTAAGTATCAACTTTGGAAAGGTTGAATATGAGTAACCGTAGATTGTATCTACGGCAAACCAAATGAAAAATTTATTCTTCCTATTATCAATATTATTTTTATTCAATTGCCAATCTTCAAAGCCAACTTTTCAACAATTAGACTTACCTGAACAACCCAATATTTTATGGTTAGTAGCAGAGGATTTAAGTCCAATAATTGCTGCGTTTGGTGATAGTACGATTGAAACGCCAAACTTGAGTCGATTAGCGGCAGAAGGGATTTGTTTTGATAATGTGTATTCGACTTCTGGTGTTTGTTCGCCAAGTCGTGCAGCGTTGGCAACAGGTGTTTTTCCAGTAACAATCGGTGCAAATCACATGAGAAATGGCCCTTGGTATCGAACGCCAACTGATGAAAAAAACATTAAAAAATTCAATAAAAAAGCTCCAAATGGAATTACTGCTTATGAAGCAATTCCGCCGAAAGGCGTAAAAATGATGAGTGAATATTTGCGTCAAGCAGGTTATTATTGTACCAATAATTTTAAGGAAGATTACCAATTTCAAAAAACGGTAACGGCTTGGGATGAAAGTAGTCCGAAAGCACATTGGAAGAATAGGAGAGAA
>JBGCFH010000323.1:0-4923 GCA_045106825.1 Saprospiraceae bacterium | reverse complement strand
TTTTAATGTATGAAATTTATATTTTTTGAACCACAAAAGAATCAATAGGCACAAAAGATATTCACAAAAGTTATATTTATTAATTCTTTTGTGAATACCTTTTGTGCCTATTATTCCTTTTGTGGTTCAAATTATTTCTATGAGAAAGCCCTTTTTAGGTATTTTAGGCTAAATTCATGTTAAAAAAAATCATATATTGCTTATCTGTTTTAGTAAATAAAGAAGATATGCAACAACATAAAACGACAAATAATATTTCAAATCGTGTTGGTTTTCAAAATCGACACCGTTTATTATTCACCATATTTTTAATTTTCTTGACCTCTTTTCAACTCTTTAGTCAATCTACTTCAGAAGCAGTTTACCGACTTTCAACCGAAAAACAACTCGATTATTTATTAGAAAATATTTATAAAATTCGGACAACGAATTTAGATTCAGGATTGCATTATGCAAATTATGCCGTTGAGTTAGCACAACGACTTCAAGATAAAAAGAAGGAAGCGGACGCTTATAGACAACGTGGCGTTATTTATTATTATTTAGGAAATTTTGAAGAAGAATTAGCAAGTTTTCAACAAGCGTTAAATATTGCAGAAAGCATTGATGACAAAGGTTTACAAGGAAATATTCTATTAGAATTAGGTGCACATTTTAATCGTCAAAAAGAATTGCGAAAAGCAATGAATTATCAAATAAAGGCAGAAAAACTGTGTCGTCAAGTAAACGATAGACTTTGTGTTGCTTCTGCTTTACGGAATTATGGTCGACTTTATCTGAAACTAAATGAGGTCGATAGTGCAGAAGTATTTTTAGTACAATCTTATGAGTTGAAAAAGGAAATAAATGATTCTGTCGGTTTACCTTATGCATTGAATGACTTGTCAGAAATAGCGATGCTTCGCAATGATTTTGAAGCCTCAATCGACTATTTGAAACAGTCGTCTGTGATTCGGGAAGCAATAAAAGATTCTACTGGTTTGGCGATTAATATTAATAATATTGGTGAAGTGTATTTGGAACAAAGAAACTTTGTGAAAGCAATTGAGTTTTTTGAAAAAAGCCTAAAAGTTTCTCGTCCATTGAAGTTTATTGACTTGCAACGACATACACTTTCGCAAATCGGAATCGCTTCACAGGCTTTGAATGATTACAAAACGGCTTATCAATATTTGCAAGAAAGCAATGTGTTAAATGATAGTTTGTATTCGGTTGAAAAAACAAAAGCGTTGACAGAAATGTCAACAAAATACGAAACCGAAAAAAAGGAACAAATCATCGAAAAACAGAAAGCAGATTTGCGGATTCAGCGGTTAATTGGTTTTTCGGTTTTGTCTATTTTACTATTAATTGGTTTGACGATTTATTATCGAATTTATCAACGTAGAAAATACGAACATCAAATTCAGCAATTACAAATTCAACAAAAAATCCAAAAAGAACGAGAACGAATTTCGAGAGATTTACATGATAATGTCGGTGCAAATTTGACAAAAATTATTACCGATTTGGATTTATTATCGTTACAATTAGAAATGAATCAAACCGATAAATCGTCACAACGTATTGAAAACACTCGAAATTTTACGCAATCAACGATTCGAGTATTGCGAGATACGATTTGGGCAATGAATAAAGATGCGTTTTCTGTTTCAGAATTTGCTGATAAAACGGAAGCATTTTTGGGTTATTATTTAGAAGATAATATGGAATGGATTGTCAATCGAGATATTAAAATAGAAAATCAATTAACACCAACACAGGTTTTAAATTTATTGAGAATCATACAAGAAGCAACTCAAAATATGCTCAAATACGCTAAAGCTTCAAGGTTTATTATTGATATTTCAAACGATGAAAATTTTGTATTAAGTATTAAGGATAATGGAATTGGTTTTGATGAAAATACGATTTCGACAGATGATAATTATGGTTTATACAATATGAAAAAACGGGCAGAAGATATTGGTGCAACGATTAAAATTGATGCGAAAATAGAAAAAGGTGTAGCGATTGAAGTTACAATTTGATTTTCCACATTTTCCCTTAAAGATTGTATTTTCATAAAAAAGGTGTAAAAACTACACGAAAACCGTTGTACTTTCGTCTTAATTATTTACCAATAACAACGTATAAACAAAAATCACCAAATTTTTTATGAAAACGAATCTATTTGTAAGTCTCTTTTTACTAATTACCACAACTACTTTTGCACAGACCTTTACGATTACAGGACGAGTGATTGATAATGACACAGAAGAAGGTGTTCCATTCTGTAATCTTTTCATTGAAGGTGAAGGGGTTGGTGCAACTTCTGATTTTGATGGATATTATACCTTAACTCTGGAAAAATACTATGATTCCTTATCGGTTTCTGCTTTAGGTTATGATAATCTGAAAAAATCAATATTGAATCAAGCCGAACAAACGATTGATTTTAGTTTGTATTCGAGTTCATTTGACTTAGCGGAAGTCGTCGTTTATGCTGGTGAAAATCCTGCGAATGCAATTGTTCGAGGAATTATTGATAATAAGGAGAAAAATCGCTTAGATAAATACGATAATTATTATTGTCAAGATTACACAAAAGTCGAATTGGATTTTCATAATATTAATGATGGTTTGGTTGATAATCGTTGGATGTCGGATTTCAAAATCATTTATGATTATGTCGATTCTATTTCTGATGATAAGCCATTTTTACCCATTTTCTTAAAAGAAACGGTTTCTAATGTTTATGGAAATAAAGGAAAAATTCGTTCAGAATTGGAAGCTGTACGGGAATCAGGTATCGGAAACGCTTCTATGTTGCAATATTTGGATAGAATGCATCAACCGTACAATGTATATGATAATCGAGTGAAAATTTTAGAAAAACCACTGGTGAGTCCGTTTGCTAATTCTGGCTTGTTTTATTATGAATATTACATTGAGGACAGCACATTTATCGAAGGAAAATGGTGTTACAATCTACGTTTTAAACCAAAGCGGAAACAAGAAAATACATTTTATGGCGATTTTTGGGTTGCAGATTCTTCGTTTGCAGTCGTAAAGTTGAATATGTGGATGAGCAAAGAGGTGAATATTAACTTTATTGATAGAGTTATTATTTTTGAAGAATATCAATTAGAAGGCGAAAGCTGGACATTGGGAAAACAGAAAATGGTATTGGATTTCACCGCCACAAAAGAAGCACCAGGGCTTATTGGTCGAAAGACCTCTTCGTATAAAAACTACCGATTTGAGGAAGAAGAACTGACGGAAGCTTACAAAACAGCTGATACACAAAGGTATGATTTGGAGGAATTAGACAAAGAAGAATCGTATTGGGCAGAAAATCGTCATGATCAACTTTCTGATAATGAAGTGGAGATTTATGAAATGATTGATACGATTCAAAGTTTGCCGATGTACGAACGATATTATAAAATTGCAGAAACAATAGGAACAGGCTTTTTGACAATTCGTAAAGAAAAAAATGGTTTTGGCCCAGTTCGTCTCGGTCCTTATACGAATCTGTATTATACAAATGTTGTGGAAGGAAATCGCTTTACGCTTGGTGGTTCAGTTGATATGTTGGATAAAACGATGCGTGTTGAAGGTCAAGTTGGTTATGGAACGAGAGATCAAGCGTTTAAATATTTTTTCCGTTATCGTTGGAGGCTCAAAAATGCACCTCGACAAATGTTTGGTATTGCTTATATGGATGATGTTATTCTGACGCATAAAAGTAGTGAAGATTTATTGAGCAGTAATCTTTTTTCTAATACCTTTCGTAGAGATTTACCGTGGCGAATGATAAGAATGAAAGAAACGAAGATTTGGTACGAGAAGTTTTGGAAAAAAGGAATGCATGTTCGACCTATTTTATTAAATCGTCAACTTGATCCTTATGGAGGCGTAGAACCAGATGGTTTAGGTTTTAATTATCAATTTATTAATCCAAATACGAATGAAATTGATACAACCGTCAATACAACCGAAGCCGTTTTGCGAGTTCGATATGCGTTTGAAGAGAAGCGAATTAATGGAAACTTTAATTATCTGACAACTGGAAGTTCAAAATACCCAGTCGTCGAATTGATTTATACACATGGTGTAAAAGGTATTTTGGGAAGTGAACATAATTATCAAAAATTACAATTGAATTATTCACATTGGATTTATACGAATCCTTTGGGTTGGTTTCAATATCAGATTCAAGCTGGAAAAGTTTTAAGTCAAGGTGCATTGCCGATGTTGCTTTTGGATATTCCACAAGGAAATGACACCTATTTTTATAATAAAATGAGTTATAATGTGATGAATCGTTATGAATTTGTCACGGATCAATATATCAACTGGCAATTAGAACATCATTTTGATGGTTATTTGTTGAATAAAATTCCATTGATTCGGAAGTTAGACTGGCGTTCGTTGGTGACTTTTAAAGGAACTTGGGGAACACTTTCTGATGAAAATTTAGCAGCAAATATTTTGAATACATCTGATGTTGCAGGAACAATTCCGATTCGTAGTCCAGATGTAATGCCTTATATGGAAGCTGGTGTTGGTGTCGAAAACATTTTTAAAATCTTACAAGTTCATGCGATTTGGCGATTGAACTATTTAGATAATCCAGAGGCTTCACGGTTTATGGTTCAAGCGGGAATGTATTTTGCGTTTTAGATATGATTATAAAATTTTACGAACTGTTTTAATTTTTCAAATACTTGTTATTTTGGAAAATGATATGTCGTATTTTCAGATAAAAAGAGGTTAAGATAAATAATTGTAAATCCTGTTAAGTACGTTATCAGAAGTAAGCACGTATTATAGCGAAATAATTTTTTTGTTCTACGATTTTAAAAAATGTGAATATAGCCGAGTTACATGAATATTTTTTAATGAAGTAGAACGGAAAAAGTACGAGTTAGAATACGT
>JBGCFH010000322.1:0-20656 GCA_045106825.1 Saprospiraceae bacterium | reverse complement strand
CTTAGTTCTTTTCCTTAAGTTGACGACATTCGATTTTAAATCGCCCGTCGAATTCTTACTTAATTTAGATTGCAGATTATCGTAAAAATCACTAATTACAGCAAAACACATTACGAATTATTTTAAACCGAGAATAGCTGAAATTTAATATCCGCAAAACAGATAAGTAGTCGGATAGAATTATTTTTGCCCGACTACTTACAATCGAAAACAACATAAAATTATCGTTTCAGATAGTGGATTCTATCGCAAATCCTCCACCGATTTCGGTCGTCTTTCTATTTCCCAACTAAAACCTGGCAAACGCATTTCATCATGATTCGCTTGTTTCATTGGCGTAAACTGTCCGCTTGGTTTTGTAAAAAATCGAATATCTGTAATTTCATTATTACCAAAATTCAAAAGCATTTCACTACAAATCGTTTTGTTAACACCAATATACGCATCAACATCATCTAAGACATAATAAACCGATTCGCCATTTCCTAACACTTGCATTTCTCTCAACTCATCCTCTCTAAAATACGCAATCACATCTCGACCTTTGACTTGATTAAAAAATACTTCGTCAGGCGAATTAATTATAAAAGCCTTTTTTAATAAATAGATTTTATCAATACTATTATTGGCTAATTGAATGCGAACAGTATCGGCTGTAAATTGTGAGGTATCTGACCAAACAATCGGTGATTTGTGCAGCGAAAATATCGAATCTCGTTGTGTATAAGCCATCGAATCACACAAAGCTTGTAAATCACTTTTATAGATTCGGACATCTTTATTTCCAATAATCATTCGGGAGGTTGTGTCGGCAGGAATTTCTAAAAACGACTTCAATGTATCTGCTGAAACATACAACGTATCGCCATCAATCACATTCGTCATCAATGGTCGTCCAATCGCTAAAAAATATTCTGTACTATCATTAAATTCCGCTTCGGAGCAAATAATCGTAATATTTTCCGTTGTATCTTCCCAATAAATATTCCCAAAAGCTCGACCTTCGTGCGTCTGTTGATTGTATCGAACACTATCGCCAGTCATAAACTGTGGCGGATTAATAATCCGAACATTATCCGTAAAAATAATTTCCTCTTTTATAGCATCATAAGCACTCGAACCATCCGCCATTATGATTTGGTCACCATCTTGAACTTGTGTAGAACCAACCGTTTCATAAACATCAGTTTCTTGATTGTACTTAATTACATCTGCAACAATCGTTCGTGTACTATCCTGAAAATACGCATTTCCTTCTAAGTACGACGTTTTCTCTTTTCCATCATATCGAATCTTATCACCTCGTGCAAATCGCTTTCCATCAACACTTCGGAACTTTGCATTTTTATCAAATTCAGCATAATCATTCGGTGCATCATAAAAACCTGCTTCTGTATAAATCTGATTTTCATCACTCAACACATTTGTTGGTCCAAGAAAGAAAACGGTATTCGTTTCTGTATTAATTTTCAAGGTATCGGCTTTCAAACCAAATTCTGGATCTTCAACCGTGACATTATCTTTAAAAAATGCTTCCGATTGATCGACATAATAGTAACCTCGTTGACTAAACAGACGAGTTTCTTTATTTTGCAAAATTCCACCAGTTGTATATTCTCCGACTTTCGTATTCAAGTCATAATTCAACTTATCCGTAAACAACGACGCTTCATCATTTTTTAAAACAACTTCACCTTCTAATCGTGCTTTCCGTTCATTTCCATTATAAAATAAGGAATCACTAAAAATCGTCACCGAATCTGCTTGTTGAATAATCACTTCACCATAAGCCTTGACATTGTTATAATCATCCGTCACCGCACTATCACACTGAAACGTCACATTGCCTTGATGCAATCGAACTCGACCGACAAAAATCTTTATCGGTTGACCATTTTCTGTTCCGCCTTTCAGTCGATTACTATTATCAATAAAAATCAATTTCGTTGTATCTGATGTTTGTGTAATAACATCTGTTACTTGTGCCGATACTGATAATGTCCCGAATATGCTGATTATTAATAAAATATATTTCATTTATTAGCGATTAGTATTTTTTGAACCCATCCTCAATCCTTCTCCCGAGATTTTCGGGAAAGGAAGCCTGACGCCAGTACTCGAATATCCAAACTTTCGAGTTTTATTCCCTTTCCATTTTTAAGGGAAAGGGTTAGGGATTGGGTTTAATAAAAAGTGCAACAAAATTCCACATTTGTTTTTGAAAACACGATACGAACGACAAGAAAATCTAAATTCAATTTATAGCGATGTTAAAAATATCATTTTTTAGGTATAAAATAGAAAGTATGAAATTTGAAGTGTTATTTTTGGTGTGTTCCAAGATGGAAAGCATTTAAAAAATGCCTTCCATCTAACTACTTATTACGAAAATGGTAATGAACGGTTTATATAATTTTTCCATTATCAATTTTCAATTTTCAATTAATTTATGAACATACAAGTTGCCATAGTTGACGACAAAAGAGATATACGAGAAGGATTACAACTGATTTTGGATAATTCAGATGGTTTTGAATGTGTCGCCACGTATTCTGACGGAGAAAGTGCCGTCAAAGGTTTACCGACTGTAAAACCCGATGTTGTATTAATGGATATTGGTTTACCCAAAATGTCAGGCATTGATTGTGTAAAAATTTTGAAAGACATTTCACCAGAAATTGAGATGATCATGTTGACTGTTCATGCAGACGAAGATTCGATTTTTGAATCCTTGCGTGCAGGTGCAGTTGGCTATTTGGTAAAGAATATATTTCCATCAAAATTATTAAATTCTATCAAAGAAGTCAAAAATGGCGGTTCGCCGATGAGTTCGAGTATTGCCCGAAAAGTCGTTTCATCGTTCAATAGTTTTCGACAACCTGCTGCGAATCTCACCAAACGAGAAACCGAAGTTTTAGACTTATTATGCAAAGGTAAAAGTTACAAAGTCATTGCCGATGATTTATATATTAGTCCTGATACCGTTCGCTATCATTTGAAAAATATTTATAAAAAACTGCAAGTCAATTCTAAGTATGAAGCAATGGTAAAGGCGTTGAAGAATGGCTTGGTTTAACCGTATCACTACTCTCCAGAGCAGTATTAGAATTATACAAGCAACAATACACTATATTTTTGTAGTTAATTAGAAAAAATGAAATACATCATATTAATAACTGGAATTATTTTATGTTTAGGGTTTCAATATTCGGATTCTCATAAACCTGAAATAGAAAAACTGTATGTACAAGCATTAAACAATAGATTCGACTTAATGCCTTCAAGTGGTTATAAGTACATAGAGTTAAACGAAATTACATCTTCAATAAAAAATGAAATATCTACAAAAAGCGTGTATAAGTTCGTTTCTAATGAAGAACTTATACAAATTGCATTGAAAAGAAAACGACCATTAAGTGTTTATCGAATGACTCATAAAGAAATTTCAAAAGATACAATTGATGTAAACTTTAGCTATCTTAATTTAACCGCAAAAAAGAAAATTCATTGGAATAAAGGTTTGAAATTTAATAACGTAGAATATCAACTAAATGATAATGAGATAAAGGAATATGAACCCGACTTCAGATTTGTCAAAAATATAGATTCACAAAATTGGGAAATGATAAAAAGTACATTTTAAATGTAAAAAATAAAAACGGACTACAATTATGTTTATTTATTGGTTTCGTTTTTTGTCTAATATGAACATATACAAAACTTTTTTATCACTCTGAAAAGTGGTGGTACGTTTGATTTTTTATAAAAAGCTACAAGTTCTAAGTACGAAGCGATGGTGAAGGCGTTGAAGAATGGTTTGGTATGATTAGTAATAAGAAAAAATGCATCAAAATTATTCAGGTCGAAAGGAAAATCTTACTTTACTACCGCTTTTTTGCGGTGGTAAAGTTTAAATTCTAACAAAACTAATACAATTTTCCAATAGAAAAATTGGATATATTTGCCCTTGAAAGAAATAGGTAATATTCCTTTTCTGTAGTTCGAAATCCTAACTTTACGAAGGTTTTAAACAAAAAACATCCTTCACTATTGCATCAATATAATTGATGTAATAAAAATATTTATAAAAAAATTACAAGTCAATTCTAAATATGAAACCGTAATTAAGGCTTTGAAGGATGGAATGGTGTGAAGAAAATTCAATTTTCAATTATTTTAATAAAGAAACTATGAAATATTTTGTAATTGCAATTGCTTGTTGTATTTCGACAACCTTTTCAATATTACTAAGTTCAAACGAAAGTCCAATTGATGATAATTGTAAAATTGTAAAAAAAATTAAAAACCCTATTTATAATAAAAATGATATTTGGGGTAAATGGAATTATAAATATTCAATATTAGAAGATACCTGTTTTGATATGAGAGACTTTGGTTCTCCTTACCTACCAACATCAATTTCATTCAATCCGTGTATAGATAGTTTGGAGTTTACTAAAAAAGAAGATTTAACTCTTCTTTCTCGTAGAAAAGAGAATTTTTTTGAAAACATATCTTCAACGGTTTCTTATGATAACATGTCATACGTATCTCATCCTACAGCACGATATTTTCATAATAAGAAGCTTTTTGTAGTTAACTGGAAAAAGCGAGGTGTTTATGCGTCTATAAAATTAGAATATATGTTTAGTTATTTGAATGATACGATGATAATTGAAGATAGAGCGTTATATATGCCAGAATATATCGAAGAACGATCGATTCATATTTACGTTAGAGAAGATTAAGTTTATATTTGAATATCAAAAAATGACGTTACCAAATCGTTAATCTTCAAGACTAAATTATTGTTTTGTAGTCTAATACATATAACTTGGTATTAATATCGTTGTTAATAGAATAATGATTACGTTTATTATACTTTACCGTGTCGGTTCTCTGAACCTTAACCAAGAACGAATACTCAATATACTACAAACGGAATCGGTACGCTGTACCTTTTTTATCGTTAAGGTTCAGAGAACCGTTTCCGTTTGTAGCAATTGAATAATAAATATATTTATTGAGGTACAGCGTACCGACTCCGTTTGTAAGAGTTTCGTAAACGTCAAATTTCAAAGCAAATTCATAAACATGAAATATACTTTTTTAATATTAGGATTACTATTTAGCCTTTCGGCATTTGCACAGCCAGACAAATTAGCACAAGAATACTACAGAAATGGCGAGTACGAAAAAGCGGCAACCTTGTATCAACAATTGTACGACCAAAATCCGTACAGTGATTTTTACTTTACACGTTATTTAACGTCGTTATTGTCCTTAGAAAATTATAAGGAAGCAGAAGGTTTGATTAAGAAACAAATCAAAAAATATCCTGAAAAGATTCAGTTATATGTGAATTATGGTAATTTATTTGAGCGACAATTCGAGATGGAAAAAGCTCGAGAAAAATATGAAGAAGCCATCGAACGTTTGCCTACCGAACGTTATCAAGTCATTCGTTTAGCCAATTCGTTTATACAATTGACCAAATACGATTTGGCATTACAAGCGTATGAGAAAGGTCAAAAAGTATTGAAAGACAAGAAGTTATTCGCTTACGAATTAGGTGATTTGTATCGCCGAAAAGGAGAATCACAACCGATGATTGATAATTATCTGAATGCGTTGTTAGAGAATCCTGCTCGGTTGACTTCGATGAAAACCTTGTTTCAACGCTATTTGTCAGAAGACGATTTTACGGAATTACAAACACAATTATACGATAGAATCCAAACAAATCCGAATGAACCGATTTATCCAGAAATGTTGACTTGGCTATTTATTCAAAAGAAAGATTATAAAAATGCCTTGCGTCAAGTTCGTGCAATGGACAAGCGATTGAAGGAAAATGGTGGACGTGTTTATCGTTTGGCACAAACGGCAGCGAAAGACGAAGATTACAAAACGGCTATCAAAGCTTACGATTATATTGTTGAAGCAAAAGGAAAAACGAATACGTATTACATTGAAGCAAAACGAGAGATTTTGATTTGCAAACGCAGTCAATTGGTTTCTGGTTATGATTATACACAAGAAGAATTACGAGTTTTAGAAGGTGAATATTTAGCCTTTTTGACCGAGTTTGGTAAAAACAAAAATACGGCAAGTATCGTCTTGGAGTTGGCAGAGTTAGAAGCGTTGTATATTAATGACTTAGATAAAGCGATTGAGTTATTATCAGAATTGATTGAGTTTCCAGGTGTACAACATCAGTTACAAGCAAAGGGAAAAATCGCTTTAGCGGATTATTACTTGATGCAAGGCGAACGTTGGGAAGCGACCTTGTTGTATTCGCAAGTTGATAAAGCATATGAAGATGATGTCTTAGGTCAATTGGCTCGTTTTAAAAATGCGAAATTGTCTTATTACATGGGCGACTTTGAATGGGCTCAAGCACAGTTTAGCATCTTGAAAGCTTCAACTTCTAAATTGATTGCGAATGATGCCTTGGATTTGTCGGTTTTCATTATGGATAATTTGGGATTAGATACAACTGCTGCACCAATGTACATGTTTGCAAAAGCCGATTTGTTAGCTTTTCAAAATCAGTTTGAAGAAGCTTTCACCATGTTAGATGACATTCGCACACAGTTTCCGAAGCATTCGTTAGAAGATGATATTTTATATACAAAAGCAAATATTTATCTTAAACAACAAGATTTAACAACGGCTGCAACGATTTTTGAAGATATTATTAATAATTATCCTGAATCTATTCGTGTCGATAATGCGTTGTTTAAATTGGCAGAATTGAATGAATTATATTTGGATAATACGCCAAAAGCAATTGAGTTGTACAAACGTATTTTTATGGATTATTCGAGTAGTACATTTTCGGTTCAAGCGAGGAAGAAGTTTAATATGTTGTCGGAAGATATTCAGTAGTTCAGTTGGCAGTTTTCAGTTGGCAGTTTTGAAAGCCGTGATTTCTTTTGAAATTACGGCTTTTTATCATTTCAACCTTATAAAATAAAAATATAATGAAACACTCCTTTTATTTAGATGGAAGTAAAATTTCTTCTAAACATACTTTTTTCAAAGAAATATCCTCTGTAATTTTCCCAGACTTTGAATGGAAATATAGTTACAGTTATGATATTTTGAGTGATATTTTAGATGGTGGCTATGGTTTGATTTATGGTTATGAACATTATACTATTCATTGGCAAAATTTTAAAAACTCTGCTAAAAAAATGGACGAAGAAACGCTGTTTGATATCCTAAGTTCTTTTGACGGAATGACAAATGTTTCGTTAGTTTTAGAATAACATACCGAACTATTGTTACTAACAATTCGTATATTTACTAGACTTTATTCTAAAATGGTTTCGTAATGAATGGGAATTTAGATTTTATTGCTAATCCAGGCGGCAAAAACGGAGTGTAGCCTTGCTACATGAGTATTTTGTCAACAGCCTGTCCCGAAACCTCGTGGAAAGAGTAGCGATAAAAGATAATTCAGCTTCATACGAAGCTATTTAGAATAAAGTCTACTATACAGATTTAAAAATGAAAAATTATGGAAGCAATTACTTTAAATATAGCTAAAAATAATTTAGAAAATATTGTTCAAAAGACCATTGATAATCAAGAAGAAACGCTTGTAGTTACAGATAATGGAAATGTTGTTTTGGTTGAACAAAATGAATGGAACAGTATTATGGAAACCTTACGGTTATTTAGTGATAAACGTTCGTTAGCGGCACTTTTAGAAGGAATTGAGGCGAGAAGAAAAGGCAAAGCATTAAAAGGAAAAACGATTGAGGAGGTTTTTGAGGATGAGTTATAAACTTAGTATTTTACCAAAAGCAGAATCAGATTTAGCTTGGTTTAAGAAAAATGATAGAAAAAGTTACATCAAATCTTTTGACCTTTTGCGTAACACTTTACAAAATCCTCGTGAAGGAATTGGAAAACCTGAACGTTTAAAATATTTTGAAGAAGAAGTTTACAGCCGTAGAGTAAACCAAAAAGATAGAATGATTTATACGATTTATGAAGAAGAAAAGGAAATTGATGTTTCTTCATTTCGTGGACATTATGAATGATTGAGTTATTAATATCTAACCACAGAGAACGCAAAGATTTCGCAGAGGTCGCTAAGGATTTTTCTTAGTGACTTTTTTGTTATTTTGGTTCTAATGGAATTTTTTCAATAACTCTACCTGTTTCATTATCGACTAATTCAAAGTAAGTATTATCTGACCATTCGCCCTTATAAATAAATAGTAAATCATTTTTTTGATAATTTCGATATTCGTTATTTTTACTAAAAACGTAAGTAATTGATTTACTTTCAAGCCATTTATTAATGGCTTCTTCCTCATTTTCATTACAATAAATATTTCTTACAATTTTACTAAAATCATCAATTGTTTTAGGTTTAGAAGAAGCACTAATAACTTTATCAAAAGATATTTTTCCAACTTTTGGATTAAAATATCGAAATTCCTCCCATTTTTCTGTCTTAAAATTTCTAAAATCTATACGAGTAGAAATTCCATACCCAAAACAATCACCACTATAATTCATACTATTAAAACAATCCACATATTTAATCCACTCATTTTTGATAAAAATTATTGCGGTATCTTTTCCAAATTCATCTAACGAATGAGTAATTGTGTTTAAATCTTTAAAGTAAATGGTATCAGTTAATTTCCATGTATCTCGAAAAGACTGTTTTGTATCTTCAATAAGAGGAGAATATTCATATATCATCAAAACCGTTTTACCTTCCCAGTCACTTGAATCAATTTGTCCAAAAGCCAAACAAGAAAAACAACAGAAAATAAGTATTGATAATGGTTGCATGAGAACTGATTTTAATAATTAATAAAATTTAAAATAATGGTTTTTGAGATTAAAAACAAGAGTTTTGTGCTTTTTACAGTTTTGTACTTTAATATTTAGGAGATTCCGACCACAGTTTATCCCGAAATCTCATGGGTCGGAATGACGGAAATATTAAAGAAAAAAATCTGCGTTAATCTACGTAATTCTGCGTTTTCAGCGTCCGAATCAAGAACCACACAATCAAGAAAACTGTCTTTCCAAATCATCCAAATCATACGTTACAAAAGATGGTTGACCATTCAAGCCTTTAAACGGTAACGCACACGCAAATAATTCATCAATCAAATGCTGCATCTCACTGATTTCAAGGCGTTGACCTCTTTTGATTGATGTACTAATTGCCATTGAACGAGCGACATTTTCGTGAACATTGGCGTTGAGTTCGATACCATTTTTGTATTGTTCCAACAAGCTTTCGATTGCTCCTTGTTCGTCTACATTTTTTAATGCCGCAGGAACACCATGAATCACAAATGTTTCTTGTCCAAACTCTTGTACATCAAAACCTAACTGATTAATATCGCCCAAAATAGGTTTTAAAATTGCTGCATCTCCAACCGATAAGCTGATTGTTTTTGGAAACAACAACTTTTGTGAAGCAATTTCTTGCGAAGCCGAATTTTCTAAAAAACGTTCGTACAAAATACGTTCATGAGCATTTTGTTGATCTATCAAAAGGAAACCTGATTTGATTTGGCTGACGATATAACGATTATGAATTTGGTAAGGAAATTTTTGCTTTTTCGTAAAATTTTGATCTTTATCGTCTAAAGTTCCTTGTTCTGACCATTCAGATTCGATGGTTACAGGTTCTTGATTTTCCTCTCGTTTGACCTCAAAATCATCTAAACCTTCATAGAGTTTTTCCCAGTTAATTTTATTATTGCGTTGTCGCAATGCTTCCTCTTCGCTCATAAATAACGAAGGTGCTTGTTTTTTTTGTGTTGAAGAATTTGATGATTTTGAGGAGTTTGATTTATCATCCGTATCAAATTCCTTTGAACGAGGAATATTCAAACCAAAATTAGAGAAACTAATTTCTTGATTAAAATCAATCGAAGGCATAACGCTATATTGTCCCAAAGCGTGACGGACAGATACTTTCAGGTAATTATAAACTAAGCGTTCATCTTCAAATTTAATTTCTTGTTTTGTAGGATGTACATTGATGTCAATCAAAGCTGGTTGAATGTCAATAAAAATCACATAAAACGGATAAGTATTTTTTTGGAGTACCTCTTCATACGCACCCATAATTGCGTGATGCAAATAACCACTTTTGATAAAGCGATTATTTACAAAAAAAAACTGTTCGCCACGAGTTTTTTTCGCAAATTCAGGTTTTCCAACAAAACCATTCAAGCGTAAAATATCCGTTTCTTCACCGACAGGAACGAGTTTTTTATTCGTACTTGCACCAAAAACACCAACAATTCGCTGACGCAAATTGGCACTTGGTAAGTGAAATAATTCTACTCGATTATGATGTAAGGAAAAGAAAACATCTGGATTTGCTAATGCGATTCGTTGAAATTCATCAATAATATGACGCATTTCAACTGCATTCGTTTTCAGGAAGTTACGACGAGCCGGAACATTATAAAATAAATTTTTGACAGCAATACTTGTTCCAACTGGTGCTTGACAAGCTTCGTGTTTTTTGACCGTTGAACCTTCGATTTGAAGTTTTGTACCAACTTCGTCCGTATTTCTACGAGTTTTGAGTTCTACTTGTGCGATTGCCGCAATCGAAGCCATTGCTTCGCCTCGAAATCCCATTGTCCGAATCGAAAATAAATCATTTGCTTGACGAATCTTAGAAGTTGCATGACGTTCAAAGCACATTCTCGCATCGGTTTCAGACATTCCACAGCCATTATCAATTACTTGAATCAATGATTTTCCTGCATCCTTAACGACTAATTTTATGCTTGTACTTCCTGCATCTATCGCATTTTCAATCAACTCTTTCACAACAGAAGCTGGTCGCTGAATCACTTCTCCAGCAGCGATTTGATTCGCAATTGCATCAGGTAATAATTGTATTACATCGGTCATAAAAATTTTCTTGCTCTCTTTTTAAGATAACTTGTTATTTTAGTAATCACGAACTCTTTTCTCAAAAATACGGAATTTTAACTTAAATAGTTGATATCATGAAGTTGTTTTTATCGTTAAAATTATAATCATCAAATTATAATAAAACTATTGAATTAAATCATACAGAACGAGTGAAAATTGAAATATTTTGTGTTATTTTGATACAAATCACTATTCCAATAATCATCACCGAAATTTTGAAACAAGCTAATCAATAAATCAATTTGAAAGATACATATCGTCATAAAGGATTACGTAAAAGATTGGTAGAAACCTTACAAAAAAAAGGTATTCAGTCCGAGAAAGTTTTAGATGCTATTAATCGAATTCCTCGACACTTTTTTTTAGATAAGGCATTTGAGGATATTGCTTATGAAGATAAAGCATTTCCGATTGGTTTGGAACAAACGATTTCTCAACCGTTTACGGTCGCTTATCAAACGGAATTATTGGATATTTCTAAACGAGAAAAAGTATTAGAAATCGGAACTGGTTCTGGTTATCAAGCAACTGTTTTGGCGGTTATTGGAGCGAGAGTTTTTACGGTAGAACGTCATGAACCATTATTGGCGAAAGCCAAGTCTATGTTTGAATTATTTAATCTTGGAAATATTCGAGCGTATTTTCGTGATGGTTATAAAGGTTTGCCTGAGTTTGCTCCTTTCGACAAAGTTATAGTTACAGCAGCTGCACCTTTTGTTCCCGAAGCACTAAAACAACAATTGAAAATCGGTGGGAAATTAGTTATTCCTGTTGATGATGGCAATGGACAACAAATGCAACGTTGGACAAAAATTAGTGCCAATGAATTTGAAATAGAGCAATTTGATAAATTTCGTTTTGTACCGTTTGTGAAAGGAAAAGCATAATTTAAGGTTTTAATCTAAAAGAGATTGTATCAAAAGTCCAAAAACCTATTATTATAATAATTAAACAAAATTATATAAACAATTGATTTTCAAGCAACAAACCTGTCAATTTTTGAGACAACCTCTTTAAAAATTAAAATTTTCTTTTTACAATTTACGATGTGACCCATCGCAAAATGGTCCATTTGCATTGTGTTTACAACCGCACCAAGCTACTTTTTTAGCACTTTCTACTTTTTCAATAATCGGTGCGTGGCCAGAACCTTTGTGTGAACCATCGCAATATGGTTGATTTGTACTTTGTCCACAAGAACACCAAGCATAAGTCCCAGGTTCTACTTCCATTACAAACGGTTTCTTTTGTACTATCACTTTATCGACTGCCATTTTATTTGTTTTATTGATTAGATAATTTTTATACCTATGTTTAAACATTAATGACAGAAAAAGTTTAACTTTTGTGAATAATCGGAATTAGTCTAAATAATAACAGTTCCTTGTCCAACCTTATCTGCAATCCACATTTTGTCTTGACAAAGCGGTACTAAATCTGATTTTATAAATCCTTGAATCGGTTCTACAAATTCATCTGGATATAATAAATGTAAATTTGGGCCAGCATCTAAAGTGAAGTATAATGGTAATTTTGTTTCGTGACGAAACGCTCGGACTTTTTCAATCATCAATAACGAATTTGGTCGCATCAACATATACGAAGGTTCAGAACACATCATCAATGCATGAAGTGTCAAGGCATCGTTTTCAGCGATTTTACCGAAATGTTCGACATCGCCTTTCTCAAATGCTTGAATCAAATCTTGCGTTCTATTTCGAGCTTGTTCATAGCGATTTTGAGCGTAAATATTGCCTTCCATGAGTGCGTGACCAGCACGACTTGATACTGCTTTTTCGCCTTTACTTACTATCAAAATATCATCATGAAAAGAATGAAAAACGTTGTGCAAACGTTGCTCAAAAGGAATCGCATATAAGTTAGAAGCATCTTTTTCAGAAGCCAATTCTCCCCACATTCCAGCGACAGGATAAAGCGAACGACAAGCACTTCCTGAACCTAATCGAGAGACAAAAGATGCTTTCCGCAATAATTCATTTTTATTGGATAACGTTCTAAATAGACGATTTTCTAACTCGCACAAACACATCGCTAACGCACTCATACTCGAAGCTGAAGAAGCAATTCCTGATGAATGTGGAAATGAATTCATCGAATCAATTTCAAAATGTAACTGATTCAGGAATGGAAAAATATCAGTGATGCTCTCTAAAAACTTCATCATTTTCGAGCGGAAAGCTTCGTTTTCTTTGCCTTCAAATCGAAAATTTAAACTAATATTATTGTCCTTATTTTCTTTTGGAGAATAAGTCATTTCTGTTTTTGTAAACGCATTATCAAGCGTCAAACTAATCGAAGGATTTCGGGGTAATTGTCGACCGAATTTTCCCCAATATTTAACGATTGCAATATTGGATGGACTTTTACAAGTTATTTTTTCGGATTTATCGAATGTTGTTGATAATACTAAGTTTGGATTTTCGTATGTCATTTTTTATGTTTAGTTGTAAGTGATGACTTTTAAAAATCGGTTGGAAGTAGACCTGATAGATTTCAAAAACCAAATCTTAATACAAAAAGTTACCGATTTCAATCAACCACAAATTAACCTTATTTCTATCAAATTGTTTGCGAAAGCAAAGAAAATGAAGTCAAAGTAATGGTAAAAAAGTCCAAAAAAAAAGCCATCTCAAATATGAGATAGCTTTCAGTCTTATTGGAAATAATTATTTTATGCAAATATAATACTTTTCAGCATATATTACAATTCATATGCATTTATTGTCCACCTAAAATCAATGGTAAACCGTCACTTCCACCGACAACGATTACTTTTGAATTTTCAGATTCTGCTAATTTTATTGTTGCTTCGATACCTTTATCTCTCAAGATATTATCAGAAAGAGACGCATTCAAAATTCTATTAGATTCAGCTTTTGCTTGTGCTTCAATGATTTTACGTTCTGCTTCCTGACGTTCTTGCGTTAGAAGGTATTCATATTTTAAAGAAGCCTGTTCTGCTTCTAATTTTTCTTCAATTGCATTTTTTACTTTGTCAGGTAACTCAATATCACGAATTAATACCGCTTTTAAGTCGATATAATTTTTCTTTAAAGTTTTTTCCAAATCGTCTTCAATCATTGTTTGAACTTCATCACGTTTTGTAGAATATAACTCTTCTGGGCCAAAACGACCGAAGATTTTACGAGCAGAAGAACGAACCTCTGCACGAACTAATGTTTCGATATAACTTTCCCCAAACTTCTCATGTAAGTCACCAATTTTAGTATAATTTGGATTTACACGAACCGTAATATCAATTGTAATATTCAAACCATTATTAGAAAGTACGGTCATTTCTTCTTCTAATTGTTGCTCCCGAACATTATATTGATACATTGTGTTCCAAGGTGCAATAACGTGAAAACCAGGTTGGTAAACCAACTCTTTGTCCAAACCTCCAGCAAAACGCTTGAATAAAACACCTCGTTCACCAGCATCAATCGTTAGAAAAATACTATTAGATAAACTAACAATGACAATTAGTGAAACGACCACAATGATTGCTAAACTCGCTATACTATTTTGTTTCATATTTATTGAATTTAATTTCTTATTTTAATATCTATAAAATTAACAATTAATACTACTCATAACTAATGAAACCCGTTTTAAGTTGAAAATCTTAGACAAGTCCTAATGTTTTTTGGATAAAAAAAAATAACAATCTCAATCTTTTTAGAAATATGATTGCTATTTCCTGTTATTAATCCAAGGACTCGGGATGAGTTCAAATAACGCTCGAATTAGCCTTATCTTCATTTTAAATCGTGATTCATTCAAAATGCTGGACTATTCGAGTATCAAACTCACAACCAGAATTTATTGTTTTAATTGTTAAAATTGTCTAAATCATGATTTAATTTATTTAGAAACTTCAATAATAATGCTTACTGCATTTTTACCCTTTAAGTCACCTTCAAAATCAATCGTTCCCGTTCCATCATTAAATGATAAACTTTCAATATGTTGAGTACCTAAAGCCTCTAATATTTTTCCTTGAAAGGTACTTTTACTACTATTTCCAATACCTTTATTTACATCATTAATATCAATTTCTTCTTTCGTAACAATGATAGCAAAACGATCCAAATTTCCATCTTGATCCGGATATAATGATTGCTCATTCGGGAACAAACGAGTTCCTACAATTCCACAATATGGTGAATATTTTTCATAAGGGAAAAGTACGGTACTTGAGCCATCTAACTCTTCTGTAACAATATATATATTACATGCAAGAGAGTTCGTTACTTCCAATTTGAAGCGTTGATCTTTTGCGATTTGTGTACGATATATATTTGATTTGATTCTCTTTAATGGAATATTCTTGCGAGATTCTTTGTCAATGATACCAAACTTTACGGCTAACTTATTTTCATCAACAGACGCTTTTCCCATTGGCGATAAACCATAAGCCTCTTTTACAAAAAATTCAAAATCACGATAACTTACCCAGGCAACACCATCATCGCCCCATTGATCGCCCCAACTATTCATAATTTGGAACGAGCCACCATTGCGATTATCATCATAACCAATAACTGACATTGCGTGTCCACTAAACCCTCTCAAACTTTTGTCACTACTTGTTGGTTTCCAATCTGCTTTTCCGTACATACGAGTCATAAATGTTCCGCCGACTTGCATTCCGATAACGACTGGAGCGCCTTGAGCAATGTTCTGGCGAATACCTTCTATATCGACTTTGTAGTTGTAACCACCTTTTGACAAGCGGTTATATCCACGGATTTTGTAGGAAGAAGCATCTCTTTTTTGTGAAGAGTTTGGAGATGTTGAACAGCTGGTTTCATTATACGTAAATTCTCTAAATGGCAGAGAACCAACACCTTTCATATTTTCTAAAGCTTCCATCAAGTAAGCACCTTGACAGTTTGTTAAGGCAATTTGATTGTACAAAAATGCTGGACTAAAAGCAGCACTTTGCGGATCTTCGCCCGTTGCTCTTGCATGTAAGATAGAACGTGCAGAATAAGCACTTGCCCAACCCACACACGAGCCTTGACGACCTTGATTCAGCCTCGGTGGCGCATATTGTAATAACGACATTTGGCTCGGAAAACTATTCTTATGATCGCTTGCTAAAGCTGCAAAAACATTAGTTTCGTCATATTTTTGCTCATCGTAAGGCGAACCTGTACTTAATTCTGACTGTGATTGTTCGGGAGCAATAAAGCCATCTAATGCTCCAAAGTAATATAATCCACCACCAATTAATAAAATAGCGATTCCAAGTTTCGGTTTCTTAAAAAAAATCATCAATAAAAAAGGTAATAATTTAGTTAAAATATTACTACCTCCACCTCCACGATTGTCGTTGTTATTATTATCAGGACGTGGCATTTGTGGTTCATCACGTTCAATTCTAATTGCCATATTTAATTTTTTTTTAATAAAAGGTGTATTAATGTGTTTTGTTGTTGTTTTTAATAAAAATGATACACCAACACCATGTAAGTATTTATAATAAAGATATTTTCAAATTTCAGACGGAAAGGTTTGATTTAGTATCACTCAAACCATTGATTAGCAAGATAAAAATAGATTATTAAAAAATGTAATTATAACATAAACAATATTGACAAATATGAATCCTGTATAATTTTTTATCTAAAAAAACTTGATAAAGAATAGATTAAGATTTTTGTTCAGCTTCTTACAATTAAAACAGGCCAAAAAATAATTCATCATTGTTGAAATAAATCACAATAATAATAATGAAATATCATACAATATCATACTTCAATTTAGTAAGTCTTAAAATTAATCTGTTACGGCAAAAGTACAACCTATTGTTTGACTGTTTGTTACGGTTAATACATAAATTTTAATTTTTGTTATATTTTAATCATCTTAGGATGTATGTAAAATAAGAGACATTTGGTATTGATATACACTTATCAATCAAAAACAACAATCAATAACAATGTAAAAAGACCTTATTTTCAATACAAAATTTTTACTTTTGTAAAAAGTAAATACCTCTCCTCACCATGGTATATCAATTAACATAATTAAGTAATGAGACAAAATGTTCTATTACTCACTATAAAGTCAATATATCACTAAAAATTGATTATCAACTACTTAAATATAAATTAGATAATGCAATACTAACACTTCTAAAACTTCGCACACTTCTAATTTTTTTATTTTTTATCATATAAAATTCAATAGTTTTTATCGTTTTTTTCGATAAATATACTTTCACTAATTTTATATTAAATTTCATATTATTTTATGAAACACTTATTAACACTCACATTTGCTGTACTATTTAGCAGCATTAGTTTCGCTCAAAACACAATAAATTATGTTCAAGGCGAAGCATTAGTTCGTCTTGAAAATGATGGTAGTTTAAAAAATATACTAACCAATCTTCAAACGTTTAAGAATCAATCTACTGAAATAAAGATTGAACGGCAAATCTCAAAACATATGAAAATTTGGTTATTGTCATTTAATGAAAACTTACCTCATGAGCAATTTTTGGATGCCTTATATATGGATGCAAACATTATGGAAGCTCAATCAAATCATACCGTTGAGTTAAGGAATACAACACCTAATGATGTTGGTTTTAATCAACAATGGCAATATATTAATACAGGTCAAAGTGGTGGAACTGTTGGTGCTGATTTTGATGCAGAATTAGCTTGGGATGTTACAACTGGCGGATTAACGCCTTTTGGTGATACTATTGTGGTTGCAGTTATTGATGAAGGATTTGATATTTCACATGCTGATTTTGGTGATAATCATTGGATTAATTATAACGAAATTCCAAACAATGGAATTGACGATGATAATAATGGATTTATAGATGATTATCGTGGCTGGAATGTACATCAAAATAATGATGTTCTTACAAATGGAGGTTTTCATGGAACAGCAGTAGCCGGAATCGTAGGTGCTAAAGGTGATAATGGAACTGGTGTAACTGGTGTAAATTGGAATGTAAAAGTTATGATGATTCGCTTGACAAATACCGTTGAAGCCGATGTACTGGAAGCATACGATTACACTTTACAAAATAGGAAATTATACAATGAAACAAATGGTACATCTGGTGCATTTGTTGTAGCAACAAACGCTTCTTGGGGTGTCAATCAAGGTCAGCCATCAAATGCACCGCTCTGGTGTGCGATGTATGATACTTTAGGCGCTCATGGTATTTTAAATGCTGGAGCGACTGCAAATGCTAACTTTAATATTGATGCAGTTGGTGATTTGCCAACCGCCTGTCCGAGTGATTATATGATTTCAGTGACAAATATAAATCATAACGACCAAAAAGTAACACAAGCAGGTTATGGTACAACAACAATTGATGTGGGTGCTTTTGGAGAAGGAACTTGGACGATTGATGATGGTGGTGGTTATGCAGGTTTTGGTGGAACATCTGGTGCAACGCCACACGTTGCAGGTATGATTGGTTTACTTTATTCTGTTCCTTGTCTATCATTTGCCGCTTTATCTAAAACAAATCCTGATAGTGCTGCTCTTTTCGCAAAACAATTTATTATGGATGGTTCGGATCCTAATATTTCCCTTAACGGAATTACGGTATCTGGAGGAAGAATGAATATGAATGGTGCAATTCAAGAGATGTTAAATAATTGTGATACAAATACGGTTTGTTTCTTACCTTACAATTTGAATACAACAAATATTACGGATACTTCAGCGACTTTAAATTGGACAGCTTTTATTGATACGATTACTGATTTTAATGTTCAATATAGAATGGTTGGTTCTTCAGCTTGGACAACAGTTACCGTTTCAGATACGATTTTGAGTTTAGATATAACAGGTCTAAATGCTTGCGAAACTTACGAGTTTCAAGTAGAAATGGCTTGTGATACCTTACTAAGTGGTTATTCTCAATCATTTATATTCGATAGTGATGGTTGTTGTACAGCACCTGATGGCGTTATGTTAACAACAATAACGGATACAACGGCAGACTTGTCATGGAATAGTGTTTTGGCGGCTCAATCTTATGATTTACGTTATCGAGAAGTCGGTACGATGACTTGGGACACAATTACAGGAATTACATCAACAAGTTATCAATTGACTAATTTGATGACTTGTATGGCTTATGAAGTTGAAATGCAAACGGTTTGTATTGGTTCTGTAACAGGTTTTGGTACAACTTTCAACTTTAGTTCTGGTTGTGGTGCATGTTCTTCAATGCCTTATTGTGCATCAGAAGGCAATGACGTTTCTGACGAATGGATAAAAGAAGTTATATTTAATACAATTAATAATAATTCGGGCGTTGCAACTTCTGGTTACACCGACTTTACAAGTATCTCAACAACGATTGGAACAGGTCAAAGTTATCCAATTAGTTTAACACAAGAATATTCAGGAATCGTTTATCCAGAATACTTTACGGTTTGGATTGATTTTGACCAAAGTGGAACATTTGATCCAGCCGAGCAAGTTTACGCTTCAGGTTCGACAACGACTTTTCCAAATACAGGAAACGTCATTATTCCTACAACAGCCGCTTTAGGTCCAACTCGTATGCGTGTTTCTATGAAATATAACGCTACTTCTACAGCATGTGAAACATTTAATTTTGGTGAGGTTGAAGATTATTGTGTGAATATTGTTACTGGTGGAATGCCACAATGTGATGTTCCAACAAATATCAGTTCTATTAATATGTCGACTTCTTCTACAATGTTAAATTGGGATGCAATGCCATTTGCTACTGGCTATGATGTTGAATATCGTGAAGTAGGAGCTTCTTCTTGGTCGACTTTTCCTGCCATCAATAATAATTTACTTTTATCGGGGTTATTAGATTGTACTGATTATGAATATCAAATTCGTACAGATTGTGGGAATGGAAATACAAGTGCTTATAGTTCACCAATGACTTTTACTACAATTTGTAATTGTAACGAAGTGACAGATTTAGATACTATAACTGTCAATACATCAACTGCAACTTTGGCTTGGTCAACGACACAAAATAATGTTTCCTATGTTGTAGATTATCGAGAACAAGGTGCATTAGGTTGGTCATTTGATTTAACGACAGATACAATACATCAGTTGACAAACTTACAACCTGCGACAACTTACGAAGCAAAAGTTCGTATTATGTGTACTGGAAATATAATTTCAAATAGTTCAAATGTAGTAACATTCTATACAGATTGGACAGTTGGAACTGAAAATCTTCCTGCGGATATTGAGCAATTATCGGTTTATCCGAATCCGTTTAATGAATCAATTCAAGTAATTATTGATGCTATAAATACGCAAGATATTACGATTGAAATATTCGATATTTCTGGAAAGTTAGTTATTACTACACCAAATCAAAATGTGAATCGTGGCAAGAACACATTGTTGGTTACAACCAATGATTTAAATGAAGGTTTGTATATTTTAAAAATTACAACAGAAAAAGGTGTCGTTACGAGAAGAATGTTGAAAAAGTAAATAAATTATTTTATAATAGTAAAGCAGCTATTCTCGGTTTAAAATAATTCGTAATGTGTTTTGCTGTAATTAGTGATTTTTACGATAATCTGCAATCTAAATTAAGTAAGAATTCGACGGGCGATTTAAAATCGAATGTCGTCAACTTAAGCGATTGAACTTTTCTTCAAGAAAGGTCGGATGTAGTCACCTGATGACTTAAAGT
>JBGCFH010000321.1:0-45888 GCA_045106825.1 Saprospiraceae bacterium | reverse complement strand
TCACGCAGATTTTTTTTGATAAAAAAATGATTTTGTTAATGAAAAATCTGCATAAATCTGCGAAACCTGCGTGAGATGATTGTTTTGCAAGGCAAAACGCAATATTTTCGTTTTTAAATTTAATATCAGCGAAACATGAATTAAAATCAATAAACTATGAAACTATTGAAAAATATTTACTTACTATTTTTTTTACTGCTTTTAGGAATAACCGTACAAGCACAAGATTTAACGCAAACGATTCGAGGAACAGTTGTTGATAATGAATCCAAATTTCCATTAATTGGTGTAAACGTAATTATTAATACAGAAGCTGGCAAAATGATTGGTGCAATTACGGATATTGATGGAAATTATCGTTTAGACGAAGTTCCTTTAGGTCGTCAAACGATTAGTTTTACTTATCTTGGCTATCGTGAAGCTGTTTTGGATAATGTGATTGTTACTTCTGCCAAAGAAGTAATTTTGAATATAGAATTAGAAGAATCTGCAACCGATTTAGGAACGGTTGATGTCGTTGCAACTCGGGAACAAGAAGTCCGAAACGAAATGGCGACAGTTAGTGCCAGACAGTTTTCGGTGAAAGAAACGAATAAATACGCAGGAAGTCGTGGCGAACCAGCTCGAATGGCTTCAAACTTTGCTGGTGTTCAAGGTGCTGATGATTCTCGTAATGATATTGTCGTGCGTGGAAATACGCCTCAAGGTGTACTTTGGCGTTTGGAAGGTATCAATATTCCGAATCCAAATCACTTTGCAATTCCAGGAACTGGTGGCGGACCAGTAACGATTTTGAATAATAAATTCTTAGCAAATTCTGATTTCTTCACTGGTGCTTTTCCTGCCGAATATGGAAACGCAATCGCTGGTGTTTTTGATTTAAGAATGCGAAATGGAAACAACGAAAAGCACGAGTTTTCTGGTCAATTAGGTTTCTTAGGAACAGAAATCACCGCCGAAGGCCCTTTGTCAAAAAACAGTAAAGCATCTTATTTGGTGATGGGCAGATATTCGACATTGCAGTTGTTTAGTTTTATGGGAATTAATGTCGGAACAGATGCCATTCCACAATATTCTGACGGAGCTTTTCGCTTAAATTTTCCTCGTAAGAATGGTGGAAATTTAGCGATTTGGGGAATTGGTGGATTGAGTACGATTGATATTGTATTAAGCGATGCAGAACGTCCTGATACGTCGACTTTGATTTTTGGTTCTAATGATCGTGACCAATATTTCTCTACGAATATGGGAATTTTGGGCGTAACGTATACGCAACCGTTAAACAAAAATACTTTCATCAAAGCTGGTGCAGCATATTCTACACAATCTGTTTTTGCAAATCATGACCAAATCTATCGTCGAGTTGAAAATGGTAATTATGTCGTTGATTCTTTACCTGCGATTTTGGATTATCAATTTAGTGAAAACAAGTATCATTCTTACTTTTATGTCAATCATAAATTCAAAGGAAAACACGCTATAAAAGCTGGTTTTAATGCCGATTTATACGGAATGTTTTATGTCGATAGTGTAAGAACTGTTTTGCCACAAGCTGACGGAAGTCCTTCATTATTAAGTGATTGGAGAACTCGTTGGGACGCTGATGACAATGCTGTTTTAATCCAACCTTATGTACATTATAAATATAAAGCAAGTGAACGATTGACGTTGACAGCTGGTTTGACCTCGATGTATTTTAGTATCAATGAGAATAGTTTTTCGCCAATTGAACCTCGTTTGGGTTTGACATATGACTTATTAAAAGGTCGTCGTTTGAGTTTTGGTTTTGGTATGCATTCGCAGATTCAATCTCCTTATTTGTATTATTACAGCGATGTGCAAGTCGATGGCGATCCGCAAGAATATAATTTAGATATGGGTTTGACGAAATCTACACACGCAGTTTTGGCATATGATATGGTTTTCAAAAAGAACTATCGAATCAAGTTAGAAACGTATTATCAATATTTAAATAATGTTCCTGTTGAAGCAGAATCTTCTTCATTTTCTTTATTAAATGCTGGTTCTGGTTTTTCTCGATTCTTCCCAGATACGTTACAAAATGGCGGTTTTGGTCGCAATTATGGATTTGAAATGACGTTAGAAAAATTCTTTAGTGATGGTTATTATTTCTTAGTAACGGGTTCATTATTCGATGCAAAATATCAAGGAAGCGATGGCGAATGGAGAAACTCAACATTCAATGGTCGTTATGCAGCGAATGCGTTATTTGCAAAAGAATGGACTTTTGGCGAAGGTTCTGCCTTGAATATCGGTGGAAAAGTAACGACAATCGGTGGACGTTGGTACGGACCAGTTGATACGACTGCTTCGGCTCAACAATTGGAAATTATTTACGAAGATGAAACGGTCAATACCTTACAATTCGCTCCTTATTTCCGTGCAGATTTCAAAATCAGTTATCGTTGGAATCGTCCGAAAGTAACACACGAATTTGCAGTTGATTTTGTAAATGTTTTCAATACGAAAAATATTTTGACTTTAACTTATGCACCTGATAATCCTTTAGGTCCGATTCGTGAAGAATATCAGTTAGGTTTCTTACCAATATTTTATTATAAATTGGATTTTTAGTGGTTTGTGATTGAAACACGGATAAAACGGATTTAACAGATAAAACGGATATAGAGATTTTTCTTAAATGGAAGGTATTTTAAAAAATGTCTTCCATTTTCTTAAACAAAATCTAAATGGAAACGACAATCAAAAAAGTCAATATGGAAATGTATTTGGCTTCACCGAATCGTTATGAATTACGTTCTGGACATGAAAAAAATGCTCCGCTTTGTCCTTATGGAAATCATTATGAATGGATTGGTTTTGATAAAGAAACAGATAAATTTGTTCGTTTTACAAAGTCTGTTTTTAAAAAATTGGTGAGAGAAATTGAGGGTTGATTATGGTTATTTGGCTTCTGTTATAAATTCATGTTTCACTGATATTAAATTAAAAAATGAAAATATTACGTTTTGCCTTTCAAAAGAATCATCTCACGCAGATTTTTTATGAACAAAATCAATTTTTTTACTAATTATTAGAAAAATTTGCATGAAAAAGCATTTTGCGAAGGAAGATTTAGCAATTGAAATTGCTATGTTTCGTTTTAGCGAAACATGAATTTAAAGGAAAAATTAAATATTTGAAAAATCGTACACTAAATTTTACACTACAAAAATCACTAATCCAAAATAATTTCCATAATGAAAAAAATTGTATTTCTATTTTGTTTTTTACCAATATTTAGTTTCGGGCAAACAATTACACTTGAAATTGATTCTGTGAGTTTAGTAAGATATAATGGTAGTAATAAATCAAAGCCAAAACCGAAACCAAAACCAAAACAAGGAAAAAAGCATGAAGACATCAAATATTCAAAGCAAGAGATAGATACATTAAGAGTGAGATATCCAAAGGCAAAATACCTTTCTCCTTATGACGATATGTATCGAAATAAAACAATTCTATTTCGTGGTGGACAAGGAATTTTGGATAAAAATGGTCGATTTCATCCCAAAACAAAAAAGGAAACCTATCAGACATTTCCTGCTGATTCTATAAAATATTTATTAGAAATTTTAGATTGTAAGGCAATAGAAAAAGGAAAGATTGTAGGAAGAGATACAACTTACACAGTTGATGAAAAAGGTGATACAATTCAAGATATAATTATTACAATGACTCTTTCTAATCGACCTCCTCTTAAATGTTACGCTCCAGGTTTAGGCGTTTTACTTTGGTCAAAAGGTAGAATTATTACGTTTTATTCGGTTTGTTTTAATTGTAACGGTATTGTGGAAGGTCCAATTATAAACTATCAACTTGAATATAAAAGATGTATAAATTTGGATTTATTGAAAGAAGAAATTGAAGAATTAGGTTATTCCTTAAAATGATTTTCAAAAAAATAAAAATAATTATTAACCTGTTTTTAATTCTTATTGTGCTGAAAATCAATTGATTAAAATAATTTTAGTGGTAAAATAATTTTATCAATAAAACCGAAAATTGTTAAAAATCATTAAACGATTTGGAAATTCAACCGTTTCTAACTTACATTTGCGACATCAAAAGATTAACAAAAAAATAAAAATAGAATGTTCAATATTCATGTACATCGTCATCATTTTCAGATTTCTATTCCGATAGATGATGTGATTGCTACATGATAATTTAAAACAAAAATTATTATTCAAAAAGCGGTTTGTCGTCCATCGACAAACCGCTTTTTTATTTTGTAAAATGGTTGAAAATAACACGTTGAAACGATAACGAGCAACCAGAATCAAGTAACAAGTATCCAGAATCATGAGATTAAAAATTGCAATTCAAAAAAAAGGAAGATTAAGCGACAAATCAAAGTTGCTTTTAAAAGAATGTGGCATCAAAATCAACAACGGAAAAAATCAATTAATGGCTCGTTCCACCAATTTTCCAATTGATTTTCTCTTCTTACGAGATGACGATATTCCACAATATGTCGAAGATGGCGTTTCGGATTTAGGCATCATTGGCGAGAATGTTTTTCTTGAAAAAAAGAAAGCCGTTAATGTTGTCAAACAATTAGGTTTTTCGAAATGCAGAATGTGTTTAGCCATTCCAAAATCGGTTGAATATAATGGTTTAGACTTTTTTAATAATAAAAATATCGCTACTTCTTATCCAGTTATTTTACAAGAATATTTGGATAAAAACAACATCAAAGCTGAAATTCACGAAATCAGCGGTTCGGTCGAAATAGCTCCAAATATCGGTTTAGCAGAAGGTATTTTTGACATCGTAAGTACAGGAAGTACGCTAATGATGAACGGTTTAAAAGAAGTTCAAACTGTTCTAAAATCACAAGCTATTCTAATTGCGAATCAAAATCTAAACACCGAAAAACAAGCCTTATTAGACGAATTGTTATTCAGAATGGAAGCCGTTCAAAAAGGAAAAAACAACAAATATGTCGTCTTAAATGCTCCAAACGATAAGGTAGAAATGATTTCTAAAATCCTACCTGGCATGAAAAGCCCAACTGTTGTTCCGTTACAAGAATCAGGTTGGTCAGCCTTACATTCCGTCATTAGTGAAGATAAATTTTGGGAAATCATCGGTCAACTCAAAAACGCTGGTGCAGAAGGCATCTTAGTAACGCCAATCGAAAAAATGGTACTTTAAATAACCTTGGAAAGGTTGAATTTGAGTAACCATAGGTTGTACCTATGGAAAAAAGAAAAACATGAAAACATACAAATATCCAAACAAAGAATCTTGGTCAACAATTCTAAAACGGCCAACACTCGATTTATCCGAGTTAGAACCATTAGTCAATGACGTTTTAAATCAAGTCAAAAACGAAGGCGACAAAGCCGTTCAACGCTTTACAGCGAAATTCGACAAAGTGCAACTAACTGATTTTCAAGTAACAAAAGCAGAAATCGAAGTAGCCAAAAATCAAGTTTCAGAAGAACTAAAAGCAGCAATCAAAATAGCAAAAGCAAATATTACCGCTTTTCACGCTGCTCAAAAGTCAGAAACGTTGGAAGTCGAAACTATGCCTGGCGTAAAGTGTTGGCGAAAATCGGTAGCGATTCAGAAAGTCGGTTTATACATTCCTGGCGGAACAGCACCACTTTTTTCGACCGTTTTGATGTTAGCCGTTCCTGCGAATTTGGCTGGTTGCAAAGAGATAGTTTTGTGTTCACCGCCACAAAAAGATGGTAATATTCACCCAGCAATTCTTTATACAGCAAACCTTTGTGGCGTTACGAAAATCTACAAAATCGGTGGTGTTCAAGCTATCGCAGCGATGACTTTCGGAACGAAAACTGTTCCAAAAGTGCAAAAGATTTTTGGACCAGGAAATCAGTATGTAACCGTTGCCAAGCAACTCGTCAGCAAGTCAGGAATGTCGATTGATATGCCAGCTGGACCTTCGGAAGTTTTGGTCGTTGCGGACGAAACGGCAAATCCAGCCTTCGTTGCTGCGGATTTGTTGTCACAAGCCGAACACGGAGCGGATTCTCAGGTTGTTTTAGTGGCTTTCGCCAAAATATTGATTGAGGAAGTTCAAAGCGAAATCACTAAACAACTGGTACAATTGCCTCGCCAAGCAATTGCGAAAAAAGCCTTAGAAAACAGTGTTTCTATCATTGCGACAAGCAGAAAAGAAGCCATAGAAATCGTCAATGAATACGCACCTGAACACTTAATCATCGCAGTCGAAAACGCTCACGAATTTACGAATCAAATCATCAATGCTGGTTCTGTTTTTATTGGAAATTATACGCCAGAAGCTGTCGGAGATTATGCTTCGGGAACGAATCATACGCTACCAACAAATGGTTTTGCAACGGCTTTTTCAGGTGTTTCGTTAGATGCTTTTGTAAAGAAAATTACGTATCAAGAAATTACGAAAGTTGGTATTCAAAATATTGGAAAAACGGTGGAATTGATGGCAGAAGCAGAAGAGTTAATAGCTCATAAAAATGCTGTAACGTTACGGCTTGATTCCATAGTTCCGTAGGTAGAACCTACGGCTACTTACATTTGACCTTTCCAAGGTCATTATTTTAATAACTCTGGAAGAGTTTAATATGAGTAACCACAGGTTGTACCTGTGGAAAAAGAAAGAACATGAATATAAATAACTTAGTCAGAAATAACATCAAAAATCTCGCTCCTTACGCTTCTGCTCGTCACGAGTTTACAGGCGAAGCGAGTGTATTTTTAGATGCCAATGAAAACCCGTTCGACACAGGTTTTAACCGTTATCCTGATCCGTTGCAAATCGCTGTGAAAAAAGAAATTAGCAATATCAAAAATGTAGCGATTGAAAACATTTTTTTAGGAAACGGCAGCGATGAAGCAATTGATTTGCTGATGCGAATTTTTTGTGAACCTCGAATTGATGAAATCATGATTTTGCCACCGACTTACGGAATGTATAAAGTGTCGGCTTCAATTTCAGATATTAGTATAAAAACGGTGAATTTAACCGCTGATTTTCAGCCAAATATGGAAGCAATTTTGGCGAAAGCCACAGAGAAAACGAAGCTATTATTTTTATGTTCTCCAAACAATCCGACTGGGAATAGTTTTGATTTGGATTCAATGGAACATTTGGTAAAACATTTCAACGGAATTGTTGTAATTGACGAAGCATATATTGATTTTGCCGCACAAGAATCTTGTATCAAATGGATTAATAAATATCCAAATTTGGTGATTCTACAAACGTTTTCAAAAGCTTGGGGTTTGGCAGGAATTCGATTAGGAATGGCTTTCGCCAATACGCAGATTGTGAACTTGCTAAACAAGGTAAAACCGCCATACAATGTGAATCAATTAACGCAAGAAATTGCTTTGAAAGCATTGCAAAATCAAGTACAGACGCAGGAATATATTAAAGAAATATTGGAAGAACGAACTGTTCTAAAATTGGAACTTGAAAAGTTAGAAATTGTCAAAAAAGTTTATCCAACAGATGCGAATTTCATTTTAGCAGAATTTGAAAATCCACGAAAAGTTTATGATTATTTAGCATCAAAAGGCGTGATAATTCGTGACCGTTCTAATGTGATTTTGTGTGATGATTGTTTGAGAATTACGGTTGGAACGAAAGAAGAAAATCGTGTTTTGATGAACAATTTGAAAAAAATGATTTGACACAAATTTTTACGAATTACACGAAAAAATAATTAGTGTAATTAGTGTAAATTCGTGTCCAGCAACCAAAAGAAAATGCAAAAAATATTATTTATAGATCGTGACGGAACGCTTTGCGTTGAACCACCGATTACTTATCAAGTTGATAGTTTTGATGTCTTGGAGTTTTTGCCAAATGCGTTTCAATATTTAGCAAAAATCGTTCAAGAATTAGATTTTAAATTGGTAATGATTACCAATCAAGATGGTTTGGGAACAGATTCTTTTCCCGAAAATACCTTTTGGCCAGTTCAAAATTTTATTGTAAAAGCCTTTGAAAATGAAGGTATTACGTTTGAAGATATTTTTATTGATAAAACTTTCGCACACGAAAACGCACCGACTCGAAAACCAAATACTGGACTTTTGGGGAAATATATCAATGGCGATTACGATTTAGAAAATTCATTCGTGATTGGTGATAGATTATCGGATATTGAACTGGCGAAAAACTTAGGTGGAAAAGGGATTTTGATTAGTGATAATCCAAATGTCGAAACTGGTGAATTAACCGAATCTTGTGGTTTGATTGCTAAAGATTGGAAAGCAATTTATGAATATTTAAAACTCGAAGATAGAACGGCAGAAGTTCGCAGAACAACAAAGGAAACCGATATTTTTATTAAAGTTAATTTGGACGGAAAAGGCGTTGGAAATTGCTCAACAGGTTTAGCGTTTTTTGATCATATGCTCGACCAAATTGCTCGTCATTCTGGTATTGATTTGACGGTGAAAGTTGACGGAGATTTGGAAGTTGACGAACATCACACGATTGAAGATACGGCAATTGCTTTGGGCGAAGTTTTTCATAAGGCATTAGGCAGTAAACGAGGAATCGAACGCTATGGTTTTTGTTTGCCAATGGATGATTGTTTGGCACAAGTTGCGTTGGATTTTGGTGGTCGAAACTGGTTGGTTTGGAAGGCAAAATTTAAACGAGAAAAAATTGGCGAAATGCCAACCGAAATGTTTTTTCACTTCTTTAAATCATTCACCGATGCTGCAAAATGTAACTTAAATATCAAAGCAAAAGGTAAGAATGAACACCACAAAATCGAAGCAATTTTTAAAGCATTTGCGAAAGCAATAAAAATGGCGATAAAACGAGATGTTAATTCAGATGTTTTGCCTTCAACGAAAGGTGTTTTATAGAATGTGTTGAAGTGCTGCCGTGTTGATGTGTTGACGTTGAAAAACTGACGAATCATCAACACATCAACACATCAACACATCAACACAATAAAATAATGATAACAATAATAGACTATAACGCTGGAAATGTTCAATCGGTCATTTTTGCTTTAAAGCGATTAGGAGTTGAAGCTGTTTTGACAAATGATATTGAAACGATACAAAAAGCGGAAAAAGTGATTTTCCCAGGTGTCGGCGAAGCGAGTACGACAATGAATTATTTGCGACAGCTTAATTTAGATAGAGTGATTCCAAACTTAACGCAACCTGTTTTGGGCGTTTGTTTGGGAATGCAGTTATTGTGCGATTATTCGGAAGAAGGTGATACGAAATGTTTAGGCGTTTTTCCGCAAAAAGTGGTTAAGTTTGAGCCAAAATTGAATCAAAATATTAAAGTTCCGCATATTGGTTGGAATACAATTTTTGATTTAAAAGGTGGCGTTTTTAATCAAGAATTGGAAAACGAATACGTCTATTTTGTGCATAGTTATTATGCAGAATTGAGCGAATTTACGACTGCGACAACGGATTATGTTACGCCGTTTAGTGCTGCTTTGCAGAAGGATAATTTTTATGCTACGCAGTTTCATCCTGAAAAATCGGGAACAGTTGGAGAACGGATAATTCAGAATTTTTTGGAGATTTGAAAACGAAATAATCAAACTTTTCCGTCATTCCGTACTTGGTACGGAATCTCCTAAGCGTTTAGGTTGTAATCTTTCAAGTGAACAAATCAAAAACCAAATAGCCAACAAATGTTTAGTTTTAAGTTTACCATCAAACCAACAGATTCGTAAATTAAGACTTTGGATTTATCAAAATATTGGTTTGATGGTGAAATATAATTTAACCTTTTGAGGATGAAAGGTTTTTACTTTTGGAAAGTGTGAAATGGCGAATTAAATGTTTGGGAGATACTGAAACAAGTTCAGCATGACGGAACATTATTTAGTTTTTTTGATTGGAAATAAAATATTAGAAATATGAAAATAATACCTGCAATTGACCTTATAGATGGCAAATGTGTACGCTTGTCACAAGGCGATTATGATACAAAAAAAATATACAACGAAAAGCCGTTAGAAGTAGCGAAACAGTTTGAAAATATTGGTATTACTAACTTACACTTAGTGGATTTAGATGGTGCGAAAGCTCGTCATATTGTGAATCATGATGTTTTGAAAACGATTTCGAATCATACCAATTTGCAAATTGATTTTGGTGGCGGAATCAAGTCGAATGCTGATATTGAATTGGCGTTTGCGTCTGGTGCAAGTCAGGTTACGGCTGGAACAATTGCTGTGAAAAATAAGTCGCTGTTTATGAGTTGGTTAGAACGTTATACAGCGAAAAAACTGATTTTGGGTGCAGATGTGAAAGATGGCAATATTGCAATTCAAGGTTGGCAATCAAAAACAGAAGTGACGATTTGGGCATTTTTGGATTATTATACTCGTCAAGGTATCGAATATGTGATTTGTACGGATATTTCAAAAGATGGTATGTTGTCGGGTAGTTCGATGGAATTGTATGGGGACATTTTGAAAAAATATCCACAATTGAAGTTGATTGCTTCTGGTGGCGTTTCGTCGATTTCGGAAATGGAAGAACTCTCGAAAATGGGATTGTATGGTGCGATTGTCGGGAAAGCGATTTATGAGAATAAGATTTCGATGGACGAGTTAAGTAATTTTATTCAGAATTAATTTTTTAACCACAAAAGAAACAAAAGGCACAAAAGGTTTTCACAAAAGAAATTAAAAAACCTTTTTGTGAAATTTCTTTTGTTTCTATTGTGTCTTTTGTGGTTCAAATATCAAATTTTGTTAGCAAAAAGAATAATTCCGTGTTTAGATATTAAAGACGGACGAACGGTAAAAGGTGTCAATTTCGTACAGTTGCGAGATGCTGGGGATCCAGTAGAGTTGGCAAAAAAATATGCGGAAGCTGGAGCCGATGAAGTCGTTTTTTTGGACATCACAGCAACACACGAAAAGCGTAAAACGCTGTCGAAATTAGCTAAAAAAGTAGCGGAACAATTGAATATTCCATTTACAATTGGTGGTGGAATTCGGTCGGTTGAAGATGTGGAAATGTTGTTGACGTGTGGTGCAGATAAGATTTCGGTGAACTCGGCTGCGGTGAAAAATCCACAATTGATTAATGATTTGGCGTTGGCATTTGGTTCGCAATGTGTGGTTGTCGCTGTTGATGCGAAAGAGGTTGATGGTGAATGGATTGTGCATTTGGCTGGTGGACGAATTGCGACGGAACTCAAATTATTGGATTGGTGCAAAGAAGCGGAAAGTCGTGGTGCTGGTGAAATTTTATTCACTTCTATGAATCATGATGGAACGAAAGCTGGTTTCGCAAATGAAGCATTGGCAATGGTTTCGGATGCTTTATCTATTCCTGTGATTGCTTCTGGCGGAGCTGGTTCGATGGAAGATTTTTATGATACATTTACGGAAGGAAAAGCGGATGCTGGTTTGGCAGCGAGTATTTTTCACTTTGGTGAAATTGAGATTTTGGATTTGAAAAATTATTTGAAAGAACGTGGAATTTCTGTACGAATTTAGACACAAATTAACACGAATTTCACGAATTACCTTTTGAAAAAATTGGTATAATTGGTGCTAATTCGTGTCAAGAAATAAAAAATTGAAAAACTTAAACTACGATAAACTAAATGGTTTAATTCCAGCTATCATTCAAGATGCGAAAACGAATAAAGTCTTGATGTTGGGATTTATGAATGAAGAAGCGTTGGCAAAAACGCAAGAAGAAGGGAAAGTCACGTTTTTTAGTCGAACGAAAAATCGACTTTGGACAAAGGGTGAAACATCGGGAAATTTTCTAAATGTTGTTAATATTCAAGAAGATTGTGATGACGATACGTTATTGATAAAGGTAAATCCTGTGGGCGAAGTTTGTCATACTGGAAGCGATACTTGCTTCAAGGAAGTGAATCGTGATGATGCGTTTTTGTATGAATTGGAACGAGTAATTTTGGATAGAAAAAATAAATCTCACTTAAAATCTTATACAGCATCGTTGTTCAAAAAAGGTATTAATAAAATCGCTCAAAAAGTTGGTGAAGAAGCGGTCGAATTAGTTATTGAATCAAAGGATGATAATCGAGATTTGTTCCTAAATGAAGCAGCGGATTTGATGTATCATTTTGAAGTTTTATTAGCTGCAAAAGATGTGAAATTGCAAGAAGTCGTTGAAATATTAAGAAATAGACATGAATAATTTGTGTTGATGTGTTGCATGAATAAGATTATTAGTTTGATAAAAGTTTTACCTTCGTAAAGTTGAATTTTCTGCTTACTTTTGTGGCAATTTTTAAAAAAACTTAAATTATGGAAAAGAATATAACACACAAAGTATTTTTTGATATTACGATTGGCGGAAAAAAGGAAGGTAGAATTGTTATCGGTTTGTTTGGTGATATTGTCCCAAAAACAGTTCAGAACTTTTACCAATTATGTACACACGAAAAGGGTTTTGGATATAAAGGCTCTGGATTTCACCGAGTTATTAAAGACTTTATGATTCAAGGTGGAGATTTCACAAACGGTGATGGAACTGGTGGAAAATCTATCTATGGAGAACGTTTTGATGATGAAAATTTTGGATTGCATCACGAAGGTCCTGGTATGTTATCAATGGCGAATGCTGGTCCAGATACGAATGGTTCACAGTTTTTTATCACAACTGTAAAAACGGCTTGGTTAGATAATCGTCATGTAGTTTTTGGTGAAGTTGTAGATGGAATGGACGTTGTACGAGAAATAGAAAAACTACAAACTAATTATTCTGACAAACCTTTAAAAGCTGTTGTAATTGCAGATTCAGGTGCGTTGGAACTGGAAGCATAAGTAGGTTGTGAGTTGCCCTGAAGAAAAATCGAGGTAAACTAAGTTGCGGTTTTTGACGGATAAGTAACGTATCGAAAGTACAACTTTGTAGTGCGTTATTTGTAATCGCTCATTAAACTGGTATAATAAATTTTATAAATGGAGAATGAAGGTGACTTTATTCTCCATTTTTATTTGGTAAGTTTATGATAAAATCAAAGCGATGAGAACATTTAAAATAACAGGAATTGGTACGTATTATCCCGAAAATATAGTAGAATCAAGTGATTTAGAAGCAAAATATGGTTTGCCAATCGGTTGGTCAAAACGCTATTCTGGTGTAAAATCAAGACATCATGTAACGACAGAAACCAATGCTTTTTTGGGTGCAAGAGCGTTGGAGAAAGCATTGGCGAAAGCCAATATGGAAGTAAAAGAAATTGACTTATTAATCTCAGCATCAGCAACTTATGATTATCCTTTACCAAATCAATCAAGCTTGATAAAGTACGAATTGAGCGGAAGCGAAAACACGGATTTTGCTTGTGTAGATATGGATGCAACTTGTTTGAGTTTTGTGGCAGCAATGGATTATGCGAGTCGATTTTTGGATGGAAAAACCTATCGAAATATCGCAATCGTAAGTAGTGAAATTGCATCGAATGGCTTAAATCCTAAGAATTGGGAAACATTGACGTTGTTTGGTGATGGTGCAGCAGCGATGATTTTATCTTATGATGAAACAACTGAAAACGGTGCAATTCATTTTGATATGAAAACCTATGCTGAAGGTGCTTTTAATACGATAATTCGTGGTGGCGGAAATGCACTATTTTTCAAAGATAATCCGTATTCGCCAGAGTTGCATTCCTTTAAAATGGAAGGCAAAAAATTGCTGCGAATGGCAAAACAAAAAATTCCTGTTTTTATGGATGATTTCTTTAAAGATTTAGATTTTTCGATTGAAGATATTGACTTTATTATTCCGCATCAAGCGAGTAAAATGGGCGTTTGGATGTTTGAAAAACTATACAATTTTTCAAAAGGTCAAGTGTTACGAAATTTAGAATCAAAAGGAAATTGTATCGCTGCTTCGATTCCGACGGTTTTGATTGAAAATATTGAAAATGGTACAATTCAGAAAGGAAACACGGTTTTGCTTTGTGGAACGGCTGCTGGTTTTTCGATTGGTGGAATTTTGATAATTGTGTGATTGTGTTGCTCCTTTGTCGTTGATTGTGTGATTGTGTCGCTTCGCTGATTGTGTTACTCGTACCTCGCTGATTGTTTTTTGACGAGTGATTTTTATTGAAAATTATTTACCAAAAAACAATCAGCGAAGCGACACAATCACACAAAAAATTAGTACAAATGTACTATTGTAATAAAGTCGATTTGTGTTGATTTTTGTAGTATTGAACAAACAAAAACAACTACAACATGAACAATACAATTTTATTACGTCAATTAATCGTACTTACCTTAGTTAGTATATTCGTTTTATTTATGCAATGTACACCGACTAAAAGCATTGATAATTTAACTACAAAAACATCAACAAATTGGCTGAAAGGCGAGTGGGAAGGTGTTGGTTATCAATTGAACTCAAGTGGCAGTTGGTCAATTCAACTAAAAGTTAATGATGACAGATATTCTATCGCTTATCCTTCTTTGGAATGCTCGGGGAATTGGCAGTTACAGAAAGAAAGTGATATGAAGTTGGAATTTATTGAAACAATTACAAAAGGAACAGATAAATGCGTGAATAAAGGTCGAATTGTGATTACCAAAGTTGACGATAATCATGTGACATTTACCTACTTTTCGCCTTATTCAGGTGAGTTAGAAGCCTTTTCTACATTGATTAGAAAATCGCATTTAGATAAATTAAAAATGAGAACGTAATCAAATTAAAAAGCGTCCGATAAATCAAGTTTTATCGGACGCTTTTTAATATTATAATGTGTCGGTGAAATTTTAATTATCAAAATCGTAATAAACGCCTCTTGTTTTTTCAACACAGTTTTTTAAACATTCCCCAAATTCATCAATTATTCTAACTTCACCTTGTTCAACAACCGTGATTTCGTTTCCATTAACTTCTTGAATTTCACTATACTTGAACGGAATAATAATATTATGATTTAAATCAACTGTTCCCCAAAGACCATCTTTTTTGAGCCAAACGTAGCCATCCGTAATTTGAAGTAAATCAATATAATTTTCATCTAAATCATACTCGAAATCAATAAGCGTTTTTCCTTTTTGATTAATCAATCCCCAAGATTTTCCTTTTTTAGCTAAAGCGACTTTATCGGTATTGAAGTTAGAAATATGTTTGTATTTGATGGGAAGTATCGCTTTTTCTTGAATGTCGATAATTCCCCATTTTTTACCTTTTTTGACGACTGTATTATTTTCATCAAATGGACGCATTTTTTGATATTTAAAATCAATCATTTTACCATTGCTTCTATCAATAGCTCCCCATTTATTATCTATTTTTACAGCCGCAAACTGTCCATTGAATATAGTAACTTCTTCATACATCAATGGAATAACTTGTTCGCCATTCTCATCAATGTAACCATACCTTCCTCCAGTCATTACAATTGAATAATTGTCGGTATAAGAACTAATTACCATATCATATTCTTCTTCAAATTCAATATTTCCAGCAAAATCAAAATGTCTACCTGAAAGTATATTTTTATCCAAAAATGTGAATTTATCTTCTTTTTGAACCAACACCAATTTATCGTTATGATGCTGAGCCGTTGTATATTCAAATTTAGTAATCATTTCACCATCATGGTTAATAAATCCATATTTTCCATTTTTCTTGACCAACGAATAATCTGCATGATACATTTCTGCGTCATCATATATCGGAGGAATAATAAAGGTTTTCGTTCTGGTATCTAATAAACCATATTTTCCATCTTGAATAATCCAAGTTACTTTATAATCATAATTATTAAATTCGAGTGAGGCTTGTTGTTGGTAACCGCTTTTAGGAAAATTTTGGGCGTAACCAAGAGAGGTTAGGCAAAAAGAAAATATCGTAATGTAAAGAAATTTACTTTTCATAAGTAGTTGGTGATTTAGTTATAAAATTAGAATTAGATTATTTCTTATATTTATTTATTACCAAAGACCATACTAAATAATATGCATTAGTTTAATTGATTAATAATTAAATGTTTAAAAACCTATAAATCAATGTTTTATTTGTGATAATAAATTAAAAATATTTTTAATATTTAAATTAATGTAGATAAGAAATTAGTTGTAATTCTTTTTATTATAAATCTATTGCTGTACTTGCTTTAATTTTAGTCATTACAAATGAACTTTGTACTTGTCCGATATTTTCTAATGTCGCTAATTTATTAATAATAAAATTTTGATAAGCAGACATATCCGCAACGACAACACGCAATAAGTAATCATACATTCCAGCGATATGATAACATTCATTTACTTCTGATAATTGAGAAATTTCATGTTCAAATTTTTCAATAAAACTTTTAGAATGTTCCTTCAAAGAAATATTACAAAAAGCCGTTAATTGTAAACCAACTTTTAGTGGATTAATCAACGCAACATATTTGTCAATCACCCCTTCACGTTCCATTTTTTTGATACGTTCATAAACAGGTGTTGTCGTTAAATTGAGTTGTGCGGCGATTTCTTTATTCGTTAATTTGGAGTCGTTTTGTAAAAAACCCAAAATTTGAACGTCTGTTTTATCCAATTTATACATATTATTTTTTTGATATATGCAGGTTTTTTAGTGTAAACCCATCAAGTCTTAATCATAATAGAATATAAATCTATACGATTATATATTGTAGGTTTATTTTCCAATTATTGTTCCAATAATAGAATTATCACCCAACTTGAGTAAATTTATAGTCAACATTTTAGTTTACTTTTGTACCTTTCTTTGAGGTTAGAATAATTTAGGGTTAAATCATGAAAAACATAGTACATCAAACATCAATTGATTTATTGCTCAAAGAACCATTCTTTGGACATTTTTTGACGCATTTCAAAAAGCAAGTTTCTGATAAAACGGAAACGATAGCGATTGATGTAGATGATAATAACGAATTGGCGTTATTAATAAATGAAACTTACTGGGAAAATACGTTGCATAAAGCAGATTTGAAAAAAGGAGAAATTAAACATCAATTGTTGCATTTGATTTTTGGACATTTAACCCGTTCTGAAACCTATCAAAATGATGATTTATTTGGTGTAGCGGCAGATTTGACGATTAATCAATTTATTAATAAAACAGAGTTAACCTACGATTCTATTACACTGAGCGATTTCAGTGACATCGAATTAGCACCAAATAAAACACTTGATTTTTATTATAAACGTTTTTTAGAAATTCTTATCGAACCCAAATATGGAAATACGAATGCTCGACAATTTTTACAAAAAGCATTAACAGAATCTCATCAAAAACTCGCTCAACATGTACTTTGGGGACAAACAAAAACGAATAGTGAACAAAAAATTGTTCAACAAAAAATTATGGAAGCGTTATCGACTTCCTGGCAACGATTCGAGCAAAGTAATGATGTCGGTGATTTGCCACAAGGTTTGGAAATACTTATTAAGAAACGATTAGAACAATTAAAACCGAGTCTTAATTGGAAACGAATTTTACGATTATTTACGAATAAAAGCCGAAAGACAGTTCTGAAAAATACGATTCGACGACCTTCAAAACGCTATGGAACAACGCCAGGAACAAAAATCGAAAAACGGCAAAAAATCTTAATCGCAATTGATACTTCAGCCTCAATTAATGAAACTTTGTTTACACAATTTTTTGACGAAATTTATCATATTTGGCGACAAAATGCATTGATTCATATTGTTGAATGTGATGTTGACATATATCGAACCTATGATTACAATGGAAAAATACCAAAATTCGTAAAAGGAAAAGGAGGAACATCATTTAATCCGCCAATTATTTACGCAAATAATCAATTTCAACCTGATGCAATAATTTATTTTACAGATGGAAAAGGGGAGAAGCCGAGTACCAAAAGTCGATTTCCTATTTTATGGTTGATTGAACAGAAAAAACAGTTGAAGCCTTATTTCAATTTTCCAGAAACCTTAATTTAATGTCGATTCAAAATCAGAATGAATCATTAATTGAGAATAATTGCCAAAATGAAACAATAAACAATTAGTTGGTATTTATACCATAAGTTTTTATTAACATATTTTTTATTTCATAAATCATTGGTTTGCAATTTAATATATCATTAGAAGTGTCATGTTTTATATTTAAATATAAATAATATTAAAAATGGCAATATAATTGGTCAAATAAGGCTATGATGAGTAAAGTGTGTTCAAATTCTCGTCTTCTTACCAGCAAAATAATAACTTTGGCAGATTATTCAATCGAAATTTGGCACTTCTAATGTCCAAAGTTTCCCTCTTATTTTTTTTAATAAAATATATTATGAAAGTAAAATCTACTTTCTGGATAGGCATTTTTTTTTGTGTCACTATTCAGAGTTTTGCACAGTTTAATTTGAGTACAGAAATTCGTCCTCGTAGTGAACTCCGTTATGGTTTGTTTTCGTTACCATCGACGAATCAAGAACCTGCTTATTTAATAAATCAACGAACTCGATTAACGGCTGATTATCAGAAAGATAAGGTGAAATTTAGGCTAACAGGTCAAGATGCAAGAGTTTGGGGAGACGATGATGCGTTATCATTTTATGAAGCTTGGATACAATATAAACTTACTGAAAATTGGGATTTGCGAGTTGGTCGTCAAGCCTTACAATATGATAGAGGTCGAATGATTGCAGTGCGAAATCGTCGTCAATCGGGATTTACTTACGATGCGATTCTTGCCAAATACGCTAAAGATTCTTTGTACATAGATTTAGGTTATAGTTTGAGTAATAGTCAAGCGAATTTTTTTGGGAATCAATTTTCAAATAATAATAGCTTCAAGAATTTCAGTTTTGGTTATTTGAAAAAATACTTTGATAACGGTTTAATTGTTTCAGCTACAGGAATCAATGCTGGTTATCAAAAAGTAAATTCAGATACAGTTTTTTATAAACAAACACTTGGGACAAAAATCGTTTATCCGATTAATAAAATATCATTAGAAGGAGAAGGATTTTACCAATTTGGAAAACACAAAGACGGACGAAATGTAGAGGCGTATTTGTTGGCGGGAAAAGTGAGTTATAAACTGTCAAAAAAAGCGAAAGTAACAATTGGTACAGAATATACATCTGGTCACGATGCTACAAGTACAAATGCGGATTATCAAAACACACTACACACTTTCGATATTTTGGAAGGTGCAAGATTTGCGTTTTGGGGAAATGCGAACTTGTTTAGAAATAATCTCGAAGCACAAACAAATAGCGGTGGATTAACCGAATATTTTATACGATTCAATCTCAATCCTGCAAAAAAAATATCTGCTACTATTACATATTATCAGTTCTATTTGACGAAACCTATTTTTGATGACAATAATGCTGTCTTAAATCAAAATTTAGGAGGCGAATTAGATATTATTGCCAAATATAAAATTCAAAAAGGTTCTACTTTAGCTTTAGGTTATTCTTATATTTTGCCAACAAATTCATGGCAATATGTCCAAAATATTCCTGCAAATGAAGGTACAAATGGACATTATCTCTGGTTGTCGCTGACTTCAAAATTAAAATTAAAATAAAATACATTTATACACACTAACATGATTATCAATTAGATACAAACCTTATAAGATTATGAAATTATTAAACTTAACGATTTTATGTAGCTGTTTTATGTTACTATTTTTTGCATGTAATGAAAATACAGAGCCAACAACGACAATTGAAGAAACAGAACAAACATCAACAAGAAAAGTCTTAAAGATTGGTGTTGTACCACAATTTTCGCCAAAGCGAATTATGACGATTTGGTCGCCAATTATTGAAGAATTAGAAGAGAAAACGGGCTATAAATTTCAAATAGTCGGAACTCCAAATATTCCTGAGTTTGAAAAAGAATATCAAAAAGGAACTTATGATATTGCTTATATGAATCCTTATCACTCAGTTGTAGCAAATCAAACACAAGGTTATGAAGCTGTATTGCGTGATGGAACGAAGTCATTATTTGGGGTTTTGGCGGTAAAAAAAGATGATTTAATCAAAGATATTAAAGAATTAGATGGTGAAAAAGTATCGTTTCCTGCTCCAAATGCTTTAGGTGCTTCTTTATTGATGCGAACGGAATTAAAAACGATTCATAAAATTGATATTGAACCGATTTATGTGAAAACACATACGAACTCTTACTTAAGTGTTTTGGAAGGGAAAACTCGTGCTGGAGGTGGCGTTATGCGTACTTATAATGAGTTAGGCGACGATATTAAAAATCAATTAAGGATATTTTATTCTACCCAAAAAACACCTCCACATCCGATAGTTATTCATCCGAGAGTTGATAAAAAAACTCGTGAAGTGATTGTCAGTGCTTTATTAGAGATGGGAAAGGATGAAACGTTAAATGCTTACTTAGAAAAAATTCCGATTAAAGGAATTATCGAAACGAATCAAACGGAGTATAAAATATTAGAGGATTTGGGAATGGAAAACTTTTATGTCAATCCTAACTAATCTTTATTCTAAGAGCATTTTTAAAACTCATTTTGAGTTGAGAATCAATAAGCATTTAGACATGCTTTAAATTTTATGAAATCAAATATCCTGTTTGGTTTATATCAAACAGGATATAAGAAACCAGAAAACGTCGTGAGTACTTATTATAAAAAACTACCTTTTCTAAAAAAGTTGACCGTACTAACAATGTTGGTTACTTTACCTATTTTACTAATTTTGGTATTAGTTGGAATTGGTTTTGTAAAGCATAATAATAAGAATGCACTAAAAAATAAAATAGAGACAGTTAATCAAATTACAGTTGTTTCAATAATTCCTGATTTACTATTTCAAGATATTGAAGCTGTAAAATTAACGTTACAAAATATAAAGCATAACTCTGATGTAGAATATGTTTGTATTCAATCTAATCAAACGAAAGTTATTACATCATTGGGTAAAGTTCAAAACATTCTGTATAAAGACTATTTGAAATATTAAACTTCTGAATTTAGAGAAAGTCAATATTATCATTATACACCAATTTATCATAAGTCAAACTATTTGGGAACGTTGATAACAGTAACTAATACGACAAAGATTATCTCGACAATAAACAGAATGATAATTGGCTTAGTATTGATTTTTTCATTTATGTCTTTGATCTGGTTTGTTACAAATTTTTATGTTCAGAAAGTGCTATTACGTCCAATCTTAAAACTATCCAGTACGATTGATAATGTTATGAAAAGTGGTTATTATCGTAAAAAGTTGGTGGAACACACCTATGATGATGAAATAGGTGTGTTGTATCACAATTTTAATTCAATGATGCAACAAATTGAAAAGACGACTGTTTCTAAAAACTATTTGGATAGTATAATGAGTGCTTTGGCAGAGATGATAATTGTACTTGACATTGACGGACGAATTAATTATATAAATGAAGCTGTAGAAAAAACTACTGGTTACTCGTATAAAGAATTGAAAGGAAAAAAAACTTCATTTTTGATTTCTAACTTTAAAGAAAAGAAAACGGATAAAAATTTTGAGGAAACAATCAATACAAAATATGATAAACCCGTATTTGTAATGGCTTCGACAACGTGCTTTTATACGAAGGAAGGTTACGAAAGAGAAATTCTATCCATTAGAAACATTTCTGAGCAGAAAAAGGCAGAGGCAAAAGTTAAGAAGTATTACAATGCTTTGGAAGCTTCTAATGCAGAATTAGCACAAAAAAATCAGGCTTTAGAACATTTTACAATGGTTGCTTCTCATGATATGAAATCACCTTTACGTACGATTTCGAGTTTCATTACGCTGATAGAACGTAAGTTGTCTAAAAATCAAAATGAAGAACTGAATGAATACATTACATTTGTAAAAAATGGAGCAAATCACTTATATAAGTTGATTGTAGATACATTAGAATATGCACAAGTTGGATCGAAAGCTATTGATTTTGAACTGGTTAATACTCAAAATCTTATGACAGATATTAAGCATTTTGTTGGAGATAAAGCAACCGTAAATTTTGATAACTTGCCCGATGTGATTTCTAATAAAAACTTGATGCATAAGCTTTTTCAGAATATTGTTGAAAATGGAATTAAATATAATGAAAATGAATTAAAAACGATAAGTATAACACACAAAGTAGAAGATGAAAATGTGATATTTGCGATACAAGATAATGGAATTGGAATTGATGAAAAGTATTACAAAATCATTTTTGAGCAGCATCGTCGGTTGCATAATAATGAAAAATATAAAGGAACTGGTTTAGGTTTAGCGATTTGTAGTAGAGTTACAGAACAACTCAAGGGCGAAATTTGGTTAACCTCACAGTTGAATGTTGGATCTACTTTTTATATTAAATTACCGAAGAAAAATTAAGATATTTAAATTTTCTTAATTGTCACTTAACACGAAATTTAACGAATAGTAATGATAGACTTTTTTAATAGTTTACCTTTTAGAAGAAAACTTATATTAATCAATATTGCGATTATTTTACCAATGATTATTGTTGGTACTATTATCAGTATATCAGTGGTCGAAAGAAATGGAAAACGGGCTGTAGAAAATCAAGTTGCGGCATTTTCAGATTTGACTGCATCTTTTGTTGTTCCAAACCTTTTATTTAATGATAGAAATGCCTTGAAAGAAGATTTGAATAATTTTGAAGCATTACCGGATGTTACATATGCTGCGATACTTGATGCTGAAAATCAAGTAATCGCCAGTTATAAAACGATTAAAGAAGAAGTTTCAAGCCTCTATTTAGCAAATAAAACGAATCGATTTGAGAATGAAAGCCTTATTCATTATAAAGCTATTGAATATAAAAATGAAAATTTAGGAACATTGTTTATCGTTAATAATACAGATAATTTACAACAACTATTAAAGAATATTTATACTGGAATAGTCATCGCCAGTGCGATTGCCTTTATTCTGTTAATTGCAACAAGTTCTTGGATTCAAAAAATAATCACTCGTCCGATTATTAAATTAGTGAAAATTATTGAAGTTGTTGTGAAAACAAGAAATTATGGAGAAAGAATAAAGAATAACCCTTATGGTGATGAAATTGGCGTTTTGTATAATAATTTTAATAAAATGTTAGAAACAATTGACACAACAACCGTTTCTAAAAATTACTTAGACAATGTGATGGGTTCATTAGCCGAAATGGTTATTGTATTGAATGAAGATAGTGAAATATATACTATTAACGAAGCCGTAACTCGTTTGACGAGTTTTACTATTGATGATTTGCAAAATAAGCTTCCAACTGTATTATTAGCTGATTTTCAAGAGATTAGCGATGAAAATCCGATACTGAAATATGAAACAACTTTACAAACACAAAATCAAAAAAAGATTTTTGTTTCTGTTTCTGTTACAACTTTCGTTAATAATGAAAATCAAAAAAGAATAATTTTATCCATTCGAGATATTACACAACGAAAAGCAGCAGAGAAAGAATTGAATGCTAATTTTTCTAAATTAGAACGCACTAATAAAGAATTGCAAGAGCTATCTTATATTCTTTCTCATGACTTAAAAGCACCAGTTCGAGGTATCGGAAGTTTGGTCACGATGATGCGGGAGGATTTTGAAGCGGATGATTTACCAAAAGATATGATAACTGATTATTTTAGATTAATCCAAAAACGGATTCATCGTATGAATAGTTTGATTAATGGGATTTTAGAGTTTTCTAAGATTGGTCGTCAAGATATTCAAATAAAAGAAGTGAATCTTCAAGAACTTGTAACCGAAGTAGTTGATACCGTTGTGCCTGATACGTTTGAAGTAAATCTACCAAATGAATTGCCGTCAATTACTTTTAATCAAACGCAAGCCTATCAGATATTTCAAAATTTGATTGGAAATGCCGTAAAATATAATGATAAAGCAGTTGGCAAAATAGATGTTTATTGGAAAGATTTAGGCGATAAACATCAGTTTAGAATTAAAGATAATGGTATCGGAATTGATGAAAAATATCACAACAAAATCTTTAAAGTTTTCCAAATGTTAGAATCCAGAGATACTATCGAAAGTACTGGAATTGGACTGGCAATTGTCAAAAAAATCATTGATAAAGCAAATGGGAAAATTTGGATTGATTCTAATTATGACATTGGTGTTGCTTTTGTTTTTGAATTACCGAAATAGCATTATACGATAATTAAAAATTATACGTCAAAAGCAACAACGAAATGTGTACATTTTATTTTGTTATCAATCTTTCTTTATACTAAATTAAATCCCAAATAATCAAATATTGTCCACTCACTTTACTTTGAAATAAGTAACATAAACAATCATGATTTGTTTGTTCAATTGATTCGATTTTCTTATCAGATAGTTGATACCAAACGATTTCAGGGTTTATTAAATTATCTTCATCAACTCTAAGATGATTAATTAGAAATTGTTTTCCATCACCATTTTCTGATAATTCGTTCAATTCTTCTTTTGAAGTAAAACTCACAAACTCACAAAAATCACCATCTAACGCAGGAAATTTCCAATCTTGCCATGATAAAATTGGTGGCGTTTTGAATTCTATTTCATTGATTTTTGCTTTGGCTTCCGCCAATAATTGGTCTTTGGTCTTGTCCGGATTTAGTTCGACCATTTGATCAAACAAGCCTTCGACATCAGCATCATTTGCAAAAATACCTGCTGCTTCTAATCGACCTTTATCCAAACATTTCCAACAAATCGCATCAACAACAGTTTCGCCATAAAATGATTCTCCTTCAAAGCATTTGTCTTTATAACCACAAATACCACAAACGTGTCTTCCAGGTAATATTCCAGCGTAATTCTTAGGATTTCTAAAGTATGTAAATTTCATCTTTTTAGTTTTAGTAGTTTAGGTAGTTTAGGTAGTTTTAGTAGTTTTAGTAGTTTTAGTAGTTTAGGTAGTTTAGGTAGCTTTAGTAGCTTTAGTAGCTTTAGTAGCTTCTTGCGTAAGAACTGTGAAACTAATAAAACTGCTTTCATTTATTAAGTGACCTTAAAATTTCTTTTTTTTCCAAGTCATTTTTTTGTTTAAGAGTTTTAATAACACGTAGAAACTACTGAAACTACTGAAACTACTGAAACTACTGAAACTACTGAAACTACTAAAACTACTTAAACAAAAACATCTTTGACAAGGAAAAAACCATCTTCGCCTTGAGGCTGATACAAAGGCATCAAGACTCGAACTTCTTCGTCATTTCGGATTTCTCCATATTTATTCGTTGCTAAAAGCGTATCTTTTTTAACCAATTGAAAGTTAACAAAACCTGGTTGCATCTTGAAATTTTCATCAGCTTCTACTGCTTGTCGATGAATCAATCGAGTTCTGCTGGGCAAATCTCTTGACATCAAATACAACCGATTGTTATGCTTTTCTTCAATATTTTTTCGTTCGACACAACCGACTGCTCTAAGACAGTTAATTAATGCAGAAACTGCATTTTTAACTGATTCCGGATCATCATGTTGTCCTGCTTCAAAAGTAACGGCTGTTGTTTCGATTCCCATATTTTTAGTATTGAAAAAGTGTAATGTTGTGCCTTTTATACCATCAAGCATTCCTTCTACGACAGGCACATGAATGTCTAAAGCAATTTGAACACTTTCTAAATCATAACTTGGAATCGTAAAAACTCCGCCTTGTGCAGAAGTTGTATGTAAATCTAAAATATATAATTTAGTCGGTTTGTAAGCTTCAATTTCTTGATGAATCGTATTGATAATTCCTTTAATCTCTTGATCTTCTGCATCTAATTTTTCTTCTGGAGCAGAAAAAATCCAATCTACATGGTTTTTATCAAAATGACGATTCATATCTTTTTTTAGAAAACGAATACCTTTTTGATACGCTTTTATATTACCAATTAGACCAATTAATTTACCATAAAAACAAAAATTTGGGTTTTTATTTGGTTCATTCTTTATTAATTGAAATACTTGTTCAATGGCTTTTACACCTGCTGCCTCATTTCCGTGCATCGCCCCAAAAACAATAAGTAAAGGGCCATTTTTTCCTTCTGTATAGCTATTGATTATTCTATTCATTTGATTATAATTTTGACTATAATCTTATTGATTACATAATAATTTCTTAATATTTGTGTGCAAAGGAACTTTAAATTTATTAAAGATGAAACTATATATCAAATTTTTGTTCATATTTACTTTGCACAGTTGTAGTGTATTTAATCAAAATGATTTTATAGAATCAAAGGAAATCAAAAAATCTTCAATATCTTATGATTTATATCAAGTAGGAATTGACAATTATCGCTATGATTTTAAATTGATAAACAATACAGAGACTGTGCAATTATTTTCAGCTTATCTAAATGATGCAACTTATAAAGGACTTACCTTTACGATTGAAAATAAGAAAGATATTACCATAATAGATTCCACAAAAAAGCTAACAAGTGAAAGTGTAACTATTGAAAATCAAATATTTACATTACAATGAAGCCATATTTTATACTATTATTCTGTTTGTTAATTATTGCTTGTTCACCGCAAACAGCATCAGAATCTACAATTTCAAAATCAATGGAAAAACAAATTACACCTTTTGAAAAAAAGCAAAATTATACAGCAACGTATTATGAAGCGATTGCTTTTTATAAAACTATGGCGAAACTTTATCCTAACAATATTAAAATGGTGGAAGTTGGAAAATCTGATATTGGACAACCGATTCATACTGTAATCGTGTCAAATAATGGAGCAAATACACCTGAACGAATCAAAGAACAAAACAAGCAAACTTTATTTATCAATAATGGAATTCATCCTGGTGAACCTTGTGGCATTGATGCGTCGATGATGTTGGTACGTGATTATATGGAAAAGCCAGAATTGAAAGCGAAACTGGATAAAGTGACTTTGGTGATTATTCCATTATACAATATTGGCGGAGCATTAAATAGAAATAGTACAACTCGTGCGAATCAAAATGGACCAGATGCATATGGTTTTCGTGGTAACTCGAAAAACTTGGATTTGAATCGGGATTTTATTAAATGTGATTCTAAAAATGCGATGACTTTCAATGACGTTTTTACTAACTGGATGCCTGATGTTTTTATTGATAATCACACTTCAAACGGTGCAGATTATCAATATACAATGACCTTGATTCCGACACAACACAACAAATTACCGAAACCTTTAGCGAATCATTTGAACAATGAAATGTTGCCATATTTATATGAAAATATGCAAGAAAAAGGCTGGGAAATGACACCTTATGTTTATGCTCGAACAACGCCAGATGAAGGAATCGCAGGATTTTTGGACTTGCCACGATATTCTTCTGGTTATGCATCGTTGTACAATTGTATCAGTTTTATGCCCGAAACACATATGTTGAAACCGTACAAAGATAGAGTCGAATCAACGTATGCTTTTATGGATTTGATGATGGATTTTATGGTGGAAAATGGTGAGCAATTGCGTCAAGCAAGAAAAGAAGCGACAAGCAAAACATTAGAACAACGTAATTTTAAAATTAATTGGGAATTAGATAATTCTAAATCTGATACGATACAATTTAAAGGTTATGAAGCGAAGTATAAACCGAGCGATATTTCAGGAATCGACCGTCTGTATTATGATAGAAATGAACCTTATGAAAAACCAATTCCACATTTTAATTATTACAAATCAATGTTAGAAATCGTTCGACCAGATGTTTACATTGTTCCACAATCGGCTTGGAAAGTGATTGAGCGATTAGAAAACAATAAAGTGAAAATGACACGATTAACAGAAGATAGATTTTATGATGTAGAAATATATTATATCGACAATTATGAAACTGGAAAAACGCCTTATGAAGGTCATTATCTGCATTCGAATGTTACAATTAAAAAAGTAAGTCAAAAGGTACAATTTTATAAAGGTGATTATTGGATTGATATGGGACAAGAACAAAATCGTTACATTGTCGAAACTTTAGAACCTCAAGCACCAGATTCGTATTTTGCTTGGAATTTTTTCGATGGAATCTTACAACGAAAAGAATATTTTTCTCCATATGTTTTTGAGGATTCTGCTATGGAAATTTTAGAAAAAAATCCTACCTTGAAAGCAGAATTAAAAGCAAAGAAAATAACAGATGAAAAATTTGCAAAATCAGCTTACGCTCAACTAATGTTTATCTATGAACGTTCTGAATTATCAGAGAAAACGTATAAACGTTATCCAGTAGGAAGATTTTTTTATAAATGATTTTTTTGTTTAAGTAGTTCTTACGTGCTAAATACTACTACAACTAAAAACTACTAAAAACTACTAAAAACTACTAAAAACTACTAAAAACTACTAAAAACTACTAAAACTACTAAAACTACTAAAACTACTAAAACAAAGCAGTGACAATAGAAAATAATAAAGGACTCAAATTAGAGCAGATAGAAAAAACGTTGAAGAAAAAGTTGCCAGATTATGATTATAAAATTGTAAATAATAATGTGGTTTTGGTTTCAAAAGATGAAACGGTACAATTAAATGTTATCGTGGAAGAAGAAACAATACAAATCGTGGAAGCAGTTGGTTTTGTGGGCAAATTAGCGGTTGCAATTGGTACGATTGGTTTGGCTTTTTACTTTATGCAAACTATGGAATTAGCAACATGGATAAGAGTTATCGTATATTTATTAGCGTTCTTAATCGGTGGACTTTTGGGAGATTTTCTGCACAAAGCTCGTTATGCAAAACAGTATAAAGGCTTTAAACCCAAAGTTGAAGGTGTAATTATGAAAATGGCTAATTAATTGTTTAAGTAGTTGATGGTTTGAGTAGTTTAAGTAGTTCCTACGCAAGAAAAAACTACTCAAACTACTCAAACTACTCAAACTACAATCAATATCCTCGAATTAAAAACTGATTTGGTCCAAGTTCAATCTTACTAATGGCTCGTTTTTCATTGAGATAGAAAAAAATAAATTTCTCTGGTAAACCTTTGACTTCAGCTTCTATGAGATATTTGTCAATAGTTGCTTTTTCGTCACGACTTTGGCGTTCCTTTAAGCCTTTGACTTCGTAGCGTTGTTCATAATTTGTACGATTGCCATTATCATCAAATCCTTTGTAAGAAATCGTTATAAATCGTTCTATTTCAACTTTTTCCTTCTTTTTCTTTTTGATAATAATAGTATCGGTCGCAATTGAAATTTCAACACTATCTTCGATTCTTAATCGTTGTTGCTTCTCACCGATTCTAAAAAAAGGATAATAGGTACGATTCCAAATAACATCGGTTGTTGTTGCAGGATTATCCATATTTGTAAAAAAATCCGCTTCTTCTTTTTCTATATCTTCGGGGATTTCAGCGATTTTAAAAATTAACTCATCTGTATTAGTAGACATTTTAAAAATCAACGCATTGGCATTGTTATAATCATTTAAAATGATTTTTAAATGTCCTTGAATCGTAGGATTTCGAGCATTCATCGTAGCAATTATATAGCCATAATCTGTTGGATTAATAGAATTGATACTATAAACACCTTCGATTTCATTGCCTTCGATGTATAAATAATTTTGAGTGATTCCAAAAGAAAATTCATTTACTCCGATAGGTGTTTCCTCAGAATCTTCGGAATTATTTTCGTCTGGATAAACAATAAAGGCTGGTATAAAGGTATAATCTAACAAATCAGAAGAAGCTAAAAATGTTCTATCTGAAATATAAGTATATTCTTGAGCTTGAAGAATTGTTGACAATAACAATAATGTAATTATGATATATCTTTTCATGATAAAATTTATTTTCATATTAATTATTTCAAATATAAAACTTTTTAATCATATTTTAAATTTTCACAATTCCTTAACGTTGACTCAATGAAATAACACTTTTAACATAAATTCTGTTATCAAAAGTTACAATTGCAGTTTTAACTACGTTATAACAATAAATGATTTAGAAAGTCATTTGATAAGTCATTGAATGAAAAACAATTTAAAATGATATTTTAAAAGTTATAAGAACTCAGACAAAGAGAACAAACTCAAAAACGATAAAACACCAAATATTATGAAACAAATATATTTTTTCCTTTTCGGAATCACGATATTGATGGCAAGTTGCCAAAAAGAAGCTTTGATGATAGATGAAGCAACTTCTAAATTTATTGGAAGCTACGAATTTGAACAAACCTGTATTTATCCAACGGTTGGTAAAGAAATTAAGTCTGTTAACATTTTAGAATTAACAGTTAGTCCAAATACGAATGAAACACGAGAAGTATTGATTGAAGAATTAGGAATTAAGGCAAAAATCGTTGATAATAAATTAGATATTCCTTTTCAAACAGATGACGCAGGACAGTTCTCATATTCTGGTTATGGTCAAAAAGTGGGAGATAATTTACAGTTATATTTAAGTATTCAGAATCATACAGCAAATGTGATTCAGACTTGTGATATGAAAGGAAAAACGGTTGAGACATTGAATTAATAATAGATAAAACTCAATATTTTATCACTTTAAAAAGAACGGTACATTTTTATAAAAAATAGCTACTTCAAATTATTTGAAGTAGCTATTTTTTTACTATCACTTAAATCTTAAATAAAAAATTCCAGTGTTTTTGCATATCATTTATTCTAATTAATCCGAAATTAAAATACGCTTCACGGCACGACCAGTCTTTGTTTGAATAGATATAAAGTAAATACCTGCTGCTTGATTCGTTAAATCAATTGGTAAATACAAATTATTATCTGTTGCATTGCTTTCAAATATCGGCTGACCAATCATATTTAAAACTTTGATTTGCATATCCGTTGTTTCTTCAAAATCCAGACGAATGGCAAAATTACCGTTATTTGGATTTGGAAAAACATCGAAGTTCGTCAAGGTTTCAATACCATTTGTATTTGATGTAAAATCTTGAACGGTAATATCTGTTGTGTTTGAACAACCGTTGGCATCAGTCACAACAACTGTATAAGTCCCTGTCACCAAATTATTAATAGCTTGTGTTGTGTCACCATTGTTCCAAGCATAAGTATAAGGAGGAGTTCCGCCCGAAACATTAACAGATGCTGTACCATCACTTCCTTGTGTTGGCGTTGATATACCGACCAAAGTAATAGAATCAGGCTGTGTGATAACAACGGTTGTTGTTGCCAAACATCCAGCATTATCTGCCACAACTGTCGTATAACTTCCTGCTGCTAAGCTATTTAAGTTTTGTGCCGAAATATTTAAAGGCGACCAAAGGACGAAGTAAGGTAAATTTCCACCCGTAATTGTCATGTTTACCGTTCCGTCATCAGCCCCAAAACAAGTAACATCGGTTTGAGTCGTCATCAATGACGGTCCATTTGCAATACTGGTTACTGCAACGCTTGTAATGTCTGTACAACCATTTGCATCAGTTACCGTTAAGCTATAAGTACCAGTTGTTAAGTTATTTATTGAACTGGTCATATCTCCATTACTCCAAACATAAGTATAAGGTGTTGCACCTCCAGCAACTGAAGATGTAATTGATGCACCATTGGTAGAACAAAAATCATCACTTGGAGTCAAACTAACCATAACATTCCCGCTCGGAGTTAACGTTACAGTTGCACTATCTTGACAACCTGTTATATCTGTTACGGTTACACTGTATGTTCCACCACTAAGATTAGAAATCGTTGCGGTTGTCGCCGAATTACTCCATGCGTAAGTGACTGTTCCATTTTGTCCAGTAACATTTGCGTCAACAGAACCATTCATCAATCCACAACTCGGATTTGTAATCATCGGATTTGTAGCTAAACTACAACTTGCACAACCATCACTTACACTCACACCGATTACGGTTGTACAACCATTTGCATCTGTAACCGTACAAGCATAATTTCCTTGACCAAGATTTGTGGCCGTTGCTGTTGTTTGAGCAGGTGTTGTATTCCATGAATACGTATAATTTCCTTGACCACCAGAAGCAATTGCAGTTGCTGTTCCATTTGTTCCATTACAAACTGTTGGATTTGTTGTCGCACCTGTTGCCATCAGTTGTTGTGGATTTCCGATCGAGAAATTGGCGATAACAAAACAACTATTCGCATCCGTAACCGTTACGGTATAACTTCCCGTTGTTAAGTTAAATGCAGTATCTGTTGTTGCACTATTACTCCATGCATAAGTATAAGGGCCAACACCTCCAGAAGTTTGCGTTGTTGCAAAGCCATCATTTCCATTATGACAACTTGGTCGATTTGAACTAATTGTTGTTACTAAATCACAAGTTGGCGGACAATAATTGACGATTTCAATACTACTACTACGAGTCAATGTATCTATTTGACAGCCATTTGTAACAATTAAAGTAACATCATAAGTTCCGGATGTAGCATAATTTACGGTTGGTGTAGCAGACGTAGAAGTTGCAGGAGTTCCACCTGGAAAAATCCATTCGTAAGTGATTGCATTATTAGAACCAGAAGCATCAAATGTAATATCTACATTTTCACAAGCTGTTGCATTTGATGGAGTGAATTTTGCTTTTACAGGTGTTGATAACGATGGAAAAATCGCATGAGTTGCATCAAAATTCCAAGCTGAAGCCGAATTATAATTAAACCAGTTTCCAGTTGCTTGTTGTTCCCAAGCTGTTCCTTGTCCAGGTGTTATATCGCCAGGCGAACTTGTCACTACAGCAACCGTATCTGTTCCTGCTGTCATCGTAAAACCTACGAAAAATTCACCACCAGTTGGTAAAGGAACTAAATTGTCAAATTGAACAAGAGTTGGTTGTAAAGAAAGTACAGCAGCAGCAATATCTTGAATCAAGACATCTTTTTGCTCCAAAACTGCACCAGGCGTTCCGCCTGTTCCATCCCAAACTGTTGCTGTAATCGTTGATACAGGACTCGTTGTAAAAGCATAACCGAAAGCCAAAATTACACCATCAATATGTGTATTTGTACCCGAATAGTTATAATATTCTGCTTTTGCATTATCTAAAAAGTTATTATGTCCCGAAACATATCCCCAGCCAGGTGCTGGAACAGGAAGAATAGCTGCTTGATAGTTACCTGAGAAGTTTGAAAGTGTGTCACATGCTTGACCAACTGCCGTAAAATTGATAAATAAAACGGTTGCTGTTAGTAAAAATAGTTTTTGTACCCAATTTTTCATAGAAAATAGAAGTTATAAATTGAAAACATTCAAAATACAATTTATTCATTTTCAATCATTTAAATTAAAAATAAAAAATTGTTTGTGTTGAGTTTTAATAATTTGATGCAATTTATTGAGAATTGTAGCGTATTCCAATTTTAAACGAACGTAAAACGTAATTCAGCTACAATTTGATGTGTAAGAAAAAACACTATTCAAAAACGATACAGTTTGTTTATTTATTTTGATTCAGATAGATTTGAGGTGTATCTATGAGTTTTCAAGTAAATTGAGCAGTGATTTTTAGAGCATTTTGTTCATTTGACAAGTCATTTTTCAATAATTCAACTCTTTTATTGATATGACTTTCGTCAAATGATAGCTTGAAAGCCTGTTTGAGTTGTCGGCGTAATTCCGAAGCATTATTTCCAACCAAACAAAATTTTTCCATTCCTGTTCCTTCTACCATAAAATGATTGACTACACAAAATCGTCCATTAAATAAAGCATTCAATAATTTCAACTTCATACCAGCCGAATGAAACGAAATCAAAATATTTACATGAGCATTTTGAATTAAATATTTCATCGCTTCGTGTGATAAGTTTGCTTGTATTTCTATATTTTTATTGGCTTTCGCCAAAAGTTGCTCCGAAGGATTCAAACCAGCGATGATGAGTTTAAAATTAGTATTTTTAAAAACGTCATCAATCAAATAAAAAGCTGCTTCCTCATTATCTTTCACGCTCAAATCACCATGAAACAACGCATACTCACCTTTTCCAACTTTCGATGTTAATTTTTCATTCGGATGAAAAGCAGGAACATAAACCGATGGAATATTAGAATATTGTGTTTTAAAATATTTAGTGTCATTTGGTGAAATCGTAATAAACGTAGCGGCTGTTTTAGCGGTCGCATTTTGAATCTTTGGTTTGTGTTGAGTATTTACGGCAGCTAAAGCAGCCGCTACTGTATGTTCAAACCGTTTTAATTTCCAACTTTCCAATCTAAAAAATAACCGTTTCCATAATGTCGATTCCTTTTTTGCCAAATGCTCATAATATTGCCATTCGACATTGTGCATTCGCACCAGTTTTTGTCGATTCACCAAACTCGGATGATTTACAAAACCACAACAATGTAAACCTTCAAACAGAATTGGAAAATCATATCGCTGCAAATTCCGTAACAAATCCTCATTCAAACGAGAGTTCACGATAAAGGGTAGGAGAGAAGCGTGTTTCAAAACGCCAGTATGACGTTTATAATACGTAACGCTTTCGCAAATATCGTTAAGCTCGTCCGCTTCATGTCGTCCATATTCAAAACAATGCAAATATACACGCACACCGATTTTATGCAATGCTTTTATTTTATAAAAAACATCAATCACGCCGCCATAATTGGCAGGAAACGGTACATTAAAAGCTATTAAGTGTAGTTGCATTTTATATCATAATCCGAAGCTCCAGTTTCGGAGAAAATTAAAAAGTGACCGAAGCTGGAGCTTCGGTTGTACGTCAATCAAAACTCAAAATGATTTGTCCATCTTTTACCCATTGACCTTGAGCGTTCCATTCGCCATCACAATGACTTTGCATCTGATGAATGACTCGTTTGTGTAACAAATCTACAACGACACAAAAATAATTATCATGTAATTGTAACTCTTCATTTTCATCTTCTATTTCACCAATCGAAATGGAATCCATGATAAAATATCGACCATTCGGCGATAATGCAATGATTTTATCACTACTACTATTTATGGAATGATACCCTTTTATCGGATATTGTCGTTCACCGACTACGATATAAGGCTCACGATATAGATTGAAAATTGTATCTGTTTTGGCGAAAGCCAAAGATACAACGCCAGTAATCGGAACAGTTTTTACAAAATTTATTTCTGGAGTTTTTATTTCCTCCTTTGTAGTTTTCTCAGATTTTTTTTCGACTTGATTACAACTTATTATAAAAATAAAACCAAGCAATAATAATACTTTATACCTCATACTTTATACTTAAAATCAACGACTTGCTTCCCAAATGTTTAGAAATATTAATTGAGCAACAAGTCGCATGGTTTTATAATTAATTTTATCACTCTCGTCGCTTGGTCGATGATAGTCACGGTGTATACCTGTATAAAAAAAGATAAAGGGAATATCGTATTTTGCAAAGCTATAATGATCTGAACGATAGTAAAGTCTATCAACGTGATTTTTAGAATTATAGAAATAGCTCAATTTTACATTTGGAAAACTCATATCAGCGATTTTTTGATTTCTTTTATTTGATTTGCTATCACCGATAATATAAATACTAAATTTATTTTTTTCATCAAATTCACCTCTTCCCACCATATCAATATTAACCACAGACTTAATAGATTTTTTTGGAATAACCATATTTGATGTAAAAGTTTGTGATCCCAAAAGCCCTAAGTCTGCACCATTAAGAATATTTCGACCTATTTTTCCCAAATGATCATAGTGTGCACATACAATAACAAATTCATCTTGTTTTGTTGTGCCAGGTAGAATGCCAATTACATTTTCAGTTATATTGCGTTGAAGATTGTATTCTGTATGAATGTTGATTAGTGCATTTAATTGAAAATCAATACCTTTTTCAAAAATTGAGTTAAACTTTTTTTTCGATATTCCAAATATTTGAGGTAATGCTTTGGGAGTAAAAAAGACATTTCCAAAAGTATTTTGGGGTGATTCTAATAATTTAATTTTGTTATTAAATTTTGCCATTGAGTTTACACGAGTCGAAAAAAACTCAAACTCTTCTTTGTCTTTATGAATAAAAAAAACAGCTTTCGCTCCATTCTCTTTTGCGATTTTATTTTTGATATAAATACTCTTTAAAATGCCTGATTTCGTATCATTGATTTCATGTTTTTTTTGAATTGAATCACTTGGTGTTCCTAACCAAACTACTGCAATTTTATCTTTGATATCGGTATCAGAATAATCAAATCCATGACCTGCCCAAACCACCTCAATTGCCTCCTCATCCATTATAAAATCATTGTTGGTATAAAATAAAATACTGAAAATATGACCTTTTTTCAGAGATTTAATATGAACTGGAAAGGTTTCTTCTGGATTACTTTTGAAATTAAAATACTGATAATATTTAGCAGAATCTTTAGGATTAATCGGTTGTAAACCTAATTTTTCAAAATGCGATTTAATATAATAAGCCGCTTTTTTCTGTCCATGAGTTCCCGTTCCTCGACCTTCATAAGCGTCTGATGCTAAGGTTTTAAGGTGTTTTTCTAAAGATGCTTTGGTGATATTTTTAGAAAACTGTAAAGCGGTAGAATCTTGTGCATTAGAGAAAATAAAAATGAAACAAAGTAAAAATGCAAAAAGTGATTTCATGGTTTTAATTTAAAATTAAGAATTTGTGTAAATTGTCTAATTCAAAACGAATGTAAAATTAATTTTCTAATTTTAGCAATCAAATAAGCTTATAAAATCTTTTGTGAAAACCCTTTTGTGTCTTTTGATGCTTTTGTGGTTCAAAATACAAAATCTAATGCAAAAAATTCTGACCATATTACTTTTGTTAATTACGGCTTCGGCTTTCGCCCAATTTCAAGATAACTTCTCTGATGGCAACCTCAACCAAAATCCAACTTGGTTAGGTGACACAGCAAGTTTCATTGTCAATCAAAATAACGAATTACAACTTAACGCTTCTTCATCAGGAACATCACAAATTTATGTCAATGCACCGACCGCAGATTCTACGGTTTGGGAGTTTTACGTGAATTTAGATTTTGCACCTTCGACAAGTAATCAGCTTAAAGTCTATTTATCCTCCAATAACTCCGACCTTTCGGCTTCGTTAAATGGTTATTACATTTTGATTGGTGAAAGTGGAAGTAATGATGCGATAGAATTGTATCGTCAAGATGGTTCAAGTTCGACGATGTTGATTCGTGGAACAGATGGCTTTGTGAGTGCAGAACCTGTATTGATAAAGGTTCGAGTCGTTCGAGATGAGAATTATAATTGGTCGCTTTTGGTCGATTATACAGGTGGAAATAATTTTGCATTAGAAGGTTCAACCGTTGATAATACGTATACTTTTGGGCAGTTTTTTGGCGTAAAATGTAAATATACTTCTACGAGAGTTGATAAATTTTATTTTGATGATTTTTATATTTTTCCCTTGTATCAAGATACTGACGCACCACAAATTAGTCAAATTGAAGTCGTTTCTAATAATGAATTGACTTTGACTTTTAATGAAAATTTAGATGTAATTACAGCGACCGACATTTCAAATTATACCGTAAATAATGGCATCGGAAATCCAAATCAAGCCGTTTTAGATGCAAATGATGATAAAATTGTACGTTTGACTTTCGTCAATAATTTTCAAGATGCAACGACAAATGAACTCACCGTTTCAGGAGTTGAAGACGAAGCGGGAAATGCAATTGGTTTAGAAACGATTAATTTTCAATATGTTGAAGTGCAAACAGCAGGATTATACGATATTATTATTAATGAAATATTTGCAGATCCGACACCGAGTTTGAGCTTGCCAGAAGTAGAATTTATCGAAATTTATAATCGCTCAACTAAGAATTTTAATGTAGAAAATTATACGTTTTCAGATGCAAGCAATGATATTTTATTGCCAAACATTGTTTTACAAGCTGGTGAATATGCGATAATTTGCGATGAAGATGAAGTTGTACAATTCACACAATATGGAAAAGTTATTGGTGTTAATAACTTTCCAAGCTTGACAAATTCTGGCGAATTATTACAACTCAAAAACGAGAATGATGACTTGATTGATGCGGTCGAATACAGTTCATCATGGTATCAAGATAGCGATAAAGATGATGGCGGTTGGACATTAGAACGCATTTATCCGAATCAACCTTGCTTAGTTGGTGTCGACAATTGGATAGTTTCTGAAGATTTGAGTGGAGGAACGCCAGCAGCCGAAAACTCGGTGGCTTCCGCCAATGTAGATACGGAAAGCCCAATTTTGGTGCGTGTATTTCCAGAAAGTGATACCGAAATTCGTTTATATTTTAATAAGAAATTAGAGTTGAACACTGCCGAAGATATTAATAATTATAGGTTATCGAATGGCTTGAATGCAATGAGTGCAATATTAGAATTTCCAAATCAAAATACGGTTTTATTGATGTTAAGCGGTTCATTACAACCGAGTGAAATTTATATGATAACTATCGAAAATACTTTAACGGATTGTGTGAGTAATTCATTTTCTACGATTGAGAATACACAAGATTTTGCGATTCCAGAACCTATTTTACCAAAAGATTTATTAATTAATGAAGTTTTATCAAATCCTGGAACTGGTGGAAGTGACTTCGTAGAAATTTATAATATTTCTGATAAAGTATTGAATTTGAATGATTTACAAATCGGAAGTGCGAACGATGGATTAGTTGATGAGCTAAAACCGATTGATATTGAGCACTTGATTTTTCCAAATGATTATTTGGTTTTAACCGAAAATTCATTTGATATAATAAGTCAATATGAAACACCAAATCCTGATGGATTGATAGAAACAGATTTGCCTTCGTATCCAGATGATGAAGGTGGTGTTGTGTTGGTTTCAAATGGCGAAATTATTGACCAATTTAACTATTCGGAAGATTTACACGCTGAATTATTAGATGACAAAAACGGTGTTTCGTTAGAACGAATCAGCTTCACCGCTGATACACAAGATGAAAATAACTGGCATTCGGCTGCTTCGACTGTCGGTTATGCAACACCAACTTATCTTAATTCACAAGCGATTGCAAATAGTAATTCAGCAGATAATTTTTGGTTAGAGAAAACGACTTTTTCACCAGATGACGATGGTTTTGAAGATTTATTGTTACTAAATTATCAATTAGATGCACCAGATTATATGGCTACGATTCGGATATTTGATGCGAACGGACGACAACTTAATACATTGATAAACAATCAGTTATTAGGAAATAATGGTGTCATTAAATGGCAAGGAACGACTGACGAACAAGTTAAAGCCAAAGTTGGTATTTATATTCTACATATTCAATTGTTTAATGCAAATGGAACGGTAGAAGAAATACAAAAAACTTGTGTTTTGGCAGGAAAGTTTTAGGAATTTTTTTTAAAGAACCATAATATTTAACCCAATTTTAGGACGGGATAAAGAAATTAAAAAAGGAATTCGTCATTGACGAATTCCCTTTTCCTTTTATTGCTTTTCTAACAAAGCACGAACCTGCTGATGATACAATCCTTTTGGAAAACTATTTAGATAATTAGATAATATCGTTTCAGAAGCCTCTTTTAATAACAGATGTTCCAATTCAGTTGTAGCTTGTTGAATTGATTCATTATCAAACTGCTGATAAGTAACTAAGTATTGTTCCAAATCATAATAGTTTTTTTCACAAATCGAATAATCATACTTTGCAAAGAGTGCAATTGTTTCCACCAATGTTAATTCACGATTTTCGTAGATATGACTAACACTACATTTTTTTGGATTAGAAATAATTTTAACCCTTTCTGCCATCGTATCGTATTTGCGAAGAAATTTAGTAAAAGACATTGTTGTCCAACCCCATTTTTTGACCGAAACTTCATAATTGTTTGTTTCCATGATTAATTAGTTTTAGCATTTGTCTAATAGTTTTTACCTTCTTTCTCTTGCTGTCTGCTTACCTCCAATCCAATTGTATTTCTCAAAAGACTAAAAATAATAATCGAAGCGGTAACTGTAAACAAAGCACAAACCACTACACCAATCACTTGACTTCCTAACTGTTGCAATGGATTGTCTGCACCTAAAGCAACACAAAGTGTCCCGAAAATACCTGCTACACCATGTACAGGAATAGCACCAACAGGATCGTCAATGATTTTACCAAAAACAGGCTTTTTATATAATCTGTCATAACTAAGGTTATGTAAAATACCAACTACCAAACCTACTAAAACCGATTGTGAAATAGACAAAACATCACAACAAGCGGTAATCGCTACCAATCCACTTAATACGCCACCCAATGTTTTTTCATATAAATCTTCTTGATCTTTGGTAAACCAAAAACAATGAAAAAAAGCAGCTAAGCCAGCTGCAACAGCCGCCAGATTTGTATTAATTAACACTAATGGCACAATCGTATTCGTATAGTTATCATCTCCGACTTCAACAAACGATGTACTGCCACCATTAAAACCCCACCAACCAAACCACAATATCAATACTCCTAATACAGAATAACCTAAATTATGTGGTTTAAATTTATTTTTCTCCTCTTCACTCACTCGTATTTCTATTCGGCCATTCACATTTACTTTACCGAATCGAGGACGGATAAACCACATTCCAGTCAATGCAATCCAAGCACCAACAGAATGTACAACAGTAGAACCTGCAAAATCTATGAATCCTAATTTTGCTAAAAATGGTGCTTCCGAACCAGTAAATGCTCCGCCCCAAACCCAATGACCAAAAACTGGATAGATAAAAAGAGCAATAAATATTGACAAAATAATATAACTCACTAATTTGATTCTTACTGCTAATGCACCAGATACAATCGTTACGGCAGTCGCTGCGAAGGCTAATTGAAACAGGAAGTATTCATAACCATATTCATTTTTGACATCTTCCATCCCAAAAAGCCCAAACAAAGATGTACCAATCCAGCCATTTTTGCTTTCTCCAAACATTAAACCGAAGCCAATCACCAAAAAACAAATAGCCACAATCATCCAATCCATTAAGTTTTTGATACCGACACTATTTCTATCTTCGATTCGTACCAAACCTACTTCAAATACCTTAAAACCCGCTTGCATAAAGAACACTAACATTGCTGCCAGAAGCATCCAAAATCGATTCAAGTGTTCTCGATTTAGTCCTGTGTTCAATACAATTTTATCTACTCGTTGTGTTGCTTCTTCGACTTTTTTGGTATTATCTATACTTGTTTGTTTGATTTCTAATAACGTATTTTTACTATCTAAACCTTTTTCTCTCATTTCTAAAAGCAACTTATTATCAGCAGCCGACATATTTTCTAAGGCTTCCAATTCTGCTTTTATTAACTCAATTTCTTTCTCATTGATAGATACTCTTGTATCTAATTGTGCTTGAATATTACTACAAAATACAAGTAATAATATCAGTAAAATAGAACCTTTTGTCTTCATAAGTTTTTAAGTTTGAGTAATAAAAAATTGTTTCGTATATGTTTTATTGATAATCAATTACAAATGATTCGTTTGTGCTGTCCGAATATAACTAATGCTGTTTTTACAAATGTCAATTTTATCAATGTAACGATTTTTGTACTTGATTTACAAATTTATATGTATAGTGAAATTTTGTTATGTATTTTGAAAAAACAATATAAACTATAGCTCAAATCTGTGTTTATTGTAACACGTTTTGAACTTCAGTGATGATATATTAGATAAAGTGCTGGAACGGTAAAAGTATTTCTATACTACTTTATATTAGTTTTATAGAAGTTTACCGATTTTGTGAAATCAACCATATTTAGCTCTTACAATAGTCTATTAGATATTAGAAACCCGGACGTTTTTTATTCATCTAAACAATTTCGCATCATAGTATTAATAGTGTTGTTATTTTTAGCTAATGTTCCTTCGATTTTTGCAATTTTTTTCGTAGCGTAAAGAATAGTTAAAGCTTTTTTACAATCTGTTTCTGTGTATTTTTTGGCTGTTGCAATTAGATTCGTGACATTGTCTTGCTTGATTATTTTTGTAGCAGGTTTATAATTAGAAGCCGTAATATATCGTTCATAATCTCTTCGAGATTTTGCTCTGGCTTTAACAAGATTAAGTTGTAATGTATCAATGATATATGCCATACTATCGAATTTACTAATCATCTCAATTGTAGATAAATTTTCTATTCTTTCATGTGTCGTATCAATCTCTACATTCTTCATTTGTAAGGTTGGTGAGTGATTAATTCTTACTTGTTTTGGAACTATTGAAGTATTTCCTATTTGATTGTTATTAGTAAAAAGTAATACACCTAATACTATCGTTGATAGGAATAGTACACCTATAATAATGAATAGGACTTTGTTTTTCGATTGAATTTTCTTTAGCTGTAGCTTGAGTTCGTTTTGCAACATTGTTTTCCAAATTTTTATAGTTATACAATAACTTCTCTATCCTTCAACAATTTTTATTGTTTGAAGAGAATAAAAGCTATATTAGATAAATTCAATAATGTGGTATTATACTTTATTTGGAAAGGAATGTGTTTACAAAAATCCTAAATAGAATATTTGATAAATATACAATTACAATCATTAAGTGAAATTATATATATAATAATTTAAGATTCTAAAACCAATTCTTTATATTTTTCATAAATATATTGATAATAAATATAAATTATGTCAATTTTTTTATAAAAAAATTATGATTTTACTAAAATAGATAAATTTGTTAAAATGTTAATATGTTTTAAGAAATACTTGATTTGAAATTTTAAATGGTTTTTTTGTCAGAAAAAAAATTTTATTTTTTCCTACATCTGTTTATGAAATTTATTGAAAGTTTACAAAAATTTATCCTCATTATTTTAAGCCTGACGAGTCTATTTTTGCCAAAAGCAAAAATTATTGTTTTCCGTAGCGGCTGTCTTTAGCTGCCGTAAACAATTTCAAACAAAGACGGCAAAGACAGCCGCTACTGGCAAAAATTGTCAAACAATCTTATTTTTTTATTGGAATTATCGCTTTGATGGTTTTCAAGCAATATAAATTAGCGATTATTTTCGCTTCATTTCTGGTTTATCTAATAATTTCTATTGGATATTTATATTTTGGTGGGAATAAAAATACGAGGTACATAGAACTCATAAGAGTATTTTGCTTCGCAAATATTAGAAACACATGCGTGTTACGTAAGTAAAAACTATGTGTTTCAATTACAAAATTAACGAGATAAATACAGTTACTATTTTTACAAAATACTGTAAAATCTACCTAAAAAAGCATTTTGCGAAGCAAAATTTAACAATTGTGATTTCTATGTTACGTTTTAACGAAACGTGAATTTCAATTAAAAAAATTAGAATCTAATCTTTACATCTTCTGATAAACTATTCGCTATTTTCTTTTTATTACTCTCCGAAATTGGATTGTCATATAAATTCAATAACTGTAAATTATGTATTTGCTTAATTTCTTTTGGAATTGAAGAAATATTATTAGATGCGATATTGATTTCTTCCAACATTTTTAGTTGACAGATTACGTAAGGAAAATCTTTGAACTTATTTGAGAAACAATTTAACTTCTTTAATTTTTTTAAATATTGTAAATCTTCTGGTAATGAAGTAAATTGATTTGCAGCCAATTCTAAAATTTTCAAATCTTCTAATTCACTAATCGTTTCGGGTAATTTCTTTAACTGATTTCCATTTAGATTTAATACCTGTAATTCTCCTAAGTTTCCAATTGTTACAGGTATTTCAACTAATTTGTTTTCATATAAATTCAAGATATTTAAACTATCTAAATTTCCGACTTCAAGTGGCAAAACTTCAAATTCATTAAATGATAATTCCAACTCTTTGAGTTTTTTTAGCATTTCAATTTCGTGTGGAAGAGTATTTAGCATATTTCTGTCTAATCTCAAAATACGGATATTTCTTAAAAGACCGATTTGAGGCGGAAGCGTTTGTAGCTGATTAGAGGACAAATCCAAAATCTCTAATTGTGATAAAGTCGTCAATTCTAAAGGCAACTGCCGAAGGTTATTCTTAGAAATAATCAAATGCTTTAAACTTGGTATAGATTGTAGTACAACAGCCACACTTTCCATACGAAGGTATCGATTTGAAGAAATATTTAAGGTGTGTAAATTAGATAACTTATTAAGGTTGGTCGGCAAACTCCGAATATCATTAAGGGACACATCTAATATTTTGAGGTGCTTAAATCTTAAAACTTCATCCGGAATTTCTTCAAGATTTGATTGTGAAAGATTAAGATGATAAACCTCTTCAGGAGTTTTTCGAGCTTCTTTAATACTCTCAAAAACTGGATAATCATCTGATTGTGCAGATAAGAAAGTAACAATACTGGCAAAAAGTAAGGTGAATATATATTTTAGCATAATTATGATATTGAGAAAACAAAATATAATCTAAAGACGGATGAAAGTAGTTATTGCCACAAAAATAATGGATAAAAATCAAGATTGAATGATAGAATAGAACTTTAAGTTCTAAAAAAAGACATATCCGACTCATTTTAATCATTATTGTTGATAATTTATAAATAGTCTGATTAAAATTATTATATTAATAGTAATACTATTAATTTTACCTATCACAGATAAATCGAAAATATAACATACTAAACTATTTAGTATGACATCTAATGATAAAAAATAAGTACATTGATTATTCAGATAAAAGTAGGAGAACAAGTTTATTTAAAAGATCCCGAGTCATCAAAACTGGGCAAGAAAATTATTACAAATAGTATTTTATTGATTGATGAATTAGGATTAGAACATTTCACATTCAAAAAATTAGCAGCAAAAATCGGTTCTACCGAAGCATCTGTTTATCGTTACTTTGAAAACAAACATAAGTTATTGATATATTTGACCGCTTGGTACTGGAGTTGGATTGAGTATCAAATTCTTTTTAGTACAAATAACTTACCTTCTCCTTTAGAAAGATTAAAAATAGCTATTCAGGTACTTACAAAACCGGTACAGTTCGATCCGACTTTCTTACATATTGACGAAACGGCATTGTATAAGGTTGTTATCTCAGAATCTTCAAAAGTATATTTGACAAAAGAGGTAGACGAAGATAATAAAGAAGGCTATTTTGTAAGTTATCAACGACTTTGTAATTTATTAGCAGATATGGTTGAAACTGTAAATCCTAACTATCCGTATCCACATTCTCTAATTTCTACAATTATTGAAGCAACACATAATCAACGATTCTTTTCAGAGCATTTACCATCTTTAACAGAAGTCGGAACTAATAAAAAGGGTACGATTGTTGATTTTCTTATGGATATAATCAGTAAAGTGCTGAAATAAAGCGAGAGGTTTCTACATAAAAATAAATTTTTAAAAAAAACTGTCAAGATATTTGTTTTTAAAAAAATACCTCTATATTTGCACTCGCAAAACGCAAGAAGGGTAATAATTACTCTAAATTTGACATAAAAAATTATAATTTTGATGATCTCGTAGCTCAGCTGGTAGAGCACTTGACTTTTAATCAAGGGGTCCTGGGTTCGAACCCCAGCGGGATCACAATATTTTTGGAACTTTTTTTCACAAACTGTGTTAATGTATTCAAATGATTAAAAAATTATAATTTTGATGATCTCGTAGCTCAGCTGGTAGAGCACTTGACTTTTAATCAAGGGGTCCTGGGTTCGAACCCCAGCGGGATCACATTCACAAGTCACTTCAATTTATTTTGAAGTGACTTTTTTTTTTCCCTGATTTCTTATACTCAATTTCAAAACCACACAAATTTTTGGGATAAGTCCAAAATAATTACGTGCTTACTTCTGTCCACATACTTAAAACAATCTAACGTGATGAGAATACGAATTTTACGGATAAACACGAATTTTTAAAAAACTACTATTAAAAAAATCTGTTCTTTATGATTTTACGTGGTTTTGAATATTTTGATGCTAAGTAACGGCCCCGAGTCCTCGGGGCTGCCGAAAATATCACAAACTCATACGGCAGCT
>JBGCFH010000320.1:0-15589 GCA_045106825.1 Saprospiraceae bacterium | reverse complement strand
AATATTCATTATTCGTGAGTTTGATGTAGAAAGGTTGTCGTTGTAGCCAGTTCATTTTTTTTTGTTTGAGTGTTCTATTATTTGAGTGTTCCAATGTTATTTAAAACTCGAATATTCAAATACTATATAAATATAAATTTAATCATATATTTTAATATAAATTTTGTATTTTTGTGTTTATCAAATAATTAGTTACAAAATAAAATTAGTATTCTTTATCTACTCTTTACATTTTAAGAATCATATTTCATACAATAAATTTAAGTATTTTGATTAGTTTTTTAACGCTAAATAAAATATTATTCTAAACAATTTTCAAACTAATAATCTAAAAACTATTTATATTATGAGAATAAAGCCCAAAGTCATCAGAGTAATATTGATGTTGATTTTTGTAATCATTGCTTATTTCGGAATACTTTATATTATTGAAACCTTAGATTTTAGTGATAACAATGTATTTAAAAACATAATTGCAATTTCAGGAGCTATTTTTACAATTATAAAGCTGATTGGCTTCGAGCGTATACGAGTTGCTTTTTATAAATTTTCATATGGTTCTTTGATTGGAGACCATTATGTAATGTTAGTTTATTTTTCTGGTATTAATGAATTAACAGACGAGATGACCAAAAATTACAAAAAAGGTGACAAAGAATATAGTATTTTAAAAGAGGCTATGTATCAAGGGAATATGGCTTATTTAAACTCTAAGAATAAAAGGATGATGGAAGATATGAGAATTGAAGATACGAAAAGAAGAAGAAGAATGTTAATTCATTTTCTTGAACTTGAAGATTTTGGAAAAAAATCTAAAGGGATTTTATATCTAAATATCGCAAAGATAAATAAAGTACTTCTCAAAATGTTGAAAAAAACTGATGGCTTTGTCGATGATAAAGAAGTGACTGATAAAAAAATGTTGAATTATAATCATTGTTTAGAAAAGGGTGAAAATAAAGCAAAATATTATTATAAAATCATGATGGAAGTCGATCCTGTTTTTAAGGATTAAAAATTGATAAATCTATAGATTTGAAAAATGATAGGAAAACTGAAAATTCTTAAAAAAATGAATTATTAACGAAACGATAAAAACATCAAAAAAAAGGGCTTTTTCCTTTCGTTGATTATTAAGAACTATATCTGAACACTATAAAAAATCAATATTCCGTTTCAATCCTGCGTATTTCGTCCGTTTAACAGCAGATTTTTTAAAGACTTTTCGGAAGACTTCTTCGGTGATTTCTTCCCAATCGTTTTTCGTCATTCCTAATAAGTCAGGATGTGGTTCAAATTCAGGTTCGTTGTGTTTTTTTGCAAAGCGATTCCACGGACAGACCTCTTGACAAATATCACAACCAAACATCCAGTTATCCATTTTTCCTTGAAATTCGTTTGGTAATGCTTCTTTTAATTCTATCGTTAAGTAAGAAATACATTTACTTCCGTCAATGATTTTATTGCCAATAATCGCATCTGTCGGACAAGCATCAATGCAGCGAGTACAAGTGCCACAATAATCTTTAATCGGCGAATCATATTCTAATTCCAAATCAATAATCAATTCTGCTAAGAAAAAATACGAACCAGATTCTTTATTGATTAAAAGCGAGTTTTTTCCAATCCAACCAGTTCCGCTGCGTTCTGCCCAAGTACGTTCCATAACTGGTGCAGAATCCACAAAGCAACGACCAGCAACTTCTCCAATTTCATCTTGAATAAAATATAATAATGATTTTAATTTGTGTTTAATCACAAAATGATAATCTTTACCATACGCATATTGCGAGATTTTCGGAGCAGTTTCGTCGGTTTGTTTGTCAGGATTGTGATAATTATATAATAATGTGACAACCGATTTTGAACCAGGAACTAACTTTGTCGGATCAATTCGCTTCTCGAAATGATTGTTCATATACGACATTTTTCCGTTGTAATTTTGATTCAACCATTGTTCGAGCATTTTGGCTTCTTTGTCCAGCTTTTCCGCTTTCGAGAATCCAATGTACTCAAAACCTAAGCGTAAGGCTTCGTTACGAATCAGTTTTGTATGTCGTTGTTGTAGCATTTGAGTTTCGTGTTTTTCGAAAGTTCGTAATCGTAATACTAATTATGAATTGGTAAAATTAGTAAAAAAGCATAGATGGTTACAATATAAAAACTTAAAAAATCAACTCTTTCGTCATGCTGAATTTATTTCAGCATCTCCTAAGTTTTAGATTTGTATCTTGAACAAGATGGTTAATTTAAAGTCTGGGAGATACTGAAACGAGTTCAGTATGACGGAATCTTTATTAGGTTTTCGATTATGCTTAATTTTCTACTATGATAAAAATACTTCCACATATATTATGTCGTGTTAGCGGAATGTCGTTTTCGGAGTTAGAAGCAATTGGTTTTTCTGATGAATTACAGGAATTAAATGAAAACTTAAGACTTTATAAAAGTGGTTATGAAAGTCATAAAAATGATGTGATTAACTCTTTAAAAGCATTTCAGCCGAATGATAAAAACTTTTCTACGATTCGTAAAATGAAAAAATTGGTTCGTAAGAATCAATATATTCCGATGGAATTAATTGAAATCGAAGAGGTAAGCGGAAAATTATTCATGTACAATCGAATATTAAAAATTGTAGAAAGTCGAACAGTCGAGTTTGAATCGTTATTTGAAAAGGAAGTCGAACAACAACGATTAAAAATCCAGCAATTAGCCAAACAACCAAATTTCCAGAAGGCATTGCCATTATCAAGTATTTCGTTTGCGAAGCGTTTGCAGCGATATTTGGATGGAAATCCTATTGATTTTAAGAAAAAAGAATTACAAACTGAACGAACGGTGATGCAATATCTCGCTCGAATGGCTGCGAAAACCTCGCCTTTTTCGAGTTTTACGACGTTGAGTTATGGGAAAATTCAAGAACAGGAAATCATTTTTAAGGCAAAAACTAAAAACACAAAAAATACATCAAACTACCGTTACAACAATCAAATCTTAGAATTATTTCAAACCTTATTTTTATCAAAAATTGATTTTTTATCAAAGTTAAATATTCAAATTAATCCAACTTTAGAAAAGGAAAATAACGAATATCGCTTTTTGGTAAATCATCAAAATATAGAAAGTTTTCAAACAATTGAACAGCAAGATTTTTTGTTAGTTATTGAAAAAAAATTTGAAGAAAAACCAACATTTGTAGTCAATGATTTAATTTTTTCGATTACTAATGATTATGAAATTGAAACCGAATCGGTTATTAATTTTTTGATGGAATTAGTGGCAATTGGCTTTTTTGAGATTGATTTTGGATTTAATGCTACAACCGAAAACTGGTTGATTTCTTTGCGAGATTATATTGCAAAAGTGCCTTGTACCTCTCGAATTGATATTGAGTTTGTTGATAAATTGATTCAAAATCTGAATGATTTTCCAAATGCTGATTTAACTCAGCGAATCAAAATTTTAGAAAATGCTCACCAAATTATTAATGAATTTATTCATCGTTTTTTTGGTAAAAATATTTCGTTAGAATTGTCACTTGAGCAATTAATTTATGAAGATATAGCGAATAATTTTCAGTTCAGTTTTGATAAAAAAGCAGTAGATAAATTGATAAATCCATTGCATGATTTATTACAACAAGTACATTTTTTACAAGGAAAGGAACGGTTACAAATGACGTTTTTTTTCAAGAATCATTTTGGTAAAAATGTAGAAGTTTCGTTGTTAGATTTTTATGAGCAATATTATAAAATTGGAAAAAAAATTGAAGAAACGAAGATTTCAACGATTCAAGCAGAAGCAGAATTGTTAAAAAAATGGTCAAAGGAAGTTCGTAAATTGGTAAAGAAAAAATACGTAAAAGGAGAAGTTTTAAAATTAGAAATAGCCGATTTACAATTGATTAATAAAAAATTAGAAATTCAATTAATTCCCTTAAACAACATTTCATTGTCGTGTTTTGCACAAGTATTTGAGGAAGAAAATGAACTGAAAGCGGTTGTCAATGCGGTTTCGGCTGGTTATGGAAAAATGGTCGGTCGGTTTCTGAAATTAATGCCAGAATCGTTTACGAAAGATTTGAAAAGCTCGAATCTACAATTGCGACAAGCGGATAAACGACAAGTAGAAAATGTTGATGCGTCGTTTTTTAATGCCAATTTGCATCCAGCTTTTTTTGATTTAGAAATAGAAACACCGAATAGTCAAAATCAATTATCTGAAAAGCAACGAGTCAAAGTTAGTGATTTAAAAATTCGCTATGAAAATGAAAAATTGATTCTTTGGGATTCGTCAAGAAATGAAAAAATTGAAGTTTTTGATTTAGGAATTCAAGCTCAAAAAGGTCGTTCGCCGTTGTATCAATTATTATCGAACTTTAGTCCAATTGTCCCTGATATTCAATACTTGCGAGAAGCGATTGGAAAAGGAATTACTCAAAAAAAGGATTTTAAATATTATCCACAAACTGATTTTGGTAATTTAGTTTTATTACGAGAACGATTTATTTTTCCCGATTTGGGATTTTTGGACAAAAAAAGGAATTTATCAAATGCCGAAAAGTGGCAAAGGATAAAAAAATGGTGTTTAACAGAAAATATTTCACTACACTTTTTTTTTAAAAAAACAGCAAAAATTGATAATCAAAATGGTCACTTGAAAAGAGGAGAAAAACCAATATATTTCGATGTAAATAATATGATTTTATTAGATACGTTTTTTCGGACAAAAGCATCTGAAAATAACATATATGAATTAATTCCGATGTTTCCCAAAGTTGAAAAATTATTCAAAATTGGTAATAAAAAATATTTTTTGGAATGTGTGTTTCAATGGTACGAATAGCAATGATTTCACGCTTTTTGGAATAGTTTCAAAATAGGTGAATGCACTCAAAACTTCCTAAATCGGGAACTGATTTTAATAATTGGAAAAATTATTGTACTATTGAGAATTGAGAAAGTTGAGGTAAGATTCTTTTATTAAAATCTTATATTCAAAATAATCTAAATTAAAATTTACACCATTAACAACAACTATTTATTGCAGTGAATCATAATGAATTAATGATTTTAAGAAAGTTACTTTAAATCATTATTCTGCGATGGAATTACCTGAATCAATATAAATTATTTTATGAAAAAGAAATCCCAATCTACTCGAATTTTTGTCGTTGAAGATGACCCGATGTATCGTCGTATGGTTACTTATGTTATGGAATTAAATCCTGACCATGAAGTTATTGCATTCGAAACTGGTAAAGAATGTATCAATAATCTTCACTTAAAACCTTCTGTTATTTCTTTGGACTATACGCTTCCAGATATGACGGGTGAGGAAGTGATGCGAAAAATCAAAAGCTATAATAAAGATATTGGAATCATCATTCTTTCTGGTCAACAAGATATTTCGACAGCAGTAAAATTATTGCGAGAAGGTGCTTACGATTATATCACAAAGGATAACGAGACTCGTGACCGATTGCTAAATGCGGTAAATCGCTTAAAGAGCCAAATTGAGTTAAAGGAAGAAGTAGCTACTTTGAAAGAGGAATTGACGGATCGCTATCAGTTTGGCAAGATGTTGCATGGAAATAGTCGTGCGATGCAACGTATTTATAAAATGATTGAAAAGTCCGTAAAGACGAATATCTCGGTTTCAATCACTGGTGAAACGGGAACAGGGAAAGAAGTCGTAGCAAAAACGATTCATTATAATTCAGATAGAAGTAAGAAACCCTTTGTCGCTGTCAACATGTCTGCGATTCCGAAAGATTTGTTGGAAAGTGAATTGTTTGGTTATGAAAAAGGTGCATTTACTGGTGCAAATGCACGAAAAATCGGTAAGTTTGAGCAAGCAAATAAAGGAACATTGTTCTTAGATGAGATTGCTGAAATGGATATTAGTTTACAGGCGAAGTTATTACGTGCATTGCAAGAACGGGAAGTGGTTCGAGTCGGTGGAAATGCACCTGTAAAATTTGATGCTCGAATTATTGTGGCAACACATAGAGATTTGGCGGAAGAGGTAAATCGTGGTAACTTTAGAGAAGATTTATACTATCGTTTGTTGGGTTTACCGATTGAGTTGCCGCCTTTGAGAGATCGAGGAAATGATATTATTTTGTTGGCGAAATTGTTTTTAAACCAGTTTTGCAAACAAAATGGTATGGATAAAGTCGATATTTCAAAAAGTGGAAAGGCGAAGTTATTAGATTATTCGTATCCAGGAAATGTTCGTGAGCTAAAAGCGGTCATTGAATTAGCGGCTGTAATGGCGAATACAAATATGATTGAAGGCGAAGATATTCGATTTAATAGTCCGAAAAAGACAGAAGCTTTCTTGACGGAAGAAACGACATTAAAGGAATATACTCGAAAAATTATTTATCATTTTTTGAAAAAGTATGATAATAATGTCCTTTTGGTTGCAAAAAAATTAGATATTGGGAAATCAACTATTTATCGTGTCTTAAAAGAGGATAGAGAAGGTATAAGTATTTAAACTACAATTCAATTCACCTAAAGTAAACAATATACTGGTCAAATGACAAACCAGAAACAATTTATTATTGATTATGCGACTTTGTATAAGTTCTCTCATACGATTGCTAATACTTTGGGGTTTGAACGTGCTTGTATTAATTTTTTACACGAATTTACCGAAGTCGAAGCTATAAGTTTTGCTTCAATTTGGTTAAAAGAAGATGGAAAGTATAGATTATTTGATGTTTATGATAGGTCGAATAATAGTAATGATTCGATTGCAAAAATTGACAATTTAGTCGTTCCAACTGATGATTTTGGAATATATACAGTTCAAGATAAAGATTTTGAACAAGTAAAACATCGAAATGATATAACTTCAGGAAGCTATTTTGTTTGTAATTTAAGTAATGCAGGTTGTTTGCAATTTTATACTGAAGAAGCGTTTTTATTTCCTAATGAAAATTTGGAACGATTAGAACCTATTTTTAAGCAATTATCGAAACGAATACATCAAGAATGGTTTAGGAAACATCATTATGAAATAAAAAATAAGTTATGCCATAAAAATGCTCAACTAAAAAAACAAGTCGATTTATCGTATAATGTTGCGAATAACTTATTAGAAGGTTTAATCATTACTGATACCGAGAATAATATTACTTTCGTCAATGATAGAATGTGTCGAATTACAGGCTTCAAAAGTGAAGAGTTGATTGGCGAAAAGGCGTATAAAATGTTGATGCCAAAGGAAGAGTGGAAATATGTAGAATCCATGTTAGCATTGGAAGATAAAACCAAATTGCGTGGTTTTTTGGAGCGAAAAGGATTAAAAAAAGATGGCTCAATTTGGTATGGTTTAATCTGTAATTCACCTTTATTTAATGAAAATGGTGTATTTTTAGGGTTGTCAATGACGATTCTGAATATTACTAAAAGAAGAGAAGTTGAAAAAGAGAAGAATGCTTTATTAAAAGCACTTTCTGAAAGCGAATACAAATACAGGCGAGTCGTTCAGAATCTTTCGGAAGGTGTAATAATGACCGATTTGGAAGATAGAGTTACTTTCGTAAATCAACAAATGTGTGATTTGACAGGTTATACAGAGTCTGAAATAATTGGTCAAAAAGCGTATGAGTTGTTATTGCCAAAGGAAGAATGGCAATCAAGTGAGAGAAGATTAGAGGAAAGAGAAGATGGAGTTTCTGAAAATTATATAAAATTACACCTCCGAAAAGATGGTTCAACTTGGTGGGGAAGTATCAATGCGTCTCCTTTGGTTGATGAGAATGAAACCGTAATTGGAACATTAGCGGCTGTTATGAATATTACCGCTCAATTTGAAGTAGAACAGGAAAGAGAGGCATTAGTACAAGAATTAGCAGAAAAAAATAAAGATTTAGATGATTTTGCGTACATTGTATCACATGATTTGAAAGCACCGCTTCGAGCTATTAAAACGCTTTCAGAATGGATTTACGAAGATTATGCAGAAATCTTAGGTGATGACGGACAACATCAAATGAAGTTGTTGCAAAATCGAGTTACTCGAATGCATCAGTTTATCGAAAGTCTTTTGGAGTTTTCTCGACTTGGACATACTTCGATTCCAAAAGAAACTTTTGATTTGAATGAATCAATATTACAAATCATTGATTCGTTTCAACCATTAGAAGATTTTGAAATAAAAATCACTACAAATTTACCTACAATCGTAGGAGAAAAAGTTAGAATCGAACAAGTATTTCAAAACCTGATTTCTAATGGAATGAAATACAACGATAAACCAAAGGGACTTATCGAAATTAGTCATCAAGAAACCAAAGATTATTATACTTTCAAGGTTGCCGATAACGGCAAAGGCATTGATAAAAAGTATTTTGAAAAAATATTCCAAATTTTTCAGACCTTAGAGGCACGAGATAGTTACGAAAGCACTGGAATCGGATTGACAATTGTCAAAAAAATTGTTGAATCGCATGACGGAAAAGTCACCTTGGAATCTGAAGTTGGAAAAGGAACTATATTTATATTTACAATAAAGAGAATACCAAATAATAATAATAAAAACAAAAAATAATGGCAAATCAAAAACCAGTACTTCTTGTAGAAGATGATCGGGTTGATGCAATGACTGTAAAGCGAGCAATTCGCCAAATAAAGATGCATCATCCACTGATTCATGCAGAAAATGGAGAGGAAGCATTGGAATATTTAAAAAATCCAAGTAATGAGAAACCTTGGATTATCCTTTTGGATTTGAATATGCCCAAAATGAATGGTATCGAATTTTTACAAGTTGCGAAAAGGGATGAAGTTTTAATGTCCATTCCGGTCGTTGTATTAACAACTTCCAAAGAACAACAAGATAGAATTGAAAGTTTTAAATTCGGTGTTGCAGGTTATATGATAAAACCTGTCGATTATTCACAGTTTGTGGAAATGATGCAAGCCATCAAAATGTATTGGACATTGAGTCAACAACCAGATTAATCTCATAAACGGTGAATTATGATTGATGAATTATATTATTGTTAAATTGCTATTGCCTATCGACTTCTTGTTGAAAATAAAACAATTCGACAGTAAACAATCAATTCATCATTTATCATTCATAGTTTCTTACGAATGTTTGATAACGAACCTTATAAAATACTACTTGTAGAGGACGACTTTGTAGATCAAATCGCCTTTAAAAGAATGGTCAAGCGAGAAAAGCTTAATTATAATTTTAAAATTGCAGGCTCACTAAAAGAAGCGAAAGAGTTATTAACTTCTCAAAAGTATGAACTTGTAATTACAGATTATCAATTAGGCGATGGCAATGCTGTGGCTTTATTTGATTACCTCAAATCAACACCATTTATTTTTGCGACTGGTGGAGGCGATGAAGAAATTGCCGTAAAGGCATTAAAAGCTGGTGCATTTGATTATCTCATCAAAGATCAAGAAAGAAACTATCTTAAAGTCCTTCCGTTGACGATTGATAATGCAATCCAACGTAGCAAAATGAATGAACGATTACGCTTGTTAGAGTCTGTAATCGTGAATGCAAATGATGCGGTGGTAATTGCTTCGGCCGATAAAGAAGTTCCCGAAATCATGTATGTAAATCAGGCATTTATGGAAATGTCAGGATATACAGAATCTGAAATAGCAGGTAAACGCTTCGGAATTTTTGTCGGAGAACAAACAGATAGAGTTGAAGTACAACGCATTGCGGAGGCATTTCAGAATGAAGAAGCTGTCAAATCCGAAGTGATTTTTTATCGTAAAAATAATACACCTTATTGGGTTGGTTTGAGTATTGTTCCTTTAAGAAATAAACAAGGAAAAACAACTCATTTTGTATCGATTCAGCGTGATATTACGGAACGTAAAGAAACTGAAAAAGCATTAATAGAAGCTCGTGAAGCTGCTGAACAGGCTCGTTTAGCAGAATCCCAGTTTTTAGCAAATATGAGTCATGAGATTCGTACACCGATGAATGCGGTGATTGGGATGACACATTTGTTATTAGATGCAAATCCGAGTGCGAAACAATTGGAATATATCAATGCATTAAAGTTTTCGGCAGATAGCTTGATGGGGATTATTTCAGATATTTTAGATTTATCAAAAATAGAAGCAGGAAAGTTAGACTTTGAGCAGAAGCAATTCAATCTTTATGAAATGTTGAACTCTTTGCAAAAAGCTTTCAAATTCAAACTCAAGGAAAAAAATCTAAATGTTGTTTTTTCATTAGATGAAGCCGTTGAGAATGATGTCATTGGTGATCCTACTCGTTTGAATCAAATATTGACAAACTTGTTAGGTAATGCTGGTAAATTTACTTTGGAAGGTGATGTCGGTGTCAAAATGACTATTTTAGAAAAAAATAATCAACGGTATTTACTAAAATTTGATGTTTATGATACTGGTATTGGAATAGAAACGGATAAATTAGATTTGGTATTTGAAAACTTCAAACAAGCAAATTCTCAAATACATAGAAAGTTTGGTGGAACAGGTTTAGGTTTACCTATTGTCAAAAATTTAGTCGAACTTCAAGGAGGGGATATTTCGGTTTCCAGTGTAATAGGTGAAGGAACAACATTTACATTTACATTACCTTTTGTCAACTCTGGTATACATAGTGAAACATCAGATTTGGAAGATGATGTAATGGGCAATCAATTAGTAGATGATGGGATTTTGACTTCTGTCAAAGTCTTGATTGCGGAAGATAACTTGATGAATCAAAAGCTTATTTCTGAAATTATGAAGAAATGGGAATGTGATTTTGAAATTGCTGGAGATGGACAAATTGCATATGATAAACTTATCGAAAAACATTACGATCTTGTATTAATGGATGTAAATATGCCTAAGATGAGTGGTTATCAAGTAGCCGAAAAAATCCGAGGAGAAGTAAATAGTCCGAATCGAAGTGTACCAATGATTGCTTTTACGGCTGCCGCTTTACAAAGTGAAAAAGAAAAGGTTTTCGCTTCTGGCATGAATGAGTTTGTATCAAAACCTTTCGTACCTGCTAATCTTAAAAGGGTAATGATTCAGTTGCTAACTGGTAAAATTGTAGAACGTAAAAAAACGCCAGAAACGGTATCAAATAAATCAAAAGAATCATCAGCAACTCGTCAAGTAACTATAGATTTGAGTTATTTAAAAGAATTTAGTGGTGGAGATATTTCTTTTGTAAAAGAGATGATTTCGCTTTTTGTAAATGACGCTCCAAATCAAACCGTTTTACTTGAAAAATATTTAGATAATCAAGATTGGATGAAATTGAGCAAATTAGCTCATCGTATGAAACCTAATTTCCAAATGTTGGGTATGGAAAACCAACGAGAAACGGCTTTTAATATCGAAACGATGGGAAAAGAGGCGGATTTGGAAGCACAAAAAATGGAAAATTGGACAATTAATTTGATTAAAGATACAAAAATCGCTATTCCTATATTAGAACAAGAGTTAACAAAAATCAGTTAGAGATTTATAAATAACTCCTAATTTAAATCACATCAACTTTACGAAAATTCAAAATTTTCGTAAAGTTGTATTTCACTTCGTACCGTTCATACGTCATTGATTTTAAACGTTTATTGTTTCGTCATTTTCTCCACCAAAATCAATTTTTTCCACTAACTTTTTCCAATCTTTCCATTCATATTTTTGTTGAACGATAATTGTGTAAACAATGACCATTACAATCCAAAAACTCATACCTAAACTCACATTGTATTCACTCATGGTAAATATTGCTGGTGTTGATAATGCAGAACTTGGAAAAGTCACCAGTAACGCACTAAATAAATTATTGGCAGCATGAACGCCCATTGCGAGTTCCAATGTTTCATCCATCAAGGTGATGATTCCTAAAAATAAACCGGTTCCGATGTAATACCACAAAATGCTTTTGCCAAATTCAGTGACTTCTGGGTTTAATCCGTGCATCAGTCCAAACAAAACAGATGTTACGATTAAAGGAATCACTGCATTTTTGAATGCTAATCCAAAACCTTGCATTAAATAACCTCTAAAAAATACTTCTTCGCAAGTCGTTTGTAGCGGAAACATTAATAAAGAAACAATCAAAACAGGAAAAAATCGTTTGGCATCAAACGTAAAACTATATACATCGGGCGATATGAAATACGCAACAACTTCTGCAATACTGGCTAAAATCAACCACAATAAAGCAGAAAATCCGACTTTCGACCAATTCATTTTTTCAAACGGTGTAAATAACGTTAATGGTCGTTTTTGATGAAGGACTTTTACTAACCAAATCAAGCCAAATAACGCAGCGACAAATGATAGTAACATCAATACTAAAGCCCACCATTCTGGAATACCTAAATTTTGAAAATCAATATTTCCTGTTGCAGCTTCCTCAACATTACCATTTTTGAAAATAGCCATTGTAATCGGAATTTGAGCAATAAAAACGAATATGACAACTAAAATAATCGTAATTAAATAACTCGAAACATCGTTTCGTCCTTCTTGTCCTGCTTTGAAATATGCGTGTTTCATATCGTAAATATAAAAAATCAAACTAATTTTTATACAAAAAAAATCAATTGTCAATCAATAATTTCCATTTTTAACGTTACATTTGGTTAGAAATCTATGATTCTAAAAACCAATTTATGCTTCAATCTTATAAGAAAAAATATACTGTTAAACCACACTATGACACAATTATAATTGGTTCTGGAATGGGAAGTTTGACCACCGCAGCTATTTTAGCCAAAGACGGAAAATCTGTCTTGGTCTTAGAACGTCATTATACCGCTGGTGGGTTTACACACGTTTTTAAGCGAAAAGGCTTTGAATGGGATGTTGGGATTCACTATATAGGTGAAGTGCAACGAGAAAATAGCACGATTCGTAAAGTCTTCGATTATATCAGTGATAACCAGTTGAAATGGGCAGATATGGGCGAGGTTTATGACAAAGTGATTATTGGCGATAAGACGTATGATTATGTCAAAGGTGTTTCCAACTTTAAAGCAAAAATGGCGGAATATTTTCCCAAAGAAAAGGAAGCAATTAAACAATATGTCAACTTAGTTTTTGAGGCAAATAAGGCAAGTCGAACGTTCTTTATGGATAAGGCTTTACCAAATCTAATGAGTTCAATCGCTGGTGGTTTTATGCGTCGAGCTTACAATAAGTTATCTGACCAAACGACTTATGAAGTGCTACGAAAATTAACAAATAATGAAGAGTTAATTAAAGCTTTAACAGGTCAATATGGTGATTATGGTTTACCACCAAAACAAAGTAGCTTTGTAATGCACGCTGCCGTTGCTCGTCATTACTTTAGTGGCGGAAGTTTTCCGATTGGTGGCTCTTCACAAATTTTTGAAACAGTTTTGCCTGTTATCGAAAAGGCTGGCGGAACGGTTTTGATTAGTGCAGAAGTTAATGAAATTGTCATTGAAAATAATCGTGCAACTGGCGTAAAAATGAATGATGGCAACATTTTCACCGCAGATAATATTATTAGTGGTGCAGGAATTATTACAACTTATGGTAAATTATTACCAAAGGAAACAGTCGAAAAACATCGCTTAAAAGAACAGTTACAAAAAATTAATCCTTCGGTTGCTTCTGGTTGTTTGTATTTGGGTTTGGAAGGTTCTCCTGAAGAATTGAATCTACCAAAATCTAACTATTGGATTTATCCTGGTGATGCTGATCATGACACTTGTATCAATCGTTATTTGAAAGATATTAATGAAGAATTTCCATTAGTTTATATTTCTTTTCCATCAGCAAAAGATCCAGATTGGTCAAATCGTTATCCTGAACGAAGTACGATTGATATTATCACGTTATTACCTTACGAAACGTTTGAAAAATGGGAAGGTACTCGATGGATGAAACGTGGTGAGGAATACGATAATTTGAAAGAAAATATTTCTAATCGTTTATTGGAAATTTTGTATAAACATTTGCCATATTTACGTGGAAAAATCGTTCATCAAGAGTTATCGTCACCTTTATCGACAAAGCACTTTATTAATTATGATAAAGGAGAAATTTACGGTTTAGATCATACACCGAGTCGTTTTCGTCAAAAGTTCTTGCGACCTCGAACACCGATTAAAAACTTATATCTGACTGGTCAAGATATTGTTACGGCTGGTGTTGGTGGAGCTTTATTTTCTGGTGTTTTGACAGTTGCAGCGATGACGGGGAAGAATGTCTTGGAGAAAATTATGAAGTGAATTTAATTATGATTGTGTCACTTCGCTGATTGTGAGATTGTATACTCCTTCCTCGCTCATTGTTTTTGACGTATATTCGATTAACAATCACATCACTGAGTTCTTAGGACAGGCAATCAGTAAAGAACAAGCCACACAATCACACAATCAATCAATACAATGAAAGTAACCATAACATCAATAGAATTGCGAAATTCATTTTTGTATTTTGTTTTATCACATCAAGCATTATTTATCACATTACAATTACGAAAAACGAATTGTGTGAAAATGAAAAAACGAGGTTTGTGGACAACACATTATACCATGACGCTTTGGGAAAATGAAAAGGACTTGAAAGATTTTGCTCGAAGTGGTGCACATCTCAAATATATGAAAACCAGTGGTAAAATTGCGAAAGCCATAAAAACACTAACTATTGATGCAACAGAAATGCCTTCTTGGAAAGAAGCAAAAGCAATGTTAGCAACTGTAAAACCTATTATTTATAAATAAAAAATTCATTTACATGAAAACAAAATCAACGTTTTTAATACTATCATTTTTATGCTGTTCCGTTTTTTCTTTTAGTCAAGGTATCAACTTTGACGGAACAGATGACTATATTCAAACCTCTTACACTGGAATATCAGGAACAGCAGATAGAACAATCGAAGCCTGGATTAAAACAACAGGTAACTTCGTACCAGGTGGTGGAGGCGGTGTTCAGGGAGTTTTGGTGGATTATGGTACTTTTTCGACTGGACAAAGGTTTACGTTTAATGTCCTTTGGGGAAATGCAATTCGATTGGAAGTTGGTGGAAATGGCGTAAGCGGAACAATCGCTGTTAATGATGGAAACTGGCATCATGTTGCCGCTGTTTTTTCTAATCCAGGTAATAACGTTGCACTTTATGTAGATGGCGTATTGGATACACAAGCGGCCTTGACCGTAACGGCAAATACTGGCACAGCAAATAATGTAATGATTGGTAGAAGAGTTGACGGTATAAACAACTTTGATGGCGATATGGACGAAGTTCGTATTTGGGATTATGCAAGAACACAAGCAGAAATTCAAGCAGATATGAACTCGGAATTGTGTAGTCCAAGTGGTTTAGTAGCTTATTATCGCTTCAATGACGGAACACCGAACGCCAATAATACTTCGACAACAACGACAATAGATAACTCTGGTAATGGAAATAATGGAACATTAAATAACTTCGCATTAAATGGAAATAGCTCAAACTGGGTAACTGGAGCAACATTATCAACTCCTGGTGGAACAAATACTTTTGCTACCATTTCAACTTCAAGTTGTGGAAGCTACACATTACCAAGTGGAAATACCGTCACAACTTCTGGAACATACATGGATAC
>JBGCFH010000032.1:0-12454 GCA_045106825.1 Saprospiraceae bacterium | reverse complement strand
GAAACTCACTCGAACACAAGAATATTTATCCTTAAAATCTAACTTTCATCTTTGTTTCCAACTTCTTGAACCGAATAATCTCTAACAACTCGGATTTTAACCTGCTGCGTCCCGAAACCTCGGGGATTAAACGCAGAATTTCATAGATACTGAGTAGTTACAAAAATAGACTTTATTCTAATATATAATGAAAAAGGTGATAAATTCAAAAGGTGATATTTTCCAATAAAAAAACTGGATATTGGCAGCAGTTAAGGAATTACTAACGTTGATATTTTGTTAATTGTTAGACTAACAATACAACAAGGTCATAAGGTTAAAATTAAACTAAGCGTCTCAATAATCAATTAGGGAAACAGTTTTGTTGATTGATTATGGACATTTTTGAAAAAAGTATATGGTATAAACTTTACAATTTTTTCTTTTTTGATGATTAGTGTGATAATTCATCATTCGCACCGAAAGATAAATAAGGAGAGTGTTTATCTTTCATACAAAACCATTAACAAATGGATATTGCCTTAGATTTGAAACAACAAGAACAGAATCTCATTGTAGCGTGTATTAATAAAGAACGCTGGGCTCAGCGTCAGCTTTACGAAACATATTATGGTAAGATGATGGGCGTTTGTTTACGGTACGCAACAAACGAAGAAGATGCTCGTGATATTTTACACGAAGGATTTATTAAGGTCTTTAAGAACTTAGGACGTTATAAACCTGGGACTTCTTTGGGTGCATGGATTCGTCGTATTATGATTAATACTGCAATTGATTTTTACCGTAAAAGTATTCGTCGTAGAACAGAAGATTTGGAGAATGCTCAACATACAAGTGTAGTTGGTCCAGATCCAATTAGTAACTGTTCAGCACAAGAAATTATGAAATCGGTGCAAAAATTGTCACCTGCTTATCGTGCTGTATTTAACTTATATGCCATCGAGGGTTATGCTCACAAGGAAATTGCCCAACAATTAGGAATTTCTGAAAGCACTTCTCGATCTAATTTAGTAAAAGCACGCTCAAAGTTGAAAGCTATGTTAGCTTCAAAATATCCTAACTATGGAAAATAGGAGTTTAGATAACATTATTAAATCAAGTTTGGAGAATTTCGAGGTCGAGTGTACACCACAAGATTGGGCATTTATGGAGGATATGCTCACTGCTGAACAGGTTGCACCGATAGACGAAGCTGCTAAATCCGAACTTCAAAATATGGAAGTACCTTTTGATGCTACGGTTTGGTTAGCGATGGAAAGTGCTTTGGATAATTTGGAGTTAGAAGAGATTGATGAGGCAGTGAAATCCGCTTTGGAAGACTTTGAAACACCATATAAACCAGATGATTGGTCTGTAATGGAACAAAAAATCGAAGCAGAATTGCCTCATGCAGTTGATGAGTTAGCAAAATCCGCTTTAGGTGAATATAGTGTTCCTTTTGTGCCAATACATTGGGCAATGATGGATATTGAATTAGATGATTTAGGATTTCCTAATGAAACTGATGATGCTGTAAAAGCTGCTTTACAACAATATGAATCAGCACAACCATCAAACTGGGCTGCGATGGAAGCATCTTTAGTTGAAGTTGAAAATGTTCGTCATCAATTGATATTGACAAAATCCATTGAGTTGGTTTTATTTATTTTCGCTATTTGGACAATCGGTAATTTCTTACCGTTCAATCACAAATCGTCAAATGCGGTCGTTCCTCCAACAGAAATCGTTGAAGAAGAAAATGCTTCTACAAATGTTCCACAAGCAAATAATCGTAATTCAGCATCAGATTTAACAGAAAGTTCTGAAATGAATATTGCTTCTATAAATGATTTGGGAGAGCCTAATCTCAACGATAATATTTCTGAAACGAAAACACCAATTTTGAATATTAATTCAAATATTGATGTCACAACAGCTAATCCTTTACTTGAAATACCAGAAAATAAAAATACACCACTATGGATTGATAATCTTCCTAAACAAATAACTCCAGAAATCAGTAAAGATTCTAAAGTTGAAAATACAAATCAAACAAAGGAAGTTATTGCTACAACACAACCATTGGCAGTAATTTCAGCAGAAGATTTAGTGACTTATGGAGAAGATAAGAAAGGGCCAACGTTTTCAATTGATAAAAAGAAAAATTCCAATGTATTAACAGTTGCTTCTTTTGTTGAGAGAAAAACGCCAAAACTTGTATTTGAACCATCAGAAAATTTTGTATCTAATATTAGTTCAAAAAATCTTACATCACCAGTTCATTTAAAAGCATCAGTGAATACACAATATGCGAATTTTATTGAAAATGATAAAAGTCAATCAGCAAGAGGTTTAGCTACTTACTTAGGTATTGATTATATTATTTCTGATAAAATAGAGATTTCTACAGGATTTGTTTACAATAATAAATCATATTCGTACAGAAATTTAGAACCTTTTGTGAATGCAAATAGTCCTAAAGTTGTAGAAATCGAACGTGATGTAAAATTAGATATTTTACAAATACCATTGAGATTAAATTTCAATTTTAGAAAGAATAAGAAAGCTCGATTGTATGCAATTGCAGGAATTACACCTGGTTTGATAATCAAAGAAGATACACGAAATACAAATTCTTCTCTAATAAATGATGTCACTCCAGGAACGTATAGAAATATATTAGTTGATAATGGAAACGATAATATGCTTACTGGTACACAAGAAGGAACTTCAAATAACAACGTCATAAGTGCAAGAACATTTGCAACAGCTGATGCTGGTTTAGGGTTAGAATATAAAACAAACTCACGTTTTAGTTTCTTTATCGAACCATTGTTCCAACATTCAATAGGCGGACTCGGAAATGATAATGAAAAATATAAAAATTATTCTTTGGCTTTAGGTTCAAGAGTGATTTTATAGGATACGATAAAATAAGATGATAAAATTTGTTAGGCTCAAACATTTCTGTTTGAGCCTTCTTTATTTTTCAACTACTTCAAACTTTCAGATAAGGTTTAATCGTTTTTAAAGTAGATTTAGAAATGGCATAAATTTTTGCTAAATCGTCAACAGATTTAAATTTACCATGTTGCTTACGATATTTAACAATAGCATTCGCCCGTTTACTATCAATATATGGATGATTGACTAAGTCTTTATACATTGCGGTATTGATATTTATTTTTGTTATCGTTTTTGACTTAATTACCAACTGTTCTTTAATCACTTCATAAGTTTCTTTCGGAAAACCATAAATTTCATTCAGTTGATTAGTAGATGTAAATCCACCTAATTTATCACGATATTTTATGATTCGTTTTGCATAGCCTTTTCCAACACCTTTCAATTGTTGAAAATCCTCGACTGAAGCTTTGTTAATGTCAATTTTTACCGTAGAAGACTTTTTGATATAGTCTGTTTGAGGTTTTTCTATTTGAGAAAAATCTATTTTAGGAGATTCATCTTCCTCTTTTTCAGCAATAGCTTTTGTCTTTTTAGGTAATTGTATATAGGTTTCTAATCTTTGATAATCGGCATCACTTAAAGTATAGATTTTCTTAAAGTCTTGAGGTTTATAAAACATTCCACCTTTATCACGATAATTAATAATAGATTGAGCAGTACGAGATGATAAACCTAAGCGTTCAAAATCCGATTTACTTGCTATATTAGGATTAAACTCAAATAGCTCTACTACTCTATTTTCTACAACTTTTTCTTTCTTATGGCTTTCGCCAAAATCGCTGTCATTTGTTGGAATATTAATATAAGAAGAAAGTCTATTATAATCCGAATCACTCAAAGTATAGATTTTCTTAAAATCTTGTGGCTTGAAAAATTTTCCACCTTTATCACGATAATTAATAATAGATTGAGCCGTACGAGATGATAAACCTAAGCGTTCAAAATCCGATTTACTTGCTATATTAGGATTAAAATAAAATAATTGAGTTGCTGTATTTTGAGTAATATTATTATTAAATGATTTATCAATATTAGTAATATTAAGAGCAGCAATCATACTTGCTTTTTCATGAAAGTCCTGTTTGTCTATCGTTAAAGTCGGACTGGGTTTAAAACTAAGAAAGCGAATAACAACTATAATAGAAATCACGCAAAATAAAAATGTAACACCTCTTAATTCATTTTTTGTTCCGTAGAAATAATTGCTCAATATAGCTTTCATAAGTAGGGAATTGTTTATTATTTAATACTTTAAAAATACTAAAAACTATAGATATAAAATCCCTCAACAATTAACTTTAATTAAAAACAGGTATTTTTACTTACACGAATTTATTAATCAGATTGCTTTACACTCAAAAAAATGCACATTAGTGTATAAAAATCAATCATCTATCTAATATTACGTATCAAAATAAAACTGTTTTATCACTAAGCTGTTTTCGATTTGTTTATAATTTAATTCAGACATACGAACCATTCATCATGGGTATTTTACTATTATTAATATTTGCGAGTTTAGAGTTATATTTATTTTATGCTTTTCGCAATGCTTTCACTGATACAATTTGGGCAAATGTAGGAATGGCTTACGTTATCATTTCTGTTGTCACTTTTTTTATTACGTATTTTAAAGTGGCTTCTGCAATTCGTTCAGGTGTGTATAATGCGACCTTAACGAATAATCTTCTAATGGGATTTTCGTTTGCATTTTTTATGACGAATTTTGTCCTAATCGCTGTCTTTTTTGCAGAAGATGTTTTTAGAATATTAGATTATATCTGGCAACTTTTACCATTTAGTGATACAGGCGAAACCAAGTTAACTGGCCGTCGTCAATTTATTGGAACAACAGCAACTTTATTGGCTGCAATTCCTTTTTCTGCCTTGATTTATGGTGTTTTGAAAGGTCGATACAATTATAAAGTTTTCAATATTCCATTGAAATTTGCGGACTTACCAAAAGCATTTGATGGCTTTAAAGTAGTTCAGATTTCTGATGTTCACTCTGGAAGTTTTGATAATATCGAAGAAGTAGAAAGAGCAGTAAATATTGTTCAAGACCAAAATCCAGATGTAATTGTTTTTACAGGAGATTGGATTAATTCTCATGCAGAAGAACTTGAGCCTTACATCCATATTTTCAAGCAATTAAAAGCACCTTTCGGTAAATATGCTGTCTGGGGAAATCACGATTACGGGCGAGGTAGAAGCAATCAAGATAATATAGAAACACTTCGAGGATTAGTGAATCAAGCTGGTTTTCAAGTATTAGAAAACGAGAATGTTACTATCGAAAAAGATGGTGAATCTATCAAGTTATTTGGTGTAGAGAATTGGGGAAAACCACCATTTCCTCAAATTGGTGATTTGCAAAAAGCAAAAGAAAACAGTCAAAAAGGAGACTTTTCGATCTTATTATCACATGATCCAACACATTGGGACGCAAAAGTTATTAATGACGACCATCATTTTCACTTAACATTAAGTGGACATACTCACGGTGCTCAAATTGGAATTGAAGCAAAATGGTTGCGTTGGAGTCCGAGTAAATATGTTTATCCTCGTTGGGCAGGTATTTATAAAGAAAAAGGACAATATCTTTATGTCAATCGTGGATTTGGATTCTTAGGTTATCCGGGTCGTGCTGGGATTAATCCTGAGATTGCAGCTATCGAATTAAAAAAAGCATAAAAGTAAGTATGAAGTATGCGTTATAAAATGAATTTCATACTTCATACTTCATACTTCATACTTCATAATGCGTTATTTTATAAAATTAGCTTATAATGGTACTCGGTTTCACGGTTGGCAATCGCAGCCAAATGCTGTAACGGTACAAGCGACAATTGAGGAAAAATTGCAGTTATTATTGCGTAAGCAAATTACAATAGTAGGTTGTGGACGAACAGACACTGGCGTTCATGCAAAAGAATATTATGCACATTTTGATTTTGAAAATGATTTCCCAAAAAACTTCGTTCATCGCTTAAATCTTATTTTACCAAAAGGCATTGTTATTTATAATATTGAAGCCGTTGAAGTAGAAAAACACGCTCGATTTAATGCATATCATCGTAGTTATGAATATCATATTTGTTTAGACAAAAATCCTTTTGAAATAGAAACGGCTTGGGTTTATCCTTATCGAGAAGAGTTATTAGATTTTGATAAAATGCAACAAGCCGCAGCAATCTTGATGGAATTTAAGGATTTTAATACTTTTTGTAAAACGAACTCTGATGTCAAAACTACGCTTTGTGAAATGAAACGTGCAGAATGGGTTTTTGATAAACAAAATCGTCGTTTAGTTTTTCATATTTCCGCTAATCGCTTTCTTCGTGGAATGGTTCGTTTGATTGTAGGAATGTGTGTCAATGTAGGAACTGGAAAGGTTTCACTCGCTGATTTGCGTCAAGCATTGGAACAAAAAAAGCCTTTAAAACTCAATTATTCTGCTCCAGCCTTAGGTTTATTTTTAACGGATATTCGGTATTAATCAACAAGCCTATAAGATTTTCAAAAATCTTATAGGCTTATCATAATCTACTATTCTCCTACCAAATGTTCAGTTTCATCTTCTCTTGCTGCGATGTGAGGCGGTTTATCCTTTTTCATAGCACCACCAAAAATAAGTGATATCAATCCTCCAAAAACCAATGCTCCTAAATATCCTAAAATAGAATTTTTAAGACTTGGCATCGCATTTTTCTCAGCGTTTTCCAAAGCTTCTTCATATTCCTTACTATTTTCTTCTATTCCTGCCCATTCTACAATTTTTATGGCTTGTTCCATTGCTTGTTCCGCTTGTATCTCTGCTAATTCAGGATCAATCACCGTAAGTAAAATATATTGAAATCCTATTGTAAAAATAGCAGCGACTGCAAATGTGAGAAAAGCACTTGAAAACATTTCTCTAAACGAAGCAAATCCGCCCTGCAATGTTCTATCGTCTTGACATGCTTTCCACATAAAGTACAAGACGATTGCAAAACCTACAAAGCCAAGTCCGACATTAGAAACCTGATTCGTAAAGTAAAGTAATAATGAATAAATAACACTTGCCAAACCTGCCGTTACTCCATATTTAACCGAATTTTTTTCCATAGTTGTATCGTTTTAATTTTGATTTTACTTTAATTTTTTGATTACAAATCATAAAATTCACAATATCAAATTTGGGCATTTATTCTCAAAAACTCAAATCTTTCGACTAAGACAAATGGCACTTAGTCGAATATTTGAGATTTAACGGCTGATGACAAAAAACAAAAGGCAAAGCCGAAGCTTCACCTTTGTTCAATTTATAGTATTTGTATTTTGTGTAATTCGTTTTTATTAAAAATAAAAGGATGAAATCCTTCATACTTACAATTACGCTGCTTCACCTGACTTTACCAATAATTGAAAACCATTACCATGAATATTCACAATTTCGATATTTTCATCGCCTTTTAAGTATTTACGTAATTTTGTTACAAAAACGTCCATACTTCTTGCTGTGAAATAATTGTCTTCGCCCCAAATCTGAGTCAGAGCAATCGAACGAGGCAAAACTTCATTCATATACAATGCAAAAAGACGTAACAATTGAGCCTCTTTCGGAGACAATTTATCTTTTTTATCACCCAAAGTCAATATACGAGTCGGATAATCAAAATGATAATCTCCGATTGTAAATTCTTTTTGATCTTCGTTTTTACCATCAGAAGGTTGGCTGCGTTTCAAAATCGCTTGAATACGATACAGTAATTCTTCAGAACTAAAAGGCTTTGTGATATAATCATCAGCACCGATACGAAAACCGCTGATTACATCTTCTTTCATCGACTTAGCTGTTAAGAAAACGATTGGCGTTGTTTTATCCGTTTCTCTGATTTCTTTTGCCAATGTAAATCCATCTTTTTTAGGCATCATTACATCAAAAATACACAAGTCATATTTGCCTTGATGAAACGCACGGAAACCAGCTTCGCCATCAGTTGCTAAAGTGATGTCATAATCGTGCATTTCTAAGTAAGAACGTAGTACATCACCAAAATTTTGGTCATCTTCTACCAATAAAATTTTTGCTTGGTTATTCATTATTTTGCTTTTTTTTAGTTGTGAATGTTTGTAAAATTATGAGTCAATCTTTTGAGGACTAACTATCCGTTATTTGATGTTATGCTTAAAGGTCAAAATAAATTTGCTACCTTTTCCTAACTCAGATTGAACATCAATTTCGCCTTTGTGTTCAGCGATTATTGCTTTTACGTAGCTTAACCCTAAACCAAACCCTTTAATATCGTGACGATTTCCTGTATGAACTCGATAGAATTTGTCAAAAATCTTTCGACGTTGTTCTTTCGACATTCCTAAACCATTATCTTTTATCATTATTTGAACGCCATTAGCAACATTTCGAGTATGAACCGAAATTTCTGGTTTTTCGGGCGTGTATTTATTCGCATTGTCCAAAAGATTATGAATAACATTAGAAATATGCGTTTCATCAGCCTCAATCATAGGATTCTCAGCTTTCAAGTTTTGCAAGATTTTACCATCTTTTTTCTCAACTTGTAAGCTAATATTATCAACAGCTCTCGAAATAATATCGTGAACATTGATTGATTTAACCATTAAGTTCACTTCTTTTTTATCTAATAAAGCCATCGACAATACTTTTTCGACCTGCTTATTCATGCGTTTATTTTCTGCCTTAATGATGTTCGCAAATCGTTGAACTTTATCAGGCTTATGTAATATCATCGGATTTCCGATAGAATCCGCTGCCAATGAAATTGTTGCAATCGGTGTTTTGAACTCATGTGTCATATTATTAATAAAATCATTTTTGATTTCTGATAACTTTTTCTGTTCCAAAATCACTTGAATTGTATAAGCAAAACAAAACAAAATAACACCCGAAAACAAAATAGACCCCAACAAGGTCGGTAAAACCGAACGCCACATATAACCAACTTGACCAGGAAAATGTACCACCAAATAGCCTGGTACATCAATATCACTCGGAAACAAACGTACTTTATATCGAGAAGTCGTCAAATCTTGTAAACTCGCTTTTAGGACTTTTGGATTTTTTTCCTTTTTTTCATCTTTTAAATATGAATCTGTTAGTACAAAACTTTTTTTACGGTCAGAATAAATTCCATAAGTATAATCAATATCAATACCTTCATTTTTTAATTCATCTGTTAACAATTGATTGAAATTATTAATATCAATACGCTGTACAATCGGTTTGTTGCAAGTCGAACGCTGTGCAAAAGCTTTGATAAAATGTCGATAGTAAATATCTGAATGTTCATCAATTCGATTATTCTGACACGAGATACATTGACAATCTTCTCCATGATTTTGAAAAAAGTCATCCGACTCAAAAACCATTAAGCTATCAACAGACATTTCTTGTACAAAAGAGAACTCAGACGATAATTGATTGCGTCGAGCATTATCAAGAATTTCCGCTTTTTCGTTTTCTGTAATTCCGCCAAAACTCGGTGGCAAAAAGTCCGATGTTGTTGCATAAACTTCTGCCAGTTCCAGCTTAGAAACTACAGCATTAAGCGACATAAACACATTTTTATTAAATTGTTCTTCGCTTAACTTTATAGATTGATTAATCCAATAAGCCTGCATTACGATTACACCTAACAATGCAACACTCATCAACCCGATAATCCACCAAAGTGCATTTTTCTTCATTTATATAAATTCGGTATGTTTCTTAAATAGTTATAAGAATTGTCTACCTATTAACTTTAATTTTCTGAAACCTTTCATTATCAACAAATTAAATACAAAAAAGATTGTGACAACCTCTACAAATTTATTAAGAAAGCCTACGTATTATCATGTTTGTTAATGGTTTAACTTTTCATTAACTGTCAACCGATAACCAACTTTTTTTTTTGAATCGTCATATTAAGTAGAAAAAATTTAACATTTATATTCTACTATATATTAACAATATATGCAGCCTTCTAAATTTACGGTTGTCTATTGAGATATAATTACTAAAAATGTTAATAAATCATTATTTAAAAATAAATTATTCATAATTCAAACAACTATTATGAAACAATTAAATACCGTTATTACAACATGTTTTCTGCTACTTTTATTAATAACAAATGCAGCGTTTGCACAAGAAGAGGAACAACAACAATCCGACGAAAAAGTCATTATGACCAAAAAAACCATTGATAAAGATGGAAAAGAACGGGTCGAAACAATTATTAAAAAAGATGGAAAGACAGAAGTTCGGGTAACTGTCGATGGCGAAGAAATCTCTGTGGAAGATGTGGAAGGTGAAGATTTGATTCTTTTTAAAAAAGGTGATAAAACGTACTTTTTGAAAGAAACAAATGAGATGGTGAATAATCTTGATTTGGCTTTAGAAGGTTTGGAGATTCGTTTGAATGATATTCAAATGCCTGATATTCGACTTGGCGTTGCGGATGAAGAGAATGATGATGACGGTTCGTTAGGTGTCATGTTAAAAGAACGGGTTGTTAATAATGATGGCAAAAAGTCAAAAGAAGTCAAAATCACAGAAGTTTTTGAAGGAAGTGCAGCGGAAGAAGCTGGTTTGCAAACTGGCGATATTATCACTGCAATTGATGGCAAAAAAATCCGTAACTTATCACAATTAGTACATCTAATCAAAGCAAATGAACCAGGTGAAACAATTAGGATTGAGTATCGTCGTGATGGTGAAGTATTAGAAACTAAGGCGACATTAAAAGAAAGTAAATCTAATAATTCGGTTTGGTTGAATGGTGAAGATACACGCATCGAATGGGACAACAATGGCGGAATTATTTTTAATGGTGATGAAGATTTTCAAATCAAGTTTCCTCGTGCAGCGAACAAAGGTGAATTAGGAGTGCAATTAGGTGATGCAACGGATGAAGGCGTTCATATTATGAAAGTAAATAGAAATAGTGCTGCGGAAAACGCTGGTTTAAATGATGGTGATATTATCACAGAAATTGATGGGCAAATCATGTCAAATGGTAATGATATTATCGAAGCATTAAAAGAGAAGAAAGCAGGGGAAAACGTTGATATTTCTTATTTGCGTAATGGTTCTGAATATAAAACGCCTGTTATATTAAAGAAATCAAATGATATTTTTCATTTTAAAAATGAGGATGGCGAATTTAAATGGAATGGAAATCGTGATGATTGGAATTTCAATTGGATGGAAGAAGGAAATACTTCAATGGGCGTTTTGTTAGGGGAAGATACGGATGATGAAGGCGTTTCTATTTTAGGAACAACGGAAAATTCTGGTGCGGAAGAAGCTGGTTTGGAGAAAGGTGATATTATTATTTCAATAAATGATAAAAACGTAAATACTAATGATGAATTAGTAAAAGCGGTACAAGCTCAAGAAGTTGGTGATATTTTGGAGGTTGTATACAAGCGTGATGGTGAATTATTCAACACAACGGTTGAGTTGGGAACAAATAGAATCAGAATCAGAAAACCTCGTGATATTGATGTGATATTTGGAGAAAAAGAAGTCGATGAAGAGATGGAAGAATATGAAGCAATCGAAATACCAAAAGTCGATGAAGAAAACTTATTGGATTTTACACAATTAGATATGTACCCGAATCCTAATCAAGGTGCATTTCAGTTGGATTTTGAAATTGAGCCTGGAGCCGCTATTGTTTCTATTGCTAATATAGATGGTGAAGTTGTTTATAGTAAAGATATGCGTAATTTTAATGGTGTTTTTAGTGATCGAATTGATATTTCAGACGAACCAGCTGGCGTTTATTTATTGACAATAAAACAAGGTGACAAGCAAATTATTAAGAAAGTAATTTATAATTGATATTTTTTTTAGCTGTTTTTGTTCGATTGATAGATTTGTGATTTTCGAGAACAACGTAATCCGAAGCGCCAGATTCGAAGGGAAACTAATCGTTGATTGCGAAGTTGGAGATTTCCCAAGGTTTCGGAACAAAGTCAAGCAAATAAATACAGTTACTATTTTTTTGAACATTCTCTGTACTTCATCAGAACAATAATTGACTAATAAACCGTATCAGTTTTTAAGACTGATACGGTTTATCACAAATCTATTCATTTTAAATCTTCTAATTTTCTAATCCTCTAAAAGTTTCATAAAAGTTGTATTGAAAAACAAAACAATGAGAAAAGAATATCAATTAATGAAATAAAAAACATCCGACTGTAAAAATATTTTTCATATATTAGCTTTTCAAAAATGATAATTTTCGTTATTCTTATTTTTAATAATAAAACTGTAAAACCGATTAGTAGTAATCTAAATTAATGAATTCCTAATTCCTAATTCCTAATTCCTAATTCCTACTAAACACAAAACCTAAAAGTATGAAACAATTTAACCTCTGGTTTATCCTTGCTTTGATAGCAGTATTAGCCATGACTTGTGCCTCACAATTAAAAACCGACAACACTTACGCCGTACTAACTGACACAATACCCGAACAGGACACGATTAAAT
>JBGCFH010000319.1:0-3133 GCA_045106825.1 Saprospiraceae bacterium | reverse complement strand
TAAGATTTCAAAAATTGTTAGTGATAGGTTTAGAGGTCGAAAAGAAGGATGGAAAGATGATGTAATGCTTGCTGCAACTGCTTTATATAACTATAAGAAAATTTATTAATTTATAATTTTTATAATTTGACAACTCTAATACTTCCTCCACCTTGAGCAAATTTCAAATACAATTCAAATCCCCACATTATCAAAAACGAAAGGATATTAATTCCAACATTTGCACCCATCGCTATTAAACCAAATAAAGCTAACTTTTCTTGTTTACGTTGGTTTTCGGCAATCGTAGAATTGACATCACTAATTTTGGATTGTTCGGCTAAAACGATGGTTTTTCCGTGTCGTTTCCGTGCGTCTGCTAAGTCTGTTTTTTCTTGTTCAATTAGACTTGTTAGGTTAGCATTTAGTGTAATTAGTTGCCGTTGTCCTTTGATAATCGCTTCTCGATATTCCCAAGGTGCATCGACTTTGTTTACGTAAGTGTTTACAATTTTTTGTTTGTCCTTAATCAATTTTTCAGCTTTTGAAATCTGATTTTTGACTTCGTTTTGTGCTGTTTTGGATTCGGATTTGATGGTTGTGAGTTCCGTTTCGTTTTTGGCTTCTTTTGATTTTATCAATTTATCGTTGTAGGTTTTATCTTTTTCTAAGGATTTTGTTTTGAGCGTAGGAGATACGGATTCAATGGCATGAACGCTTCCTTTACGACTTAGAAAGATTGTTGAATACAACGAACCTCCTGTGAACATTAGTGTAACCAATAGCATCATTCCATACGCTAAACTTCGATAAAACAACCCTCGAAATAAGTTTTTAGCGGTAATTGTAGCGGCTTCACCTAACATAATTTGAATGATGATTGCACCAATAAAAGCTACAACAATAGATTGCCAAGTTGATTCACGAGCAGCGTAAACTAAACCATAAATCACAAACCCATCAGCAAAACAACCTAAGATTCGCAACGGATAACCGATGACATAATAGACGATAAACCAAAAAGGAGCGTAGAGTTTTTGAAAGTTATATGAAGTGTCGGCTTCCACTTTTTCTTGCATGAAAGTTTCTATATTGACCATGATTTTTTAATTTTTGAATTTCCATAGGTATAACCTATGGTTACTCATATTCAACCTTTCCAAGGTTATTTTGAGTAATAATTAATAAGTAGTTTTGAATTGATTTTTAGGCGTTTGCCATTGATAGTTGTTGTGATAATCCTGCAATGATGGAATGCATTGGTTTTCTTTGTTTAGAAGTTTGTTTACAAAACCATTGTAGTTTTCCTGCTTTTTGTCCTCGCTCTACCAAACTTTTAGCATTTTCAATATCTTCAATCCAAGTGTTTACAGCGTTTACATTCGCTGTATCAAGGTATTGCAACGCATTTTCATAAATCGCTAAATGTGTTTCTAATAATTGTAAACAGCGATAGAGGTGAGCTTCGTTGTCGCATTGTTGTCCGTAGATTTTGTTTAAAACAGCATTGGATTTCGGCATTAATGCTGCAACTTGTTTACGTGCTTTTTTGGGTGCAACGGTTTGTTGCTCAATGTAATTTGGCAATGCACCTTTCTTCAAATTGGCACTAAACCAATTGAAAAAGTGGCGTTTTATCGCTGCTATATTCGGATAAGTTGTTCCGCTTGAAATTGAAGTTTGTGCAAAGTGCTTCAATAACAATTCAAACTTTGGAAGCGTCAAAATTTCAGTTACGCCAACTTGCTTACAAATGTTTTTCCCGATGAATTGCTTTTTCCAACTTTCATCTTTTTGCAAATAGGGGAGAAAGTCAGTTGCCATTTGGTTTTCTACATTTTCTTTAGAAAACTCATTAGAAAACCTTTTTTCATTTTTTAAATTTTTCAAAGAGACATCATCATCAACTTTTGCTTGTTGTTGCTGTATTTTAGTATTACTACTATTAGTATTACTTGGTGTCATGGTTTTTGGTCGGTCAGATTTGTCGTCAGGCAGATTTTCCATCATACCGATTTTTGGTACGTCGGTTTTCTCGTCAGTCGGGAAATCTTTCGATGGAGTTAAATTTTTTTGAACTTTAGCTTTTCCCTTTTTGATTGGTTTCAGGCACAGTTGATAAACTGTACCTTCAAATTTTCTTGTTGTATTATTCCAAACCTTGACCAATTTCAAATAACCAAATTCTTTAAATTCCTTAAAACCTGTTCGTACAGAATGCTTTCCATCAGCATCAGAACGTTCTACAATTTCATCAATGTAAATTTTCCAATTCTTTGGTCGAGAGAGTAGCAATGCTAAAATTCCTCTCGCTTTGAAACTTAGTCGTTGGTCTAAGAGAACTTCGTTAGAGAACGTTTTGCATCAGTTTTAAAGGAAAAAGGAATTACACAGAAATCATTTTCGGAAAGAACAGGATATAGTGAACAGTCAATTTCTAAATTATTAAAAGGACAAACTCAAAGTCCTAAAGCTGATTTAATTGCTCAAATTACTGCTTTATTTCCTGATGTAAACTTGCGTTGGTTATTACTTGATGAAGGGGAAATGTTTGTCAATGATTCTAACAATGACAATTTAATTCTTGAAAATAGTAATTTGAAAGATGAATTATTAAATTCTAAAAATAAGATTATTGAATTATTAGAACAACTCAATAAAAAATAAAACTCCAAAACCATCAAAATAGAAACTTGTTCTATTTTGATAATTTTGGAGCAATAATCAATGAAAATAGATATTAATTTCTACCAAATCACCGAAGCATAAACTTAGCTTTCAAACCCAATCCATATCTATCTCCGTTCATCTGACCAAACTCTCAACCAATTTTCTACTTCCACTTTATAATCAAAAGCATCAGTACGAGAAATTGGATTAGTATAAGCATGAGCAGATTGATTTCTTAAATCAACGATATTTGCTAAAGTCGGGATTAGTGCATTTATCTTTGACCAATCATTAAAATATTGACTTACGAAATAATCATACAAAGCATTTAGCAAATCTACACTTTGAATATTAACAATAAATTCTTGATTGAGCTGCTCAAAAACTTGTCGCATATTTCCAAAACTAATTTTGTATTTCTTGCCATTAGCATTGGCTACATCTGTCCTTATGTAATTTTTAAACTGTCGTTTGAAATTGTTAT
>JBGCFH010000318.1:0-9526 GCA_045106825.1 Saprospiraceae bacterium | reverse complement strand
GCTTTCGGAAGTCAAGCTGATTGGACAGAAGAACTCGCACGTTTCCTCCTCATTTGGATAGGAATTTTGGGAGCAGCTTATGCCGCAGGACAACAAAAGCACTTAGCTATTGACTTACTCAAACCCAAACTTCAACCTGATGGACAACGGCGTTTATCCTTATTTATAAATGCTGTCATATTATTTTTTGCAATCAGTATTTTAGTCATTGGCGGCTTTCGATTGATATATATCACCCAAACATTAGGACAACTTTCGGCAGCACTCCGTATTCCTATGACTATTGTTTATGCCGTTTTACCAATCAGTGGATTGTTAGTCGTTTATTATAAAATTTATGACATCATTCAATTAAGGGAATTAAACCAATTAAAAACAGAAAAATAAAAGGTTGAGTTAAGAGTTTTTAAATTACGAATTAGACGTATTTTCTATTGACTTTCGTCAAATGATCACCTACATCGAATTTAACCGCTGTAACTCATAACTCGACCTTTCAATTATACAAAAATGGAAGTATTAATACTTGTTTTAACATTTGTAGTGCTATTAGGAATTGGCGTTCCGGTAGCTTGGAGTATTGGATTGAGTAGTATTTTTACCATGTTGGTCAGTATTCCGATGTTACCAGCATTCACAACCATTGCCCAACGAATGGCAACTGGTTTAGACAGTTTTTCATTATTAGCGATTCCGTTTTTCATTTTAGCGGGTCAAATGATGAATAAAGGAGGTATTGCCCGACGGCTCATTGACTTTGCCAAAACGCTTGTCGGTGCATTGCCAGGAGGTTTGGCTTATGTCAACATCATTGCAGCGATGTTATTTGGTGCGATTTCGGGTTCAGCCGTAGCAGCAGCTTCAGCATTAGGAAGTATGTTAGGCAAACGCATGGAAGACGAAGGTTACTCCAAAGAGTTTTCGGCAGCGATTAATGTTACTTCTGCCACAACAGGCTTGATTATTCCGCCGAGTAACGTCTTGATTGTTTATTCATTAGCAAGTGGCGGCGTTTCGATTGCAGCCTTATTTTTAGCAGGATACATTCCAGGTCTTTTGACCGGTTTACTTTTAATGATTGTTGCAGCATTTTGGGCAAAAAAGAAAAATTTTCCAGTTGGAGAACGCAGCAAAATGAGCGATGTTTTCAAAACTTTCTTAAATGCGTTGCCGAGTTTGATGTTATTAGTTGTCGTTATTGGTGGAATTGTTGTCGGTATTTTTACCGCAACCGAAGCCTCCGCAATCGCTGTTTTATATTGTTTGATTTTGACCTTTATCTATAAAGAAATGACAATCAAAGAATTGCCAGACGTTTTTTTAGATTCAGTGACGACCACAGCAATAGTTATGCTTTTGATTGGTACTTCGATGAGTATGTCATGGATTATGGCGTACGAAAACATCCCTCAAAACATCACCCAAATTCTACTTTCAGTAAGTGACAATAAGTTCGTTGTCTTATTGATTATCAACATAATATTATTATTTGTCGGAATATTTATGGACATGACACCAGCCGTTTTGATTTTCACACCGATTTTCCTTCCTGTTGTCACAGAATTAGGAATGGATCCGACACATTTCGGTATTGTCATGGTGTTAAATCTTTGTATCGGTTTGTGTACACCTCCTGTCGGTTCGGTTTTATTTGTTGGTGTTGGTGTTGCAGGTACGACAATTCAAAAAGTAATCAAACCATTATTACCACTATTTATTGCGATGATAATTGCATTGATTATCGTCACTTATGTTCCAGCATTAAGTTTATGGTTGCCAGGTTTATTTGGTTTATAAATAATGGAAAATTGAAAATGGAAAATTGAAGTTTTATCAAATTGTGAATTTTCCATTTTCAATTTTGAATGTTCAATTATATGAAAAATACAGTTTTAAAAGTACATCCTTCAGACAATGTTATCGTCGCTTTAAAAGATTTTAAAGCCAGTGATAAAGTGGTTTTTAATGAGAAAACATTTTTTTTATTAGAAAATATTCCAACAAAACACAAGTTTGCAGAACGTGATTTCGCTCAAGGCGAAATTATCACAATGTATGGTGTGACAGTCGGAAAGGCATTGAAGCCGATTATGAAAGGCTCAAGAATTAGCACCGAAAACGTGGCACATTCCTCAAATGATTACCAAATCGAAGAACAACATATAGAATGGCAAACGCCGAATATTTCAAGGTTTGAAAATCGCACGTTCAATGGTTTTCATCGTGCAGACGACAAAGTTGGTACTCGAAATTACTGGCTCGTCATTCCATTAGTTTTTTGTGAAAATCGCAACATCAAAGTCATTCAAGAAGCAATGTCTGAAAAATTGGGTTATGCAACCGATAGAGATTTTTCGGTTAATCTCGATGACTTGATTGCTCAATATAAAAATGGTGCAAACGCTGATGATATTTTAAATACAGAAATCATCAAAACTGGTGATGAGATCCAACGCAATCGCTTATTTCCAAATGTTGATGGTTTAAAGTTTTTGCGACACGATGGCGGTTGTGGCGGTATTCGTCAAGATTCCGAAACACTTTGCCGATTGTTAGCAGGTTACATAACGCATGCAAACGTAGCTGGTGCAACCGTTTTGAGTTTAGGTTGTCAAAATGCTCAATTCAAATTATTGGAAGAAGCTATCCAAAAAATGGATAAGGATTTTCAAAAACCATTGGTCATTTTAGAACAACAACAAAGCAACTCAGAACGAGAATTTATTGCGGAAGCCGTCAAAAAAACATTCGTTGGCTTAATCGAAGCAAACAAAATCGAACGCAAACCAGCACCGTTACATCATTTGAGTTTGGGTTTAGAATGTGGTGGTTCAGATGGATTTTCGGGCATTTCTGCCAATCCTTCTTTAGGTTACGCTTCCGATTTATTGGTCGCTTTGGGTGCAAAAACGATTTTGTCCGAGTTTCCGGAATTAAATGGCGTTGAGCAAGAATTAATCAATCGTTGTACTCTTCGGGACAATGCCGAAAAATTCGCAACTATCATGCGAACTTACGCACAAAGAGCCGAAGAAGCAGGTTCTGGTTTTGACATGAATCCTTCGCCTGGCAACATTAAAGATGGCTTAATCACCGACGCAATGAAGTCCGCTGGAGCAGCTAAAAAAGGTGGAACTTCGCCAGTTGTCGATGTTTTGGATTACACCGAACAAGCCACAAAACCTGGTTTGAACCTACTTTGTACACCTGGCAACGACGTGGAAAGCACAACTGGCTTAGCTGGTTCTGGTGCAAATTTGATTGTATTCACAACTGGTCTGGGAACACCTACTGGAAATCCTATCGCTCCGACTGTGAAAATGTCAAGTAACACAAAATTAGCAACTCGCATGGCAGATATCATCGACATCAACGCAGGAACTATCATTTCGGGCGAAGATACGATTGAAACCAAAGGCGAGGAATTGTTAGAATTATTAATCAGTATCGCAAACGGCGAAACATTCACCAAAGCAGAGCGATTAGGGCAAGATGATTTTATTCCGTGGAAACGTGGTGTTTCTTTATAAATAACGGCAGACAGTCAACGGCAGACGGCAAACGGTTTTATCCGTTCCGTCTGCCGTTTGCCGTCAACCATCAACCGTATTAAAAAAATGAAAAACTTAAATAGAACAACGACAAACGCTCCGCAACCAAAAACCGAAAGAGTTTTACAATTTGGTGGTGGCAACTTTTTACGAGCATTCATCGACTGGATGTTTGACGTGTATAATGACAAAATGAACGCTGATTTAGGCGTGCTTTTGGTCGCAACAATGCCTTTTGACAATTATAAAGAATGGCAACAACAAGATGGCTTGTATCATGTATTAACGAGAGGTTACCAAAATGGTGAAACCATTGATAGCAGTCACTTAGTCAAAAGTATCCGCAGGATTTTGCACTTGCACGAAGAGTGGCAAACCTACCTTGAATCAGCCGAAAATCCCGACTTGCGTTTTATCGTATCCAACACAACGGAAGCTGGTATTCGCTATTCAGAAACGGACAAAGTAACGGACGTTCCGCCAACTGAATTTCCTGCAAAATTGACGCTTTGGCTACATCATCGTTACCAATTTTTTAATGGTGCAAAGGACAAAGGTTGTATTTTAATTCCTGTTGAGTTGATTTTGAAAAATGGCGAAAACCTTAAAAAATGTATTTTACAAAATGCTGAAAATTGGGGATTAGAACCAGGTTTCACAACTTGGATAAACAACGCAAATACGTTTTGTAATACCTTGGTCGATAGAATTGTGCCTGGCGTTCGAGAAAATTTAGACGAAGAATGGGAAAAATTAGGCTACAAAGATACAGCGATTACGCAAGGTGAAGCCTTTCACTTTTTCGTCATCGAAGCACCTCAACACGTTCAAAAAGAATTGCCATTAAATGAAGCTGGTTTAGACGTGATTTTCACAGACGACCAAACGCCTTATCGCACTCGAAAAGTTCGTATTTTGAATGGTGCACATACGTCGATGGTTCCTGTCGGTTATCAATATGGCATCGAAACCGTGCGTGAAACAGTCGAAGATGACATCATGGGAAAATTCGTTCAGCAATCTATTTTTGATGAAATTATCCCAACTTTGGATTTGCCAGATGAAGAGTTACAACAGTTTGCCAATGACGTTTTAGACCGTTTCAAAAATCCGTTTATTCGTCATCAACTGATTAGTATTTCGTTAAATTCGGTTTCAAAATTCAAAACTCGTGTTTTGCCTTCGATTGTAGAATTTTATAACCGAAAGCAAGTATTACCAAAGTGTTTGGTTTTTTCAATGGCTGCTTTGATACATTTCTACAAAGGCGAAATTCCATTAAAAGATGACCAAACAGCAATTGATTTTATTCAAAATGAATGGAAAAATTGTGATGGTTCTCAAGCTGGTTTTGCAACAATGGCAACAAATATTTTGAAATGGGAATATGCTTGGAAAACGGATTTGACAGAAATCAATGGACTTCAAACTGCTTTGGCAACACATCTTTTTACTATCGAAAAAGATGGAATGAAAGCCGCAGTTGATGCTTTAGTTTAATAGTTTTATCAAACGGTGTCGGTTTTTGAAATCGACACCGTTCCAAAAACCAAATATGAACCAAAAAATCCTACCTTTATTTTTATTTTTTTTTGTAATAATTAGCCTTTCGGCAAATGGTCAGTATGCGACCAAAATCACCGTTGCAAAAGACGGAACTGGCGATTTTACTTCGATTCAGGCGGCTCTAAATGCTACAAAATCGTTTCCCGATAAACACATTACGATTTTCATCAAAAATGGAACTTATACCGAAAAAGTCCGTGTGTATGCTTGGAATACCAACCTTTCTATCATTGGCGAAAGCCAAAAAAATACGATAATTACGTTTGATGACTATTTTCAAAAAGTGGATAAAGGTCGAAATAGTACGTTTCACACGTCGACATTTTCGGTCGAAGCTGATGATGTGATATTGAAGAATTTGACGATTATTAATTCGGCAGGAAAAGACAATCATCAAGCGGTTGCCTTGACAGTTAGCGGAAACCGCTGCACAATTGAAAACTGTACGATTAAAGGCAATCAAGATACGCTTTATTTAACTGGTGAAAATAGTAAACAATATTTTAAAAATTGCTATATTGACGGTACAACGGATTTTATTTTTGGTAACGCAACGGTTTTATTTAAAAGCTGTATAATTCACTCAAAATCAAACTCTTATATCACCGCAGCATCAACGACTGCTTCTCAAAAACATGGTTTTGTTTTTAAAAATTGTGAACTAACTGCCGACAAAAATGTGGACAAAGTTTACTTAGGAAGACCTTGGCGAAAGTTTGCTAAAACCGTTTTTATTAATTGTAAATATGGACAACATATCGTTCCGGAAGGTTGGAAAGAATGGAGTAATAAAGACGATTTAGCAACGACTTTTTATGCCGAATTTACAACCGAAAACATCGAAAATCGAGTGAGCTGGTCGCAACAATTGACAAAGCGACAAGCTGATTTTTATACAAAAAACAACATTTTGGGTAACTGGGAAAAACCGCAATTATATACACAAAAAGAACTGCCGCTTTATGAAAATAAAGTTCCAAATAATCGACATGTTGCCGACCCAGAAACAGTTGTCGAACGTGGAAAAAATAACCGAGCTTTTATTAATACTTCCGTTCCGACATTGATGGTTTTGCAACCCAAAAAACCAAACGGTCAAGCCGTAATTATCTGTCCTGGAGGAGGTTATACGAAAACAGCTTACGACAAAGAAGGCGTTTTGGTAGCTCAAGCGTTGGTCAAAAAAGGCGTGACTTGTTTTGTTTTAAAATATCGTATTCCACAAGATTTGACGAATGTCGATAAGTCAATCGCACCGCTGCAAGATGCTCAACAAGCGATTCGTTACGCTCGAAAAAATGCCAAATTGTACGGTTTAAATTACCATCAAATTGGTATTATGGGTTTTTCTGCTGGCGGACATTTAGCGGCTTCGGCAGCGACACATTTTCAAACAAATGCTGACCATAACGAAACTGACACAACTTCGGTTCGTCCCGATTTTGTGGCGTTGATTTATCCTGTGATTAGCTTTAAAAAAGAATTGACTCACAACGGTTCTCGTATTAATTTAATTGGCAAATTTCCAAAAAAATCTGAGGTTCTGAAATGGTCAAATGAGGAACAAGTGACGAGCGATTCGCCTCCAACGTTTTTGGTGCATGCAGCAGACGACAAAGCGGTTTCGGTTCGCAATAGTTTGGCGTATTATTCGGCTTGTCTTGAACAAAATGTACTTGCTGAAATGCACTTGTATCCAAATGGTGGACATGGTTTTGGTCTGTATAATTCGACTACGGAAGATTTTTGGTTAGATAGATTTGTTAATTTTTTGAATGGATTGAAATAGGGTTTTAAAACAATGAAAGGTTCATTTTTTATATTATTTGTCTTGTGTTTTGGTCAAATTATTTTGGCTCAAAACACTTATGCACCAACAGATACCGCTTATTCGATTCATTCTTCTTACCTAAAAATCAGTAAAAAACAGCCAAATGTAAAACCTGTTTGGGCGAATTTGCCGAAGCAAGTCGAAGCCTTTTCTAATGTCGTTTATTTGGAATTAGAAAATGGTCGAAAACTGCATTTGGACGTTTTCAAACCAAAAAGAAGAAAGCACAAAAAACGACCTGCGATTTTGATGATTCACGGCGGAGGCTGGATGACTGGCTCAAAAGAAAACTTGATTCCGATGGCTCAACAATTGGCAAAAAAAGGTTTTGTTACGGTGACTGTTGAGTATCGTTTGGGTGGCGAAAGCTCCTACCCTTCTGCGGTTTATGATTTAAAATCGGCAGTTCGTTGGCTTCGTGCAAATGCGGAAATTTACAATATTGACACGAATAAAATCGCTGCTTACGGCTGTTCAGCTGGTGCTCATTTGGCGACTTTACTCGGCACAACAAACAACAATTCGCACTTCGATAAACCTACTCAAAATGCGGAATATTCTGCCAACGTTCAAGCGATTTTGAATATTGATGGCATTGTGTCTTTCATTCATCAAGAAGCAAAACCCGAATGGTCTGGACGTTCTGCGAATGCTTGGCTGGGTGATTATAACGATAATTTTGAGCGTTGGAAATCAGCTTCGCCTCTGGAATATGTTGATAAAAATACGCCACCGATTTTGTTTATAAACAGCTCAAAACCTCGATTTCACGCTGGTCGTGATGATTTTATTGCGATTATTGACCAACATAATATTTATCACAAAACTCATACTTTTGAAAATTCGCCTCACGCTTTTTGGCTACTTGAACCATGGTTTGAACCAACGTTGAAATATAGTTTACGGTTTTTGAAAAAGGTGTTTTGAAATAAGATTTTTATAAAAATGCTTTTACCTGTTTGATTATCAAACAGGTAAAAGCATTTTATTTTTCTATTTTTCCATTCAAATAAACTTCTAACATCGTGTAGCCGTTTGATGCGATTTTATTGCGATCGGTTGCATCATTTTTATTCAAATGATTTGCAATTTCCCAATCGTCGGGCATTCCATCTTTATCAGTATCTGTTGGTGGGTTTTCGGATTTTAAATCGAGCCAACCACCAACATCTTCTTGGCTTTTGATGATTTTTCCTGTATTGTTTTTTATGTTTTCAATAATTCTTTGGTCGATTTTATCTCGTTTTGGTAAAGTAGCACCACCATTTTTAAGAATGGCTTGATAGCTTTCTTTTGCAGAAATATGGCGAATAAAACCTGTCTCAAATGGTTGATTTTGTTTGTAATTAGTTTTGTTTTCGCCTGTCCATTTTTTATTAAAATGAACTAAAGACCATTGATTTTCAGGCTTTTTGTGATTGTAATAATTACCCGAAAAGTAGGCTTTATTGTATGGTGAACCTGTCGAATATGCAATGCCGTTATTGGTAGAATTTACACCCGAAATAAGATAGTTATTGACATAATTTAGTTTCAAAATGCTTTTTTTATCGGCATTATAACCTGCGTGATTTCCGCCCCAATTGTAAATCACATTATTTCTAAAATCAAGTAAAAGTCCGAGCGAATCTTTGGTGTGTGGATTGCTGTCATAATTGCCAGGTCGAGGATTTCTGCCATGATTATGAGCATAAAGATTGTACAAATAACTGTATTTTGCTCCGCCTGTTCCTCGTATCAATGAGCCAAATCCGTGTCCATCAGGATTTAAACCTTCGGTGATAAAACACCATTGAATGGTAACATTTGTCAAATTCGGGTGATAAGTCGAAGTCGATAATACTTCGTCCAAACTCCAACTTGTCGAACAATGGTCAATAATGATATTTTCGCCTTTTGAAACACTGATGGCATCTTTGCCTTGAAGGCTTCCTTGTCCGTGTTTGCCGTCGCCCAAACGCACTTTTAGATGGCGAATTATCACGTCATTCGTTTCTATTCGCAACGTTTCACCTCTGATACAAACACCTTCGCCAGGAGCTGTTTGTCCTGCAATTGTTACAAAAGGATTTTTTATAATTAATGCTTCTGTAATATCAATAATGCCTGAAATATCGAAAACAATCGTGCGAGGAAAATCTTGATTGATTGCCCAACGAAGACTGCCTTTTCCATCATTTTTGAGATTCGTAACGTGCAGCACTTCGCCTCCTCGACCACCTTTGGCATAAGCTCCAAAACCTTCTGCGGTTGGAAATGCTAATAGCTTTTCAAGATTTTTTGATGTTGAATGGTTGCGTTTTGAGGTATTGCACGAAAGTAAAAGAAGAATACAAAGAAAGGTTAGAGTTTTCATAGATTTGATATTTTAAACCGTGTCGATTTTTCAAAATCGACACGGTTTAAGTTGATTACTTATTTATTCAATGCCAAAGCGGCAAGGATAAAAGGACCAGTTCCGTGTAAGTTATTCGTAACAATCGGTTCGCTGATGTAATAATCGTAAGTCGCATCACGATAAGGATTTCCGCCCAAACCTGCACTTTTACAAATATTCGTCACATCAACTTCACCATCA
>JBGCFH010000317.1:0-15940 GCA_045106825.1 Saprospiraceae bacterium | reverse complement strand
TCCTTCTGCTTTGAAGACTACAAAAAGGTTGAGTACAGTATCACTTTGTATTAAAGTATCACCGATTCCTTCATAAAAATTGAAGTTTGCCTTGACTTCTGTTACTTCATAGCAAGGGTCGTAATTACTACACTTCGGGTCGGTCGGATCATCACAATCGCAACCAATAATAACCAATACACCACTAAAAAATAATATTAGAATTCGCCAATTAGTTTTCATAAGAATTGATTTTGAAGCAATCACTCAATTTGTTGAGTGATTACTATAAGTTGTTTATTTCAAATCCTCTATCTCCTGCTTCAAACGCTCATTTTCCGCTTTCAAAGCCTTAATTTCTTGATTCATTTCGATAAGATGTAGATAGATTTCTTCGATTTTTTCCTGTTGTTGCACGGTCGCATCGCCTAAGTTGACTTTGCCATTGAGGTCGGCAGTCGAAGGAGTATTGTGTAAGTGTCCGTAAGTATCAATATGTTGTTTAACTTTTTCTAATGGTAATAATTTATAATTATTATCAAAAACATAATCTGCCCAACCTGATCGTACGGTGACTTCTTCAGAAAGCGTTCCGCCTTTTACAAATAAAAGATAATCATCTCCATCAACATTCATATCAGGCTCTGTCGCTACAGTACCAATTGAAACTTTACCATCATTATGAATTTGCATTTTGATATTTTGAGCCGTTTGGTTTACAGGCATCAGATTACTCGAAGCCGTTGAGCGAGTAATAAAAAATAAGTTTCCTTGATTATCACCTTGAATGATAGCACCACCATTATTAGTTGAATTTCCGATAAATTGCCAAGCACTACTTGATAAAGCATTCGCACCAAAAGCAATATATTGTCCTGTATTACCATTTGGAGCAGTTGTATTTCCTATATTGAAACGATTTTCTCCAGTACCAATTCTTAATAAATTACCTCTATAATCAAATACGGTAGAACCAATACTTAGTCTTTGAGTCATACTGTTGGTATTTGTTCCTGAAAGAAAATTTAAGGAACTACCGGGTTTAATGTCCCAATAATGGTTTTGGAAATTACTATTTAATTCTAAACGTAAACTTACAGGTGTTGTATAAGTCGATGGTTCTCCAGGAAAACTAAGTCCAAGCTGAGTGACAGCCTTAATATGTAGTAACGCAGTAGGAGAACTTTGTCCAATACCGACTTTTCCATTACGGTAAGTATTACCATTAAGACTTGAGCCACTCCATTGTCCGAATACGCCTGTCACAGCAAAAAAGCTGAAAATCATTAGTGTAAAAAATAATTTTTTCATAATTTTATAGAGTTTATAATTAAACGAATAGGGTTATTGAGGAAAAATCTTGCAGGATCGCCTCTTTAGCCCTTTATTTTTGACATAGGTTTATAGTGTTGCTTTTAAAAAATAGAACAACATATAAAACAATTATTACAAGAAAATATGTAATGGTATATACTTCGAAATTTATTAAGACTTGTAAAATACTTTAGCAAAAGGAATTTCTGAAAATTGTCAATTATATAAAGTTATTCAGGTTATTCAGGTTATTCAGGTTATGCTTTTGTATTTGTTTACAATGATATATTAATTTTTCCATAAAAGCAATAGAGGGAATAATTTTATTGTGAAAATTTATGCATTTAACATATATTATTTGTTTCAATGTAAAACGTCCAATGTTATAAAAAACATCGGACGTTTTAATTTTCAATATTAATTTTCAATTTTTAATTAAAAAATCATTCTGCACTTGGAGCTTTCCATTTCTCATAACCAACAGGCGAATTTTCCGCAGAACGAATTGCTTTACTCGCACGACGCTTATCATAAATCAATGCAAAAGTCATAATCAAACTTGTACCAATGATTGTAAATAATAAAATTCCTGCTTCAAAAGTTTCGACTTGTGCTTTTTCAGGAATGGCATAAAATAATAAAATTGTAATCAAACCTCTCGGTGCGATAAACAATTGAGGTAGAATATCTTTGCCTAAAGAAACCCTCAAAATGATATAACGAATCAGGTAAATCGAAGCAATAATCAACCCACTAACCATTGCTACATCTAAACTTTTTAATGATGCTAACGAAATTGTTATACCGAAAATTACAAAGAAAAATGTACGTACAACAAAAGCTGTTTCCATCGTAATAATATGTAAACCCTCATAGAGTTCTTTTGACTTTTCGGGTTTCCAGAGTCGTCGTAGTGGCCCTTGAAAGAACAACGACATATTTGCAATCACTAATCCAAAAATCAAAATGATAATCAATGATGATAAGTGATATTGTTTACCTAAACCGTATAATAACAACAAAACGGCAATTAATAAAAATAGCTTTGTATGGCTTTTTATATTTTGAAAAATCAAAACAATAATATAACTCGCCACGATTGAAATAGCGATTGTTAATAAAATTGTTCCACCATAAGCTGCTAAACCATGACCAGCTTCTACGGCTTCATGTGCTGCATCGTGTACGACTTCTCCATGTGATTCAAAGGGAGCAACCAAAAAATAAAAAACAATAATTCCGAATATATCCGAAAATGTACTTTCGTAAATATGAAATTCTTTTTTATCGTGCTTTAAACTTGTTACACTCGGAATAATAATCGCACTGGAGAGAATCGACAAAGGCGTTGCATAAATCCATGCTTTTTGCATCGTCATTCCTTCTACAAATTCATGCAAAATAAGTGCTGCAATCCATGTCGAAACCAATAAACCGACAATGGCAATCACCAGAGCTTTCGTGATGGGTAAAAGTTTTTCTTGTTTGAGTTCCAACTCCAAAGCGGCTTCCAAAACAATCATAATTAAACCGACTGTTCCTAAAACTTTTAGAATTGGCAAAAAATCTAAATTCTTTACGCCTAAAGTATCAATTCCAATTTTTAAAACGATACCTAATACAATCAACATCAGCACCGACGGAATATTTGTCCGTCGAGATAATTCATTAAAAAAGAATGATAAAATAATAATGGCTGATGCCTCAATAATTAAATTGTATGTTGATAAAATGTCCATGATTCGTAACTCGTTTATTTCAATATTTTACAGGAATAATTCCATCCTTGAATTAATTTGACTAAATCGTGTAAATGTTGTTCATCTTTGACCACGATTCTGGCTTTGATTTCATAATTGTCATCTATCGAAATCTCTGGTTTGTGATTCCAATCCAAATATGGAACAGTAGAAAGCAAATCCGTTAACTTGGCTTCATAATTACACTTTTCATTTGGTTTATTTGGGATGATTTGTAATTCATAAAATCCACTAATATCATCACCAGAAAGCAACATATAACTATCTTTGATAAGCTGTGAATAACTTACAAAGTGTACACCTTTGGCTGTTTTGATTTGTAAACCTAAGCGATCTTTTCTATCAATAATACCTTCCAGTTTTTCTGTCCGAATCTCTCTACCAACGGTAAACGAAGTATTGAATTGCATCACTCGACCATTCACATAGTTTTTCATATGTGCGTAAGCAAATAACATAATCAATCCTAATAATAATCCGTGATAAATCGGATTAATCATCAAAAAAGCTGAACTCAATAGTAAAATCACTAAAGGTTCAAAAACTAATAAAAAGTACGTTACAACTTGCTTAATCGGTCGCTGAAAACGACCAAAAAGTTGACTTATACTCAAAAATCGTTGCGTGATTCTCAGTATAAAGTAAACCGCAAACAAAGTCGCACCAACAAATAGAAACTCTGACCACGAAAAAGCTGCCTTATCATACAGTTTTTCAGTTAAAGACATTTCTGCTTCTGCCGTTGCTAAATCATTCAATATTTTTACTGAAATTGTATCCATTTATGTTTGAATGTTCGATTGTTTGAATGTTCGATTGTTTGAATGTTCGATTGTTTGAATGTTCGGTGCAAAAAGGTGCAAAAAAATACTTGAACATTTAAACATTTGAACACTCGAACATTAATTACTAAACGCAATATATTTTTCTTGTTCTAATAACCGTCCTACTTCATTGACAACCAATTCATTGATTTCTAAATTGTTGTCAATATGTCGGACTAATAAACCGACACTGATTAATCGTTGGACGATATTTTTATACTTTTCTTCAAATGCTTTCCCGAATAACTTTCGCAAACGATATTCATTCGTTCTTTTTTCCATCATAATCGACGATAATACAATACCGATATCAGGATTAATAAAATCAGGCATTGAATAGATTTGTGGATAATGAAACTGTACATTTTCTTCATCTAACAACTGAATTGATAATGCCCAAAGGTTCAATGTTTCGCCAATATTTCCATTTCCTGCTCGACTAACTTTTTGTACCATTTTTATCAATTGACTTCTCTTGACCTCTTCATGATTATTGTCTACCAAGGTTCGATGAGTTGCACCATGACGAATCAAAATCGCTCGATGAATTTCGTCAATATTCATTTTATCCAAGTTAAAATCCGCTTGAAACACCTTATTTATATCATAAATACTATTAAGATGAGCTTTCGCCCAATTACTTACCGAAACCATCACAAAAATACTATTCGATTGACTATCAATGAATTTTGTTAGTTTCCGAATATTTTCTGTGATTAAATTATCAGCATCAGCCCAAGTTTCCAAATCATCAATCCAAATCATTGGACGAAGATTTTTGGTATTGTACTTTTTGACAAATTGTAAAGCATCGCCCAAATCAAAAGTTGTTTGGTGTTTCCGTCCATTGAAGTGAACGATTGTTTTTGGCGAAAGCCGAACAACATTATTTGGAAAATGTCGATTAGCGACCATTTCTCCAAAAAGTGTTTTTCCAGAAAAGCGTTGCCCATGCAACAAAACGCTTCCTCGATAACCGAGTTTCCATTGTCCAATCAACTCTTGAATATGTTGCATTTCGAATTTTCGCTCTACCCAAAATGCTTCTCCGATATAGCCTTTTGTCAAAAAAATACTGGTATAATGGTGATTACTATTAGTGATTTGATGTGTCTGTACATATCGGACAATTTTTTCCGAAGTACTTAAATTTGTCTCTTGCTCAACTGTTGTTTTAAACTGTTGAATTTTGGTATTAATAAAATTATAAAATACCGAAAACCGTTGATATAACTTCGTTTCTGCAAACCAAGACTGTGTCAACGTCGATTGTAATGGAACAGGCAAAAAATCATTTTTTGGTTCATAAACTTTTGATAAAAGAAAGCTTTGTTCCAATCGCTGACGAATTAAATCATCTAATCGTTGAATTTCTTTTTGCCAATTATTTGTACGTTTTAAGAAATTTTTGAGCGGTGCGTCTACATCTTCTATATTAACAGATTTTTCATTCTTAATATCATTAGCGATGATAGTTGTTCTGTTTTGAACATTTCGTAGCGATCTTTTAAGTGTGTCTGTTGTGAACTCCAACAACTCCCAAATCTCGTACATCAATGGCGAAATCTCTGACTCAATCCATTGTTTGACTTTTCGCCGAAAGGCAACATCTTTAGTCAAAATCACACCATCTTTCGTATCAATCGGTAAGTTAAGTTTCTCACTAATTGTCAACAAAAGTGTTTCAAAAGATAATTTAAAAGCATCTTGATGATTACTATATTCTATTTCTCCTTCGATATTTTTAGCGTGAATTGCTATTTTTCCTGCCTTACTTCTGATGTTGTCGTTGACAAAAAGCATCGTATCGTTAGCAATTTGTTGTTCTGATTTTATAATTTTTTGATAGTTCGTCAAACTATTACAAATCAAATCATTAATACTTTGAAAACTAACAAAGTGCTGTTTTAATCTATCCGTTACATTGCTTAATGCTAAACATTGTTGACCGATTTGTTCGATTTGATTTTTATAAATCGGTTGTGGATTTTCTTCCAAATCCCATTGAGTACTGACTACAGTCGCATTGTTATCTTTAGCGTTTAGGCTAAGAAGCTGTTTTGGAATAAAATTAGTCACTTGATTGGTCGCCAGAGTCAGTTGTTCCTCAGACTTTTTCTTAAAATCCTCAAAAGCAACGGTCGATAACTCTTTTGTCCAAAGTCGAATCAACGCTTTATGGGTTTGAAAAACCATATCACGCCAAAGCAACGCATACGATTTCATCTGTGGCAACCATCTATAATTAGCGACTTGAAGCCACAATTTATCATCCGAATATTTATCTTGATTATCCGCTAATGCATCAAAAGTCAATTGACCCAGTGTATTAATCTGTGCTACAATTCTTTGACTTTGTGCTGCCAAACTATTGAAAAATTCTATTGAATCACTACTCGAAAAAGTAGCGTTTACTTTCTTTAGAAGTCCTTCTTCAAATTTGGAAAATTCCTGTTTGATTTCTTCCATATGATGCTTTAAGTCTGATTGTCTTTCTCTCTGATATTAAAAAATTAAATAACGACTAATATATTGAATGGTTGTTAAAAATGGACAAATCCATTAAGCTTTTATATTAATCGTCTTTTTTAATTTTTAAAATTGACGAAAGTTAAGATAAATATTAAGAAATTACAAATGTGTTTTTTGATAGTTTGATTTCTACGTATTTTTGAAGCCTCAGTTTTGGAGCTGTAAGCCCTAAAATTGTTATATTTTTATCAATTTTGCAAACATAAAACATTCAGTGCTATACTGTCTGTCGTACACAAGATTAAATATCACAAAAACAGTAAAAAATTAATATATAGAAGTGTCGCTTATCAAATGATTAATAAATTAGAAGAGAATAATCTCTTGACTTTTTATAGGTTGGTTTTATAACTTTAATGACATAGATAACGCAAAGCGTAATGACATTTTATCGTTTTTTCTTTCTTCGTTTCCAGTCAACATGAGCTTTAGCCATTGGTGTTTGCATCAAAGAATATAAAATTTCTTTTGCACGGAAAAGTTGAGCTTTTACTGTTCCTAAAGGAATTTCCAGTTCTTTTGCAATCTCTTCATAACTTAGCTCTTCAAAAAATCGTAACTCAATCATTAAGCGATATTTTTCGCTTAGTTGTCCCATCAATGTACGAATCAATTTGATACGTTGACGCTGAATGAATCGTTCTTCTGGATCTAAATTGTCAGATTTTAGGTTATTAGAAAAAGTTTGTCCGCCATCATCTTCGATAGTTTCATCAATCGATAACAAAATCAGTCTTTTCTTACGAATATGATCGATACAGTTGTTCGAAGCGATTTTGAATAACCATGTACTGAATGCATAACGAGGTGCATAAGTTGATAGCTTATTAAAGGCCTTACTAAAGGCTTCTTGTGTCAAGTCATCTGCATCTTCTTTATTGTTAACCATACGATACATCATATGATAGATAGCGTTTCGGTAACGTTCCATCAATACTGTGTACGCTTTTTGGTCTCCTTTTACAGCTTTTTTGACAAATTCGTAGTCTTCTAAGGCTCGGTCAGATAAGTTTTTATTTATTTTTTCGTCCATTTTAAATTTGCACCTTCTTATTTTGTTGTGCTTCCATTCGCTTTATAAAAAATATTGGGGTTTTCAGTCTTTCAAAATTAGTATAAACTATTTAAATAGTTGATGAATTATATAGATATTCCATCAAAACAATGTAATATAATAAAATTAAAAAAATTATCTTCCGATTAAAAATCTTTTATAGGAACGATTTTTTAATTTAATGTATCATTTAATCATAACGTTCAAACTCATAGAAAGGATTGTTCTTATGATTGAAAAATTCTCAGAAATATTGATATTCATAAAATTTTGGTTAATTGAAAGTCAAAAAATCATTTCTCATTATTTTATATCGCTTCATTTTTTTTGAGGTAAAAAAATCATTTTGTTAATACAACACTAAATTTTTAACCAAAAATCAGCTTTCTAATCCTTTTTTGATATAAAAGGCACGTTTTTTCTTAAAAAAGTCCTTGTTAACTTATATCAATTGATTTTATAATAAAAGTCAAATATACGTCAAACGCTGTCATAGCAACATATTAGAAAATAAAATCTTTTTATATGTTAATTTTTTTTTTTTAATTCGTAAAGTATTTTGATTAAGGAGTAAGTCATAAATAGTTAAACAACAATTTCACTCTTAATCATCTAATTAAAATACAAAACACAACTGCTAAAAATTTAAATTATGAAAAAAGCCTTCTATTGCTTCATCTTCATCTTTCTTATTACAGATGTAGCCTCCGCAGAACGTACAACCGTTCAAGAGTATGTTGATTATTACAGAGATATTGCTATTTCTGAAATGTACAGAACTGGTATTCCTGCCAGTATTAAATTAGGACAAGGTATTTTAGAATCTGATTCTGGAAATAGTAAGCTGTCAAAAGGTTCAAATAATCACTTTGGCATCAAATGTAAAAAAGAATGGACAGGTAGCACTTATTATCATGAAGACGATGATTTTGATAAAAATGGGAACTTACTTAAATCTTGTTTTAGAGTATATTATTCGTCTTATGCGTCTTATATTGATCACTCCGAATTTTTATCACATAGAAGTCGATATGCCTTTTTATTTACTTATCATCATACCGATTATAGACAATGGGCACATGGTTTGAAAGCAGCAGGTTACGCAACCGCTACCGATTATGCCGATAATTTAATTTCTGTTATTGAGAGATATGGTTTAGCCAAATATGATACTTATCCAAATCCTTATGATGTCAAACCAGTTAATGTAACACATACTTTTGAAGAAGGGGAAGAATTAGCAGTGTTTGGAGATAGTGAAGAACCTATTTTGGAAGAGGTGGAAGTTGAACCTTTTGAAATCGTAGAAACTTATAAAGAAGATGTTTCTGAAAAAGAAGCTTTAATAGATGAAAAACCTATCGTATTGTTCCCAGAACAAGGAAAGGCTTATTTTCAAATTAATAATATCGTTGCAGTAAGTTCTACGGGAAAAAAATTAGATGAAATAGCTAAAGAAACAGAAGTGAAATTATCTAAATTGTTAAAATATAATGAATTAAAATCAACAACTAATTTGGTTGATAATCAATACTTGTTTCTTACAAAAAAACAAAAAACATTCGTAGGAACATCAACGGAACATAAAGTGCAAGAAGGCGAAAATATGTATATCATCGCTCAACGTTATGGTTTACAGCTAAAACATTTGTACAAAATGAATAGGATGAAAAAAGGTCAACAACCAGCTGTTGGTGAGATGCTTCAATTGAGTGAGAAAGCAGAAAAGTCTCCGAAATTAACGACTTAAAAGATTTTAAAAAATCTTATTTTAGGATAAAGCCTGTTCGATTTTTTGAATTGAGCAGGCTTTATTATTGTTTTACGTAGCGGCTGTTTTTAGTTGCTGTAAACAATTTCAAACAAAGACGGCAGATAAAGACAGTTCCTACCGGCAAAAATTATCAAATAACCAAAAAATCTTATGGAGATTTTATATAATTTACGTTGTAAATTGTGGTTTTATTGACAAACTAATAAAATTAGTTGCAAAAATCTACGTGAAAATAAAGTCTAATATTTCAATTTGTTGAAATACTTTAATAATAATTAAAATCACTTTGATGCGTTTGCCTTTACAAAAAAACTAAATTATGATTGTAAAACTATCAGATAATAAACTCGTTTGGGTATTAGGAATGCTTGCTATACTTTGGCGAGAAGTCATATTCGTTTTTATTGTTGCATCAGGAACTTACTTGATGTACTATTATTTCGAACTCAAAGCGTTAGGTTTAAAAGGTGCAATTCCTTTAGGAATCTTAGGAACGGCTGTTTCTTTATTTTTGAGTTTTCGGAACAATGCAGCGTATGATCGCTGGTGGGAAGCTCGTAAGATTTGGGGCGGCATCGTGAATACAAGCCGAACATTTGGGATTCAAGTACAGACTTACATCAATGAAAATACCGTAAAACCAGAATATCTATCTGAAATTAAAAATCTGCATACTTCGCTTGTTTACAGGCATTTAGCGTACATCAATGCGTTGCGTTTGAACTTACGAGAGCAACACGACAAATATCAACCAGAACTCAAAGAACTATTATCAACCGAAGAACTCAACGACATTTTGGCGAAAGCCAATAAACCAACACAAATCAATAATAACCAAGCAAAACATATCAGGAATATTCTAAAAGACGAAATGAAAGATAACTTTCAAGTCATCGAAATGATGAAAACATTGGAAGAGTTATACACATTGCAAGGCAAATGTGAACGTATCAAAAATACACCTTTTCCGATGTATTATGATTTTTTGATTCGTATATTCTTATTTATTTTCGTCACGTTTTTACCGTTAAATTTGATTGGTGCATTTGACGAAATCAGTGTAGATATTGGTTACAATATTGACTGGTTGATGATTCCAGTAGCGATGATTGTTGCCTTGATGTTTGAAGTCATCGAACGTGCAGGTTATTATACAGAAACACCTTTTAATAATCAAAATCAAGATATTCCAATGTCTGCTTTGTGCCGAACGATTGAAATTGACTTACGTGAAATGTTAAATGAAACGGATATTCCAAAACCGTTAGAAACGGTGAAAGTGTTTGGAAACGGAGAGGTTTTACATTAATTATTAGACCTGACAGATTTTAAAAATTTGTCAGGTCTTTACATATAATTCTGTCTGAATACTTAATCAAAAACGATGTCTTTATCGTCCAAAATCGTCTTCTAATCTTATAATATCGTTTTCATCCGAAGGATTTTCAGCATCAGTATGTTGCCAAATTTCTGCAACAATTGCCCAATCATCTAAACCAATCAAACGATGTCTTTCTCCTTGTTTTAAAATGAGCCAGTCATCTTCTTTGAAAATCTCCACTTCATTTTGTTCATCCGTCATACTTCGACAGACACCAACTTCACCAGCTTCCACACTCCACACTTCCGAACGCCTGAAGTGATATTGCCACGAAAGACGTTTATTTGGTGCAACCAACAATATTTTGGGACTTAGTTTTTCTCCATTGATTACTTTTTCGCTATCAATTCGAGGGAAAAATTGTTTAATAAATCTTATCGCTTGACCTTCGTCAATAACAAAGAAACCGCCCCAAGGTCGATTTTTATCTTCTCTACTAATCGTATAATTATGTTGAAGCAGTTCCTTTTTAACGGTATTAAATAAGGTTGCTTTATCGTCAGTTTTTATACTTTGAATATTCATAATCCTTTTATTTTTTCTATTTTTTAATCATAATTTAATCTAAATTGCTTTGGACTAAAACCGGTTTCTTTTTGAAATACTTTAAAAAAGTACGATGGGTCATTATATCCCACAGCGTAGCAAATTTCCATAATTGGTTTATCTGTTTCGATTAATAAATCACAGGCTTTTTGTAATCGAATTTGATTAACAATCTGTGAAAAAGTCTTGTTTGTTCGGCGTTTAATGAATTTGCAGAAAGCACTTTTACTTAAATTAACCTGACTAATCGCTTCATCTAAAGTAACTTGTTTACGATAATTTTGATGTATATAATTATAAATAGTTTGAATCCGGTTGACCTCTTTACGATTCGAAGTAGTGTTAAAAGTATCAGTCGATAAGTATTCAAACTCTGTTGAATTAGCTAAATCATTGAGGATTTCTAATAATAAAAGTAATCGTTGAAAAGATTTTTTCTTTGGTAATAATGCTAATTTTTGTTGTGTCCGTACTTTGGTTTCTCCAAAAAACTGTAAACCTCGATAACTTTCCTGTAGCATATTTTTTAACGCTAAACATTCTGGCGTATTCAAAAAATCAATGCCTAAAAAATCTTCCTTCATTTGAATAACCATTTGTTTTGATGGCTCAGGAGTTATCCAACAATGCGGAATATTTTTTCCTAAAAAAACCAATTCATCAGGTTTGTATTCCGAGATGTGATTTCCAATAAATCGTCTTCCACTACTTTTTATTGTCCAAATCAGTTCATATTCAGGGTGATAATGATAGACTGATTTGAAATCTAATCGTTCAGGTCGTTCCACAAATTTGACCAAAAACGAATCCATTAACTCATTACTAATATATTCTAATTCTGCTTTCATAAGACATTGGATTTTTAAAAATTAGAATCAAATACAAATAATATTTACTACAATCAGTTGATAAATTTAAGGTGAATATAATCAATTTTGTACATCAATATTATAAAAAGGATAATATAATCCATAAACTGGAAAACCAATTCTAATCAACCTATTGTAAAGAGCTATAATTTTGTGTTATTAATTTATTGCAAATGAAGAATAATTTTTAAGTTTTTTTCACCAACACTAAATATTATGAAGCTAAAAACCAAATTTTCCAAAATTTTATTAGCATTAGGTTTAATGCTATGCGTGAGTGTTGTTGCCTTTAGTCAAGGTACAATTACGGGAACTGTCAATGACAGCGATGGCGAACCGATTATTGGTGCGACAATCGTTATTGAAAATACCGCAAACGGTGCAATTACCGATATTGATGGTAAATATTCTTTGAGTGTTGCAGCTGGTGAACAAACCGTTGTTGCCTCTTATATTGGATTCAAATCAATGTCGCAAACCGTAACCGTTCAATCAGGACAAAGCGTGGAAGCGAATTTTACATTGACAGATGATGTTTTGGGTTTAGACGAAGTTGTTGTAACTGGTAGTTTTAGTGAACGTTCACAAAAAGAAACGCCGATGTCAATGACAACATTGAATCAAAAACAATTAGCAACCGCAAGTTTTAACTCACAAGCCGATGTATTGAGAAATATCCCAGGTATCGCTGCCGAAGGTGGTGGAGGTGAAGTTGCATCGAATGTATTTGTTCGAGGTATGCCTTCTGGTGGACAATATCAATTCACACCATTACAAGTTGATGGTTTACCAACAATTAGTACGTTCGGTTTGAACTCTTCTGCACATGATGTTTACTTTAGAAATGATATTGGAATTCGTAGTTTAGAGTTTGTCCGTGGTGGTGCTTCGACTTTATTTGGAGCAGGTTCGGTAGCCGGTATTATTAATTATACAAGTGCGACAGGAACAGCAACACAGAAAAACAGAGTTGGTTTGGAAGTGGCTCAAGGTGGTCGCTTAAGAACGGATTTCTTCACTTCCGGTCCTGTTAACGATAATTTATTTTATGCGTTTTCAGGATTCTATCGCTACGACGAAGGCCCTTTAGAAACAGGTTTGAAGACAAGAGGTTATCAAATGAGAGGTAACTTGAAAAAGTTATTTAACAATGGTAACAGTTCATTCACGCTTTACGGACAAGCAATTGATGATAATGTACAATTCTATTTACCATATCCTTTAGCCAATAACAACGGAGATTTTTCACGTCCAACAGGAAATGATGGCGAAACGATTTACACGTTATTAACTGGTGCTGCTACTGACTTTTCGTTTGATACACCAAACGGTCGTTTTGAAACACCAATCGAAAATGGTGTTATTACAAAAGGTGGTTACTTAATGGCAGATTTGAAACATAGCTTTGGTAACGATTGGCGTTTGAGTTCAAAAGTAAAAACGGCTAAATACGAACATTGGTTTAACTTATTCTTAGATGGTGATGGTGTTCATAATGTGCCAGAAACACAAGAAGATTATTTAACGGATAGAACGTTGGGTGTTCCTGCTGGTGCAACATTTACTTATGTTGATAATGGTCAAGAATTAGCGGCAAGCGATTTATTATTTGAAAATCGTGTTTTAGATAGAGAAAGACCAATGGAAGAATTGGTGGGTGAAGTCAATTTGACGAAAACAATTACTTCGGGTTCAACAGAACATAATATTACAGTTGGAACATACTTGAGTAACACAAGGGCAGAAGACAACAACTGGATTTGGAATTACTTAGGAGATTACAGTAATTCGCCGAGAATGGTTGGTTTGACTTATACAGATACTTCTGGAAATGTAATGACACATTCTACAAATGGATTTATTGCAGGTCGCCAAACTTCAAATAATACATTACAAAGTACAAAATCGGCACTTTACTTCGCTGATGAAATCAAAGGGGAAAGATTCAGTTTAGATATTGGATTTCGTTGGGAAAGAGCAGCAGGTAGAATTACAAAAGAAACAGGAATCGGTTCAAACACATTCAATAATGGAACTGTTTCAGCATCTGACTTTGCGATTGCTTTGGCAGGTTTGTATAAGTTGAATGACAATGTGAATTTATATGCGAATGGCTCAAAAGGTTACTTTTTCCCTGAATTAAGAGGTGTGAAATTCTCTTCTCCAGGTGTGACACAATCTTACGAAACAGAGAAGGTTTACCAAGGTGAAGTTGGTACAAAAATGAGTTTTGATGGTTTATCTGCAACAGCTTCAGCATTTTTTATTAGCTTAAATGATAGAAGAAATATTGATTTTGAAAATGATGGACAAGGTGGCGTTGTAGAAATCGTTTCGGTACAAAGTACACAAACAATGGGTTTTGAAGGTACTGTAAATTATCAAATCGTTGATGGTTTGTCTGTCGATGCAATTTTGACGTTCCAAGATCACCAATTTACAGAAGTAGAAGGCAACGTTGATCAAGTTGGAAATTGGTTGAGAAGACAACCAAAATTTAAAGGAACATTGGGTTTAATTTACGATAAAAACAATATTGACTTTAATGCTTCAGCAACATACTTAGGAAAACGTTTTGCGAACGATGGCAATACAGTAGAATTAGATCCTTATACATTGGTACGTGCAGGTGCAGGTTATACAATTGGTTTAGGTGACAAAAGTGAATCTGTAAGATTAGGAATTTCTGTTTTCAACTTGTTAGATACACAAGGTATTACGGAAGGTTCACCTCGTCAAGGTAATAGCCAAACTGGTGCATCAGATTACTTTGTTGGTCGTCCGATTTTACCTCGTAGAGTTTCTCTTACAGCATTGTTTAATTTCTAAAATTTGTTGTATAAACAATAGTGAGATACACTTTTTTTTATTATCCGTAGTTTGACTAACTTTGAAAATAGTTAAACTGTGGATATTTTTTAAATACTCATGTTACGCAAAATGGTTATTACTATGATTTGACATTATTTCTTTTAGTGGAAAAACGATTGAAAATACGTTAAGAACAAAACACTGTTTGAGCGTAGCGAGTTTGTTTTGTTTAGTGTTTTCAATCGTTTTGGTTAGCCTGTGCTGAACTTGATTCAGTATTAAGAAAGAAATTAAGTCTTGACTTTTTGGTTCTTTTGGGTCAAGCCAAAAGAACGAAATGCTATAAAACAACTAATCTTAAATGGTGATTTCCAATATTTGCGTAACATCAGTTAAATAGTATTTAGTGAGAATATTTAAAGTCATTTCAACTTTAGAGAAATTTCAAACGAAAAGTAATAATCACTAAAAAGGAAAAGGAAAAGGAAAAGTAATCATATAAAAATTAGGATTCATGAAGGATAAAGAGGCATTAATTAATCAAGCCAAATCAATATTAGAAAAAAATTTACGAACAGGATTTACTGTTCCCACAGATAAACTTTATCCATTCCAATGGAATTGGGATTCGGGTTTTGTAAGTATTGGTTTTGCTAATTATGACATTGATGCAGCGATTAGTGAGATTAACTCTTTACTTAAAGGACAGTGGGAAAATGGTATGATTCCACATATTATTTTTCATTCAGAAACTGAAAAAACCTACTTTCCAAACTGGGATTTTTGGGAAACAACAGTCAATAAAGGTGCTGCACAAACACCAAAAACTTCTGGGATTTCGCAACCGCCAGTTTTAGGATTTGTATTGGAGAAATTATTGGAAAAACATCCGAATAACGAAAAAGTCGTCAATTTTGTAAAAATGGCTTTTCCAAAAGTCGTCAACTATCATAGATTTTGGTACAACTATCGTGACCCGAATCAAGAAGGTTTAGTGTTTATCTTTCATCCGTGGGAATCAGGTCGTGATAATTCTCCGATTTGGGATGATGCGTTGAGCTTGATTGATTTAGAAAATGCCGATATTCCAGCTTAT
>JBGCFH010000316.1:0-12187 GCA_045106825.1 Saprospiraceae bacterium | reverse complement strand
ACGCTCTTTTATCGTATTTTGATAGAAAATTAATATAATAAGAGCTTTAGCTCTGACTCTGTCTGTAGAAAATAGTAGCCAAATACCTACAAAGTAGCGTAGCTACGACACCATTTATCAATCATTTTCCATAATGTTTTTTGTAAAAATTTACCCTTGCCCATCTATATGGGTACGGTAGGTTTTTTTGAAATCTGTCAATCTACTTATGATGATATTTGATATTCGGTACTACATTGATTTTTAATCAAATACCTAAAACCAAATACCACCGTCGAAAAGATTTTATTATTTTGAATTTTGAACGTTTCCACAAAAAAATCAAAGAACCATAATTTATTTATTTTTTCAGCTTACGCAAAAGAGCAGGTAATTGCCTTAAAGCCGCTAACTCACGCCATTTTGTTCGTGCTTCTTCTGCTGGAGAACCGAAATATAACTTACCGCCTTCCAATGATTTTGAAACACCAGCTTGTGCAGAAATAATTGCTTTTGATCCGATTCGCAATGATTTCGATAAACCAGCTTGACCGTAAATCGTCACATTATCTTCTACGATTGTCTTCCCTGCTATTCCAACTTGAGACGCAATAATACAGCGTTTTCCAATCTCAACACCATGAGCAATGTGGACTAAATTATCTATTTTCGTACCTTCACCGATAATAGTATTTCCCGAAACGCCTTTATCAATCGTACAATTTGGGCCAATTTCTACATTATCTTCAATGATAACTTGTCCGCACGAATGCCATTTTTCAAAACCATCTGGACGACCTTTATAATAAAAAGCTGGTCCACCGATTACAGTTCCTGCATGAATTTCGACATTGTCACCGATTTTGACATTATTATAAATCACGACGTTGGCGTGAATGTAACAATTCTTACCAATCTCGACTTCTTCGCCAATCATCACATTCGGTTCAAAAAAACAATTTTCGGCAATAATCGCATTATCAGCAATTGGTTTGGTGATTCGATATTGCGGTCGATAACGCAAAGCCAAATTATTGTAAGCCGTAAACGGTTCGTCACAAACTAATAAGGCTTTTCCTTCTGGAACTTCCGTTTCTTTATTAATAATGATAATTGTCGCTGCGGAATTAAGTGACTTTTTATAATACTTTTCTACATCAACAAATGTAATATCACCTTCGGTTACTTTATGAATTTCGTTTAAACCTGTTGCGATTAAGTCAGCATTTCCGATGAGTTTTGCACCGATGATTTCGGCGATTGCTGTGACTGCGATTGCTGGTATTTTCAATGTTTTGGTTTTTCTTAAACACATAGGAACATAGGACACATAGTTTTATACATTTTAACAAAGTCAAAATATCTCTATGTGTTCTATGTTCCTATGTGTTTCAAATATTAAGTTGATTTAATTCAAATATAGTTTGAAAGGTTGAGTTATTCTAAACAAACCGTAATTGGTAAAAGAAATTGAACTCTTACAGGAATACCTTTATGTTTATCGGGTTCAAATTTTGGAAAGCTCTTAATCAATTTCAACATCATTTGTTTGATTTCTTCACAACAAGGATTACGTATCATTTTAATATTAGAAATTGAACCATCTTTTTCGATAACAAAACTTACTACGATTCTTCCTTCAAGACCATTTTCACGACTGATTGTTGGATATTTAATGTTTTTAAAAATAAACTCCAGCATTTTTCTATCTGCACAAGATTTTTTCTCTGCAATCGAACCTTCCAAATCTTCACAACCAGCAAATCTTGGCATTTCTTCTACAACGTTATAAATCGTTGTATCTATTTGGGCGAAAGCCGAAAGCGTAAATAGCAAAAATGGAATAGTTAACCATTTCATATATTTTGGAGTTTTTAAAACAAAAAATAATTCGACTCTAAAACTTTAGAAATCAATGGATTATTATTTAACTTGACAATTAGAATAATTAGATTTTTACTAAATTACTGAAAGGAAATTGGTGAAAAATCAACTTAAATATATAACGTAAAACTTAAAGAATTGTATGGCGTTTATGAGAGAAATTTGGAAAATTTAGTGTATAGTTTTATATTATAAATAGATTAAACGTATAAAAATAAAAAGCGTGACTTCAAATTTGAAATCACGCTTTTGTTATTATATTGAGTTTTTCGTTTACTTACGAATGCCTAATTTTTCAATTAATGCACGATACTTAGTAATATCTTTTTTAGATAAGTATCTTAATAATTTTCTACGTTTACCTACCAATCGTAATAAAGAACGACGACAAGAGTGATCTTTTTGATTCTTTTGTAGGTGCTTAGACATTTCGCTAATACGATATGTGAATAAAGCGATTTGTCCTTCAGTAGAACCTGTGTTGTTAGCATCTCCACCATATTCAGCGAAGATTTCTTCCATTTTTTCTTTACCTAAATAAACTGCCATTATAGTTTGTTTTAATTGTTACCAATGTTAATCACAAAGATTAATTCTTAGCGGCTGCAAAGATATGTTTTTTAATTAACAATTATAAAAAAGTAACCATCAAAATTAGTGATTTTGCAAATTATTCATATTTCAAAGAATCCATCGCTTTACGCATAAACTTATATCGTCTCCGATAAAAATTTTTGCCAACTGTCGCTTTTGCAGGATTCAAATCGACATTTTTTAACGACCTTCCAAGTATAGTTTCTAACTTTGGTCGTTCTTCGTTTTGGTTCAACACATAGTCCTCAAAACGCAATTCAATATGATTTTTCGGTTTTGGTGTTTGTTGCATAATATCAACATGATATTTCCAACTTACAGCACGAATTCGATAATTAAACTCATGCAAAAGGAATTTTTTACACGGAATATTCCACTTTTCCAACCTATCAACGCCAGTCATTTTTTTACAAGCACCTTCAGGATGTCGATACCACAATATAAAAGTCGCATTCGGCAACAAACGAACTAACCACGGATAAATTAACGTATTATTCGGGATTTTCCAACCAGCGGTTTCTTCGTTAGAATCAATCAATGGTTTTAAATAAGTCGTCAAATGTTCGATAAATTCTTGTGGAATTTCGGTTTTGTGTGCATTAGAAAAATCCCATTCATGTTTGCCTTTGTAAGTGACATATTTTCCAAAAATCCGACAAGCAGCATAAATATGGTCAACAGGCAATAAATCGTGTGCTTTATTCAATGGTTCACCGATATAGATTCCTGATGCTTTCAACACATCAGGAATAATTCGAGTACCAGCATGCGCTCGACCAATGATGATTATCGTACTTTTTTTGTTGAGTTTTTCTAATGACATTTTTATAATTAAAAATTCCTAATTAAAATTCCACGTTCCATTATTCACAATTCCTAAAACTTTTCCTTTTAGTTCTTTTCCTAAGAATGGAGAGTTGTTTGATTTAGAATGTGTTTTATTGTATTTCCAAGTGGAATCTGGAGTAAAAATCGTTAAGTTTGCTTTTGAACCAGTCTCAATTGTTGGCACTTCCAAACCTAAAATTTGTCGAGGTCGAATCGCTATTTTATCAACGATTTCATTTGTTGATAAATGATTTTCTACAGCAGTTTGAATAATAGAAAATGCTGTTTCTAACATCGTTACACCATATTCAGCATAACCAAATTCTAAATTCTTATTTTCAATATTTTGTGGTGTATGATGTGTTTCAACAAAATCAATTGTTCCATCTTTCAAGCCTTCAATCAATGCTTTTCTGTCATTTGCTTCTCGAATCGGTGGATACACTTTATAATTCGTATCAAAACCTGTCAAAACTTCATCTGTAAACATCAAGTTCATTGGATTTACAGAAGCCGTAACAGTCAAGCCGTTTGCCTTTGCTCTACGAATCAATTTGACTGAACCTTCGGTCGAAATATTAGAAAAGTGAATTTTTGCATCAGCGTATTCTACCAAATGCAAATCTCGTTGAATCATCATTTCTTCTGCTAATGACGGAATACCTTTCATTCCTAATGACGTACTGACAACGCCTTCATGCACAATTCCGCTTGACGCAATATCTTTATCGTGCGGATGATTAATAATCAAACCATCAAAAGGTTTTGTGTACAATAATGCACGAAGCATCAAACCATTATTTTGAATGGATTTTTTTCCATCAGAAAATGCAACTGCACCATGATGATGCATATCAATCAACTCCGCAATATCCTTTCCGTCACAATTTTCAGAAATCGCACCAATCGGATAAAAATCAACGATATTGCCACGAGTTCGATTCTTGATATAAAGGACTTCTGATTTGGAATGAATCGTAGGATGTGTATTTGGTTGACAAGCAATAGCTGTGAATCCGCCAGCAGCAGCGGCTTCTGAAGCAGACATAACGTCTTCTTTGTGTTCAAATCCTGGATCACCAATTTGTGTCCCAACATCTAACCAGCCAACAGAAACACAAGCTCCATTTGCTTCAAATATCTCAGCATCAGCAACTTCTAAGTCTTGACCGATGACTTCGATTTTTCCATTATTAATGTAAATATCGACCGTTTGACCGTTCCAAGATGAACGGTTATCTATGATGTGTACTTGTTTTAGTAAAAGCATTTCAAATAAGTTATTTATTTGAAAGGCAAAGATAAACAAGCGTTTTAATTATTAATTATTAATTGAGAATTATTCTGCCCAAACTTCCACTTCATAATCTTCCACATTTCTATCTTCATTAGAAAAATTGACACCGACCAAAAATACTTTTTTCGTTGCACTTTGATACGTTGCAGCGTATTCTCTACTTTTGATTTGTTCAATCGCATTCGTAGAAGTACCGTCAAGTTTAAATTCCATGAGATAAATAAAGTTTTCAACTTCAGCAATCAAGTCCACACGACCTTTATTGTGTTGTACTTCGGCTTTGACTGACAAACTCATATAAGACGTAATGATATATAAAATTGCATGGAAATATCCTTCCCACATACGAAACAATTCCGCTTCGTTTTTATACTGTCGAGGAGGTTGCCAATTATATTTTAAATCCGATAAAATGACTTTTAAGAATTTCATAAATAAGTCAACATCACCATTTTTCAAACCTCGTTGCATCTTTACCAACGCATTACTGACAGCAGAAGTCGTTTTATAACTAAAGGCTTCCACTAAGTTATGTTCCAACGAACGACGGACTTCGATATTCGGGTAACCCAGCAAATAAGCCGTTTCATAAATATTTCCCGACTTACTTTTGATAGTCAAATAACCAGTTTGATACAATAAACCTACGATATCCAAATTGTCTAAAGAAAAACTATCAAAAAAATGTTCATGTACTTCAATTTCTTCCAATTCTTTTGGCGTAACGCCTTCATTACGAATTGTTTCTACCAAAAAAGTCGGTGTTCCTGTCTGAAACCAATAATTCCGAAAATCAAAATCAGTAAAGAAATTTAGTAAGGAAAACGGGTTGTACAAAGTCGTTTTTCCATCATAAGAATAACCGTTGTACCAGTCTTTGATACCTTTTAGTAACATCTCCTTAGGCGTATCCATAATATCACTTGCATACTCAATATGTTCTGCAAAATTATGTTCCAACTCATCTTGTGTAATGCCTAATAAGTCATTTGACAAGCGAGATTTGCTTATATCCATTAAATTATTCAAATCAGAAAACAAACTTACCTTGCTGAATTTAGATACACCTGTGATAAACATAAAACGCAAATGTCCATGTGCTTCTAAATCTTTTAAGGGTGTAAAGAAATCTCTAAGTATTTTTCGATTTGCTTTTGCTTTTTCTATTTCCGTAAAAAAGTCGATTATCGGCTTATCATATTCATCAATCAATAAAACAACTGGTTTACCTTGTTCGGCTACACCTTTGACTAAATTAGTGAAGTTTTCAGAAAGTGATGTTAGTGATAAATCTATTTTAAACTCATTAGCGTATTCTAAAATTGAACGATTCAATCTGGCATCTAAATTATCCGTTTTATGACCTAATTTAGCAAAATTAAAATGCAATATAGGATAACTTTCAAAGCCATAATCGGTATGTTTACCAATGTATAAATCCTTGAATAATTCTCGTTTTCCTTCAAATAAATTTTTTAATGTAGAAATCAGTAACGATTTACCAAAACGACGAGGACGTGACAGAAAGTAATAATAACCTTTATCAATAAGGTTATATATTCTATCTGTTTTATCTACGTAAAGTAGGTGTTCCTCAATAAGTTCTTCAAAATTTTGTTTGCCTAATGGTAATCTCTTCATCTTTCAAATATAAGGATTATTTATCTTGATTCGTAACTATTTTTACAATCGTTTATAGCTACTTGGCACAGAAAAACTCATCGTTTTTTCTTCATCAAAATCAACTCTTGAGTAAGTCATTACAACCGAAATATCTTTCGTTTCTTCACTTTCCAAATTAATTTCTCTTAAAAATGAAAAATCACCATGTTTTTCTGTCGCTTGATAATCTAACTGTTGAGTGATAACTTTTCGATTTGCTTCGGTGTCTTCCAATGTGAATTTTTCTAATTTATAACTCATTTTGTCTAAGATATAAGAAAACATAATATTGTCTTCGATTCCATCTAATATGATTTTTGAGCTATCATTTTGTAAGCGGTACATTGCATCATCAGTCATTTTTAAAGGATTTCCGACTAAAAAATCTTGAACGGCTTCAAAATTTGCAGGCAAGTTAAATTCTTTTTGAATATAAGAAAAGTCAGCAACTTGATACGTTTTCTCTAATCGGTTGATAATGCGAATAGAATCTTGATCTATCAACATTCGAACACCTTCAAAACCAAACTTTTGTCCAGAAATCCAAATCTGTTTGTCTTTTTCCATCTTGACTTGTAATGTTGCCGAAAAAGATTCTTTCTCACTTTTATAATTCGTCTTGATTTTAGCACTAAACCAGTTGAAATCAATCGAATTATCTGCCATTTTTTTCAAAACAAATTTTGTCGTTAATTTCTTTGTTTCACTGATTCCTTCTGTTGGTTTACAACTTGAAATGAAGGATAAAATTGCTATTAAAAAAAGTATATTTTTCATAAGTTATTGATTATAATTTATTTAACCGCAAAGGTCGGAAAGAAATTTCGCAGAGAACGCCAAGAATTACCTTTTTTCTTTATGGTCAAAAACATTCTTTTATCAAATGAACCCTTTTTTAAATACAAAAAGCAAATACATAACGCATTTGCTTTTCGAGAATAGTGAGCAGGTGACTTCAAATCACCTGCTCACTAAAATACTCCATAAAACAATTCAACCGTCAACTTATCGCTCACCAATCAATTGAGCAGAAACAGTTGCTAATAATTTTCCTAAATCTGCTTTATCTTTCACACTTGAAGCTGCAATATGTTCATTAATTTGACGTACATTTTCCATTAATAAAGCTTCTAACCTGTCGAATCTGTTATTCATATCTTTTTCCAAGTTAGCAAAACGCTCATTCATGCGATTTTCTAAATCTTGAATTTTTTGATTCGTTTCCTCTTCTTTTTCGTTGATAGTATCATTGACACTTTTAAACGACTGTTCATATTCAGCCATTTGCTGTCCCATCAAAATATTACGAATCGTACTTAATTCGCCAAGGTTTATTCCTCCTGTTTCGTTACTCATATCTTAGTAATTAGTATTTTAGTGATTAGTAATTAGTGATTAATGATTAGTATTTCCGAAATTAGTGTTTTGGTGAATTGTCATCAACAAACTAATTACTATAAACGAATCATTAACAGATGATTGCAATATATACAGATAATATTACACCTCGTTTGCAATATACTTTAAATTTGATATTTAAAACAGTTTTGAAAGTTGATTATGTTTTGTTCCATGACAAACAATCGTTTACTGTTTCAGATTTGCCTAAAATTAGTTATTGTCAAGAGAAAATAAAAGACGAAATCCATTTTTTTGCTACGAATTTGCTTTTTGAAAATAATATTCAACAACAAACTATCGAAATCAGTGAAATCAACGGTTTATCGACTTTTTATCATCACAATAAAAACGCCATTTTATCTTTTGATGCTTTCGCAATGATTTTTTATCTGGTAAGTCGATATGAAGAATACACCGAAACGCAGCGAGATAAACATGGTCGTTTTCGAGCCGCTTTGAGTTTGGCTTACAAACATGGTTTTCTAAAAATTCCTTTGGTCAACCATTTATGTTTAAAGATTAAATCTATTTTAAATGATAAATTTCCACCGTTAAAATTTCCAAAACAACAGTTTCAATTTTTACCAACATACGATATAGATTATGCTTGGTCATATTTGAATAAAGGTTTCAAACGTACTTTTGGTGGTTTTGCACGAGCAATTTTAACAAGAAATTTTCAAGAAATCATAGAACGAGTTCAAGTACAATTTGGACAAAAAATCGACCCGTTTTATACTTTTGAAATATTAGAAAATTTCCATCAAAAACATCGGCTTTCGCCAATTTATTTTTTTCTAATCGGTGATAATAGTCATTTTGATAAAAATATTTCGCACAAAAATTTGGCATTTCAGCGATTAATTCAACAAATTGCGACTCAGTACAAAATCGGTTTACATCCTTCTTATATTTCTAATGACTTTCCAGAAAAAGTAACCATAGAACAAGAACGATTAGCGACTATTTCTAATCAAAAAATCATTCGTAGCCGACAACATTTTTTGAAATTGTCGATACCCAAAACGTATCAAAATTTGATTAAAAACGGCATCAAAGAAGATTATACAATGGGTTATGCAACGCAAGTTGGTTTTCGTGCAAGTATTGCGACACCTTATTTTTGGTACGATTTAGAAAATGAAACAACAACCGATTTAAAAATATTTCCTTTTCAAATAATGGATGTAACCTTGACTGATTATTTGAACTTAAATATGGCAGCATCCAAAGTCTTGATTCAAGAAATCATTGAGAATACAAAAGCTGTAAACGGTTTATTGTCAACGCTTTGGCATAATAACAATATTAATGAACCGATTGGTGAGTTGTATTTAAACGTATTACCGAATTTAACTCGGTAGAAATAAGTTTTTTCTTAATAAAATTAATCCTTTATGAACATTGCTCCACCATTTTCATTAGACTATAAAAATCAAACAGATGAATAGAATATTACTTTTTTTAATACTAATCGCTTTGACTTCCTGCGGAAAAGAAGCATTAGAAGTATTGCCAGAAAATATCTTGGAAATAGAATCAGCACATACTGGCGAAGCATACGAAATTCAAGTGTTGCTTCCTGCTAATTACGACGAAAGTCGAGAATACAAAGTCGCTTATATGCTTGATGGTTACTATCATTTTGATTATATGCGCAATGAGTTTACGAAACAATCTTACTTAGAGGATGTCATTTTTGTTGGGATTTTTTATCGTGATTATCCGTTACCGATTGCACGAGGTTCGGAGAATGAAAGTATTAGTACATTAATTGAAAATAGTGGGGAAATTGGTCGATTGAGAACAATGGATTTTATGTATCCAGAAAATTTAGACGGAAGTGGTGGCGGAGGTTTACTATTTTATGAGTTCTTAAAAACTGAATTGATTCCGTTGATTGACCAAACGTACTCAACCGATGCTGATAATCGTACAATTATGGGACATTCGTTCGGTGCGTATTTCGTGATGTTTCAGATGTTTGAGTTTGTGAACGAACCATTATTTCAAAATATTATCTGTTTGGATAATCAATATTGGTGGGCAGATTTGTACTTGATGGAGAAAGCGACAGAAGTATTTGAAAACGAGGTGAACTTGCCGTTTAAGCTATATATGGGAGCAGCAAAGTTTGCTAATTTTGATACGAATAGTTTAATCAATGAATTTGTAGAACGTTTGGAAACAGCGAATCCTGATGGTTTAGATTACAAGTTTGAACGCTACAACGATGGACATTCTTACAGTGCAAAAAACGGTTTTCAATTAGGTTTAAAATATATTTTCAATGAATAAGTTAATGAACAAATTTATATATATTTTCAGTATTATTTTTTCGCTTTCGCTAATAACAAATTCGAGCTTCGGACAGTTGACGAATTATGTTCACTCACTCGAAACTTCTTTTGAATTGGGTTTTGGCGGAGCAAATTTCGGTCTACAAACCAAAGCAAATCATCACTGGACAGAAAGCGAACGCTTGACAACAATGAGCAGTTTGAGTTTCAGTACCTTTTGGAGTTCAATCGGAAATTATACACAATATTATCCCGATTTAGAAGCCTTATCGGATATTACAGGATTTAGAACGGATAATCATCTTCGAGTGTATTCTGGTATTCGTTTAGCATTATTCAAAAAGAAAAAATTAATGCTTTCTGGAGAAGGATATTTTGGTGGTTATCATGCGTATATGAATGGCAATCATTTTCATGAACGATTACAAATTAATCAAGATTATTCGGCAAGTCAATTCTTCTTTGATTACGGAACTCGCTTTGGAATTGCGTATCAAATCAATGATAAAATTAGTATTCAAGGAACGCTTAACAGCTCCTTACGACAGTTAGGTTATGGTTATCGAATTTTACCGATGTTGTATCAATATAATCCTGATAATAAGATGAGTTTAGGCGTTGGTGTGATTTGGAATTTGAAGTAATTGTGAAGTCTTTCAAATCTTATGAAGGCTTAAAACCTTCGTAAGATTATTCTTACCTAAAATCAGACTTAATTTTCATAAAAAAGACATTTCCCAAACCTCAAAATCAGTATCTTTACAAAGATTTTCAACAATTTACAAAATTTAATTACAAATAAATCTTTTATTTAATTTAAAATTTTGAAACTATTTTTTGATTTTTAGTTTAAAAACGAAATAATAATTCAAAATTTAACATTAAAACCAACTAAAAATTAGGTATTTCGTAATTAAACTTTTGCTGTAAAAATCAGTTTTGAAATATAAAACTTGACCATAAATTATACTAAAAAAACTAAGCATGATATTTCAATTAACAGAAGAACATTTAGCAGTACAACAAGCTGCTCGTGATTTTGCTCAAAATGAGCTTTTACCAGGTGTGATTGACCGTGATAGAGATATGATTTATCCGACAGAAGGCGTTCGTCGTATGGGTGAATTAGGATTTTTGGGAATGCAAGTTTCACCTGAATATGGTGGAATGGGAATGGATACGGTTTCTCTATCCTTAGCATTAGAAGAAATTTCAAAAATTGACGCTTCTTGTTCCGTAATTATGTCTGTGACAAATTCACTCATTTGTACAGGAATCGAAACCTACGGAACAGCAGAACAAAAACAAAAATATTTACCTCAATTAGCCAGTGGCGAAATGATTGGTGCGTTTTGTTTGTCTGAACCAGAAGCTGGAAGCGATGCGACAAGTCAGCGAACAACTGCGATTGATAAAGGTGATTATTACTTACTAAACGGTACAAAAAACTGGATTACAAACGGTGGAAAAGCTGGAATTCATTTAGTAATGTGCCAAACAGATGCTGCAAAAAAACATCGTGGAATCAACTGTTTGATTGTTGAGCGAGATATGGAAGGCGTTGTGATTGGTGCGAAAGAGGACAAAATGGGCATTCGTGCATCGGATACACATACGTTGATGTATAATGATGTGAAAGTGCCAAAATCACAACGAATTGGCGACGAAGGTTTTGGTTTCAAATTCGCTATGAGTTTGTTATCTGGCGGAAGAATCGGAATCGCTTCACAAGCGTTGGGAATCGCTGGAGGAGCTTATGGGTTGGCGTTGAAATATTCGCAAGAGCGAAAAGCATTCGGAAAACCGATTTGTAAACATCAAGCAATTGCATTCAAGTTGGCTGATATGGCAACAGAAATCGAAGCGGCTCGTTTGATGGTTCATCGTGCTGCTTGGATGAAAGATAATGGAATGGATTATACTCGTGCTGCTGCAATGGCAAAAGTCATGGCTTCGGAAGTCGCAATGAAAACGACGACGGAAGCGGTGCAGATTCACGGTGGATATGGTTATGTGAAAGAATATCATGTGGAGCGATTGATGCGAGATGCAAAGATTACACAAATCTATGAAGGCACTTCGGAGATTCAACGAATCGTGATTTCTCGTGATATTTTGAAAGAAAGTGAAGCATATATTCCGATGGTTTTGCCATCAATATTGGCGAGTAAAGAAGAGGAAGAAATTTTGAGTGAGTTTGAGTTTTAAATGATTGTGTTGCCTTCGGCTGATTGTGTCGCTT
>JBGCFH010000315.1:0-25809 GCA_045106825.1 Saprospiraceae bacterium | reverse complement strand
CTCTTTATTGTTTCTAGATTATCAATTACAATAAGCATTTTGTTGTTAAGAGAAATAATTTCTTCAACTAATTCTTCTTTTGCTTCAAATGTGGTTTCTTTTAAATAATCATTGAATTCAAATAAATCTATAATTATGTCTAATAATTCTTCATAGCTTTTTAATGTTGGCTCAATATCTTCAATTCCAAATGGCGTAAGTTTGTTTTCTTTAGCACTTAGCCATACAATTGATTCAAAAAATTTGTTATCTTTTCTTTGTGTAATATCTTGAATTATCTTCAAAGCGAGAGAAGTTTTTCCTACTCCTCCTGCTCCTGTTATTGTAATTACAGAAAATTTTTCAGATTTTAATAGTTTAATTAACTTTTTTCTATCATCATCTCTTCCTACAAAACCACCTTCGTATTCGTAATCTGGAGTAGGTAAATTGTTAATTATTCCACTATCCTTTACATAGTCTTCAATAAAATCTGTTGGAATTTTAATAATTACTTTCTCTGGAGAAGTAAATATTTTGTTTAAAAGTGAAGTAAATTCTGTATCTCCAAATAAATCTTTAAAAAATGAAGTTAATTCAATTAGTTTATCCAAATCAATGCTTGTAAAAAAACCTTTAACATGAGCAATTTTACATCTTAACAAATATAATTCATCAAAATATTTTATGAAATGCTTTTTATCCAAGGAATTTTTGATGATGCTTTTATAATTGTTTTTATAAAGACATATTTCTTTTAGGTCTGGAAAATCAATATCTTCCATGAATGAAAAATTATCTTCCCAGAAACTGCTAGAATTTCTCTCCGTTGCTTTTGCTACAATACCTGTTGGTATTAATTCATAAAAATCTTCTGTAATGTTAGAAATTTCTTTAACAAGAAAATCTCTAAATGTTTCTTCAAATCTTGAAATTACAGTATATCCTGCATCTCTTCGAGTAGATATAATCATTATGTTTTTTATTTTTTTAATTGCTGCCAACGGCTCGTGACGACACCGTCGACATTGATTCAATTCAATACAGCGTATTGAATTGGATTGATGTTGATGGTCTTGTCACTGTGTTGTGTGATGTCAGATCCGCTTGCGGTCGGTACGTCATACAACGCAGTGACAACACGAAGTGTCGGCACGAGCCGTTGCTATGCAATCCGAAGGATTGCATAGCAACGTTAGCGACACCTCAAGTGTCGCAATACAAACTTGAGGTGTTTTTACGACACCTCAAGTTGTTCTATAGAAATACTTGAGGTGTTCCCGTATTACACTTCTGTTTTTATCGCCCTCAAAATACAATGAAAGAATATTATTTGCAATAAAAAAAGGATAATATTGAAAAATATACTTCATATAATTTAAATATTTAATTTGTCTAATGGACTTTGTATTTTTTTTAAATCGGACGCTGCGATATGTGTATATATTTCTGTTGTTTCAGAAGAAGCATGCCCTAAAAGTTCTTGAATATGTCGAAGACTCATGCCTTGTTGTAACAAATGTGTAGCAAAACTATGTCTTAAAGTATGCGTTGTTGCTAAAGGATTAATTTTAGATTTAATCTTAGCATTTCTAAAAATAGTTTGAATACTTGATTGACTATATTGCCCATGATATTGACCTTCAAATAACCAATATTTAGGTTTAAACTCTTTATAATATTTTCTGAGTAAATGAAGTAATTTTGTAGAAAGTAAAGTTACTCTATCCTTTCCTCCTTTAGCATTCTTGATAAAGATATAATTTTGATCGCTTTTAATATCGTGAAGTCGTAGATTAATGACTTCGCCTATCCGTAATCCGCCCGAATACATCAACATCAAAATAGCCAAATGTTTTCTATTTTCTACCGCTTTAAACAACCGAATCACTTCGGCTTCACTCATCACTTTTGGAAGCGTTTTATCTTTCTTTGGATGCTTTAAATAATAGGTTTTTCGCTCTTGATGCAACACCTTTTCATAATAGTATTTTATAGCATTAATTACTTGATTTTGAGTGCCTTTTGCATATTTTTTATCCTTGACTACATAGACCATATATTTCATAATCTGTTGTTCTGTAATCTCGGTAGGATTAATACTATTGTAATAAAAAAGAAAGGCTCTAAAGTGCGTTTTATAGGTTTTTATTGTAGAAGGACTATATCCTCCAATCAATAAACTTTCTTCAAGTTGTATAACGGCATCATGGAATTTTGGCTGTTTTATTTCCTTCTTATTATTATGTTGTTTAGCGTACTTTTTTTGGTCGATAATAGGTGGCGAATAATGGTCAGGAATCGTAGAATCTAATTCAAAATTATAATGAATAACATGACGAAGCATACTGTGCAAATGCCTTACGGTATCTTTACAATAAGGTATTGACCAAAGCTTGAGGTCAGAATGCCATTTTCTACCAACGACTTGTTTAACTAAAATTCGCCAGTCATTGTGTTCTTTCGGAATTTTAAGAAAAAGCCGCTCTTTATCAATGGATAGACAATCAACAACTAATTTATTAGTGTTATTCATTTTATTCATATCTCAAACAATCTGATTATCAACAATTTTATTAAAAAAAAATGATTTAATCAATTGAATTACAATAGTTTAATTAATTTAGTAGTTAACAATCGTTTATGATTCGATAGTAATCGTTTACAAACGTTTTTAAACGATTACTATCATTTAAATTAAATACTTAATCTATGGAAATTAAAAAAACATGTCTTCATTGTGAAAAAGATTTTTTTGGGCGTTCAGACAAAAAATTTTGTTCCACAACTTGTAAAAATCGTTATAATTATAATTTGCGAAAGCAAACGAAAAGTATTACCAAAGAAATTGATGGTTTTCTCCACCGAAATAGAATCATCTTACAAACGATAATGGGTCAACGAAAACAAGTAACAATTGATAAAATAGAATTGGAAAAAATGGGATTTCGATTCGATTATATTACAGGAATGAAGAAAAATTCTCAAAACAAAATCTATCGTTATGTTTATGATTTTGCTTATATGGATTTTACAATAAAACAAATTCGATTATATAAAAAAGATTAACCTATTGGTATGAGAAACAAATAAACATACATTTATTTCTTATTCCTATCGCAAAAATTCTTAGGTTCTTATTTTTTTATAAATTGGGAATCGTTCTTTCTACCGAAGATTTAAAATGTTTATCTATCAAAAATTACAAACCAAAAAGGTGCAAAAGAAAAAATCCCTTTGCACCTCATCAATCAATAAAAAAATTAAAAGCTAATCCATTTTCAAAATCTTCTCTGAATAAAATGTTCCATCTTCCAATCGAATAAAAAGCATATAATAACCATTCGGAAACTCACTAATATTAACCGTTTCGTTTAGTTGTGAAACATCGTTGACCGATTGATTATAAATCGGTTGTCCCAAAAGATTATAGATGTCAATTTGTACATCTTGTGCTTGTTCTATATTTGCTCGAACCGTAATTTGTCCAATATTCGGATTTGGAAATATTTGTATATTTTCTAATAGTTTTGGTTCTTTTGTTGCCGTAAGGAAATAAAAATCCATCCAGTTCATATTAAACGATGCTTGAGTCACCAATACACGTAAGATTTGTTGACCAGCATCTAAAGTGACATTTGCATCATACGTCGTCCAATTTTGCCAACCGCCAGTAGCTGCAAAAGTTGTAGTTTGTAACGTTGTTGCATTGCCTGAAGCATCTAAAACTTGTAAAGCTAAACCGCCAGTTTGCTCTGATGCAATCCGAAATTCTACTTTATAAGTACCAGCCGTTGCAACGTCTACCTCATAATCTAAGTAATCATTCACATCCAAATAACCGATATTTTGTCCGCCACCAGCATCCGTAGTTGTTTCTAACTGAACACCATCTTGAAAGAAGAAATTTTCTGCTTCAATCTTCCCAGGAATAGGATGAAACGTAGATAAAGTATTTCTAATATCCTTGAAAAGAAAAGTTCCTAAAGCTGTTCCATCTGTTGCAATTACTTGACTTCCTGAGTAAGATATTTCTAATTCTTCATAGTTTCTCATCGTATGATTGACGGTAAAATAGATGATGCGAGGATTATCAGTATCTATGGTAATATTCGTAATCGGAATACTTACATTGTCCGCATAAATCGTGAAATTAGCTGGAGCAGCGGTAATTGTATTCGGATCGACTTTCTTATTGACGCTCATTTTTACCGTATTTGGATCAACGGTTTCGGCTGCTACAAATTCAGTATTGACGGAAGTCGATGTACCAACTTGAACAAATTCAAAACTACCTAAGTTAAAACCATCTTTTCCTGCGACAACTCGCAATTTTTTATCCGTTGTGCTCAAAATGACATCCTCAATCGTTATTGTTTGCCAAGTATTCCAGCCGCCAGTATTTGGTGCATAGTACGGAAACGTAATATCTGCTCCATCCATTTGAAGATAAAAATTACCCAACGTTGTACCAGAAGCAACTCGAACATTCACATCATAAACAGCATCAGCAGCGACATCTACGGTATATTCCATCCATTCGTCGGTATTTATAAAACCAACCATGTAACCATTTGAATTTGTATTGTCATTCGAACTTTCGATATCAACGCCATCATTTCGGTATTGCCAACCATTGTTCCAAGCCGTATAATTTCCTGTGCTTACTGAATAATTTCCATAATCATCATCTTTGTAAGCAATTCCCAATCGTCCCATATCATAGTCCGTTGCGTAAATTACGCCAGGAATATTATTATCTGCATACGGCACGGTTTCGTCAGAATAAACTTGTCGGAAAAGTGCGTCAATGACATCTTTTTGATAACGACAATTTTCTACTTTCAAATCTTCTGTCAGTTGCATTAAGGTTGCTTTCGCAAAATTTGCGGTCGGTTGTGTTCCGCCATTTTCCCAATAATTTAATAATGTGGAATAATCAGCAGATTTTGTAATCGACAACGGGCCAGCGACGGATTCAACCTTTTTCATTGGCCACCAAGCCCAACCCATGTTATTGTCTTCGTATAATTTAACGGCATCTCTAAACCAAACATTGGAGTTTTCGCCAGTTTCGCCTAAGTACAACGGGACATTATATTGGTCCCTTAAATTCAAAACCCATTGTATAGATGCTTGATCATTTACAGACCAATATTTGTGTGGCGAATAAACCATATTATCATCCCAAGGCGGCGTTAATCCAGTAAAATCATTGGCAAACCAGTTACCTTCAATAAACAAAATATGAGTTGTATCAACGCTTCTGATACTATCCGTCACGTCTTCATACAAATTGCGTAAAGCAACGCCTCCAGGTAAGTTCCAGTTTGGTTCATTTAATAAATCATAACCAGCAACCCATTGTTCGTCTTTGTAACGTTCTGCTATACGTTTCCAAAGCGAAGCCATTTTGACTTGATTCGCAGGACTTTCCCAAAGTGATGGTTTGGTCGGATCATAGTCTGAAATTGCTTCATCATAACCTTGTCCGCCAGGTGCTGCGTGCAAATCCAAAATCACATACATCTGCCTCGCTGCACACCAAGAAATTAAACTATCGGTTAATTCAAACCCTTTTGTTAGCCAAGTTTGTTGACCAGCGATAGGTTCGTCTTCGATAGGTAACGTATACAAATTATAGTGCATTGGTAAACGAACGGAATTAAAACCCCACGCTTTAAGCGAATCAATATCCGCTTCTCGACAATGATTTGCTAACCAAGCTTCATAAAACAAATCGGTATCTACTGTACCAATTAACGCTTCAATTTCTGCTCTGATTCTATGTTGTGGATTGGCAAAGCTCGCTGTTTGCAACATATAACCTTCTTGTACCATCCAGCCACCTAAACCCATTCCTCGAAGCAAAACTGTATCACCATTTTCGTTAGAAATAATTTTTCCGTCTGCTTTTAAGAGATGTTGTGCGTCCACTTGAACGCTAATTATTAAACAAAAAAGTATGTAAAAGAATATATTTTTCATTGTTGTGTTTAGTATTGGACACGAATTTGCACGAATTACACAAATTGGTATTTAAAAATATTAGTGTAATTCGTGGAAATTCGTGTCAAAAATCTTATTGAAAAACCCTCACATAATCGACAATCATACGCTGTGGAAACGTTGTCGTTGCATCAGGATAACCTGGCCAATTACCACCAACTGCTACATTGAAAATAAAGAAGAAATTAGCATGAAATTCAGACATTTCAGATTGTGTAATAGAAACATTGTGAAACTGTACGTCATCTAATAACCATTTGATTTCTTGAGTATCCCAAATGATAGAATATACGTGAAATTCATCGGCTAACATTCCAGTGTTTATAGTTGTACTTCCTCCATAATCGGCATGACTTCCGTTATTATCCCAGTGAATTGTTCCATGTGTTGTAGCAGCATTGTGTCCAACCATCTCCATAATATCAATTTCGCCACAAGATGGCCAACCTGTACTACCAAAACTATCCCCTAACATCCATAATGCTGGCCAAATACCTTGACCGAAAGGTAATTTTGCACGAATATCAATTCGACCATATCGGAATGATTGTTTTCCTTGTGTCGTTAAACGTGCCGAAGTGTAACCGCCATTTTCTTCTTTTGCTTCAATAACTAATTTACCATTGTTAACTGTCGCATTATTTTCTCCCGATCGGTAGTTTTGCAACTCGTTATTTCCCCAGCCATGATCGCCAGTTTCATAGTTCCAATCGGCTACATTTAAAGCTGTACCGTCAAACTCATCATTCCAAACCAAATTGTAGCCTGTGTAAGATAAAGGTGTTTGGTAACCATCGTTTCCTGTTGGTGCAAAGTCATCGTCATTTGTAATTGTACCTGTTCCATCTCCATCTGTAATATCTGCATTTGTAGAATTAGAGAGTTTAATTTTAAATATTTCATCCGTTTCATAATCTCCATCTCCAATTACATTGACTACAAAAGTAGCTTCTCTTTCCCCTGCTACAATCGTTACAGAACCTGAAGTTGCTTCATAATCTTCTCCAGCCATAGCTGTAATATTTTGTGTTTCGTAACTAATCGTTACATCTTCTTCAATAGCTACAGTCAATCGAACTTTGAATGTAAATTCGCTTGTTCCGCTATTACCTTCGTCTCTTGTCAAATCTTCAACATACGCTGCTGTTAGTGAAGCATCAGGTTCATCTTCACCACAACTTGTGACGAAGAATAAACCTATAATGAGACCTAAACCAATTAATATTTCTTTTGTGTATTTCATCTTTGTAGTTTTATATTTTACTCCAAATTTATTTCTGAAACTCATGCTTTACCCAATCAACTTCCATTACCCATTCACCTTCCATCGGTGCGTCTGTAATCTTGGCAAAATTTAAAATAGCAAACATTGGTTCAGGATATTTGTCGCCTTCGCCTACATTTCTATAAACTTCTTCGCCATCTAAGCGATAAACCAAATCACTTTCTTCCCATTCTACAGAATACTCATGAAAATCGGTCAATTTTGAATAGACATTTCCACGTAAACTCCACCAATCGCCTTTATCACAACTATCCAAACTCATACTTTTAATCGCACCTGTTGTAAATGAATCGACCATGTGATCACCATGATGTTCAAAAATGTCAATCTCGCCCGAACCAGTCATTGGCCAACAAATATTTTCATCTTCTTCTTGTACTGGTGATTCATTATTTTGAGCACCCAAAATCCACCAAGCAGGAAACATACTTGCTTGATTAGCGGTTTTCAAACGTAATCGTGCTGTCCATTTTCCTTTGATAAATTCCTTGCGATTTTTGGAACAAATGCGACCAGCAACGTATTGCGTTTTTGGATGTTGTTTGCCATATTTATCCATATTGTCGCACTCAATTTCTTTTTCTACTTTGACCACTTTTATTTTAAGTGTTCCATCGCTTACTTCTCTTGTATCGTGTTCATTATCAGGAACGTAACATTGTTTCTCATTGTTTACCCAAATTCGTTGGTCTTGCCAATTTTCTTTATTAAAAGTATCGAAATCATCAAAAAAATCGGTTTCCCAAGTTGTTGTCGTTTCTGCTTTTTCTTCCACTTTTTTATCACCATCTGTACAACTTATTATTCCTAATAAAAGTGTACTTGTGATAATTATTATTAATTGTTTCATCTTTTATTTTTATAAAAAAAATATTGTTTTTATTGATAAAATTGGTTCTTAATATTCTGTGATTAGTCATCGGATGAGTCTTTATAATATTTGAAATATTATGTAAAATATTGATTTTCATGTATGAACCCATCTGATGACTTTTTCCTTCACAAGATTTGTTTAAAGAACCATAAAATTTTACTTCGTCACTATCGTTTGCATCGCATGAGCAGGAATATTCAGCGTAATCGCTTCTCCAACTCCAACATACAATTTGTAATCAATCGCATTATCTGTTTGATTCATAATTACACTGATTAAACTTCCATCTTCATTTAAGAAAGACGTACTTTGTAAATGACTTCTACTACTAACGGTACTAATTCTCTTAGCACCAGGGCGAATGAATTTTGAAAAATGACCAATGTAATAATAAGTTGGTGTATAAATCAATTCGCCTTTGTCCGTATCACCATGAATAGGAGCAAAACAAAAGTTACCAACATGGTTTGGACCACCATTTTGATCTAATAAAATATTCCAATCTGTCCAACCAACTGTTCCATTATTAAAATCATTAATAATAGAATTTCCATAGCGTTCTGCATGAGCCCAAAACTGGTATCTGTCGGCTCTAAAACCTTCTTGACAACCTTCTGTGAATAATAAATTCATCTCTGGAAATGCGTCATTAATTTCACCTAAATTTGAAAACATAGATTCGCCACCCGCCCAAGTTTCGTACCAGTGAAAACCAATTCCCCAAGCGTATTTTGCTGCTTCTGGATCTTCAAAAATAGTATTTGCTCTATTCGTAATTAAATCACGGTTATGATCCCAAACGACAATGTTTTTATCGCCTAAGCCTTCTTTTTCCATAATTGGTCCTAAGTGGTTTTTTAAGAAATCACGCTCTTCTTCTGCGGTATAAATACACGATTCCCAACGTTGTGTTGCCATCGGTTCATTCTGAATCGTAATTCCCCAAATCGGCATTCCATCTGCTTCATAAGCTTTGATAAACTTCGTATAATATGTTGCCCAAGCATCATAATATTCAGGTAATAAACTTCCACCTTGAAGCATATCTTTATTGGTTTTCATAAACGCAGGCGGACTCCACGGACTTGCGTATAACATTAATTCGCCTCCAGCGGCTTCAGTTGCTTTTTTGATTAATGGAATTTTATATTTTTTGTCCCGCTCAATACTAAACGTTTTTAGCTCCTTATCGCCTTCTTCGATATATGTAAAGTTTCCACTACTAAAATCACAACTGTGAATCGGTGTACGACATAAGGAATAACCAATTCCTTTTTCTACATCATAATAAGCCGTCAAAAATTCCTCTTGTTTATCTTTTGGTAATTGAGCGAAAATTTCCGCCGAAGCATCCGTTACAGCTCCGCCAATTCCTAAGAATGTTTGAAAGGATTTTTTAGGATTTACAAAAATAGAGATTTCATTTTCTAAAGGTTGTTTTGCTGCTTCAAATGTGAGCGTTCCTGTTTCTGATAATCTTAAATCTGTTTCACTTGCTGTGGTGTAAACAGTTGATTTCATTTCTGATGTTAATTGAAATTCAGTATTTTCGTTTTGTGTATTATTTTTCATTTCTGAATTATCTGTATTTTCATTGCTTGTACAACCAATCAACGTAATACTTAAAATAAAAGCAATCAGTTTATAATTCATTGTTTTTAATTTTTTTTAATTCGGGACAAACAAACCCAGCACGAATCATTCTAATGATTCATTTAATTCGTGCTAATTCGTTGTTCAATAAAATTACTATTAAAAGGTTATTGTACCCAATGAATGTTATCTATTAAAACATCAGCCGCAGGAAACGCACCGCTGGCATCCACAGGATTCCAAAATGCAAAAGGAATATTAATATCGGTAAAATCTAAACCTACAAAATCTGATAACGGAATCGTATATTCCACATATCCATCAGCAAGTGTAGCCGTAGGTGTATAATTTACTAAGAAAACAGCAGCATCACTACTTGCTGATTCTAATTTTATTTCAGCATCCGTTAATACAGCCGGTTTATTGATAGAAAACACTAAACTACCAGAAGCATAAGTGCTCATGTCAAGTGTGGTATTTAAATCAAACCAACCGCCGCCCCAACTATTGCCAGGATAACTAAATAGTAAGGCACTATCACCATCAACTGCAATACCAGTACTTGTAATCACAGGTTCGCCACCTCCACCAAATACTGTTAGTGTCGGATCTGGAAACTGATTAAGTGCTGAATTAAAAGCGTACTGACCAACATTTGGCGGTACATATACATCAACGGTTTCTTCCTCAATATCTAAAGTAGGTTCAGCAGGTGCTGTAAATCCGTCTTTGCTATAATAACGAATATAATCTACATACATTTTTTGAGGGAAAGTCGTTGTTGCATCAGGATTACCTGGCCAATTTCCACCAACTGCTACATTCAAAATCAGATAAAAAGAACGTTGAAATTCTTTCATACCATCGTCATCAATTACTGTTGTTTTGAAAACCGTTCCATCTAAGCTAAAAGTGATTTCGGTTGGTGTCCAGTCAATACCAAAATTGTGATAGTTTTGATCAAAAGTTTCCTCTATCATTTTCGGATTACCTTCATCATTGCTATAATTTCTATCAGCATCTACATAATGAATATTACCTCGAACAACATCTGGTTCGCTACCAACCAATTCCATAATATCAATTTCACCACAACCAGGCCAATCAAGTGTTGAAAAATTATCTCCTAACATCCAAAAAGCTGGCCACATTCCTTGAGCTGTTGGCAATTTTATACGAGCATCAATTTTGCCATATCTAAAACTCTGTAAACCTTGAGTCGTTAATTTTGCAGAACGATAATTACCTGGATCTTCTTCGGTAGCAGCGATCACTAAAGCAGATACACCATTTGCATCTTCTTCAATGTAAGAATTTTCGGCAGCATCTGTATACAATTGAAGTTCGTCATTTCCCCAACCCGTAGGAAGTCCGTAAGCCGTACCGTCACCTAACTCATGAACCCAGTTAGAAAGGTTAATAGTATTGTCATTAAACTCATCGCTCCATACCAAAGTATACCCTTCAAAACCTGGTTCATCTATTGGAGGTACATCTGGATCAGGATTACAAGCAATGATAAATAATAAAAAAATGTAGCATAAACTTAATTTTCTCATAATTTGAATAGTGTTTTTGTGTTCAAATGTTTGAATGTTTTAAACACTCAAACATTCAAACACTTGAACATTAAAACATTTTAGTAACCAGGATTTTGTGTCAAAGCACCGTTAGCCAAATCCATTTCTGATTGTGGAATTGGTAACACTTCGCTTTTTCCTGCTACGAAACCATCAGAAGCCAAAGCTGTTGCCGCCTTGCCTGTACGAACTAAGTCAAAGAAACGCTGACCTTCACAAGCCAACTCCAAACGACGTTCTGTATAAATGTCTTCTAAAAGAGCATTACCAGAAGAAGTAATTGCTCCTAAACCAACTCTTGCACGAACTTCATTGACATATCCTCTTGCTTTTGATTCATCGCCACCACTTCTTACTAAAGCCTCCGCAGCCATTAATAAAACATCAGCATAACGAATCTCACGAACGTTGTTTGCCCAGTTTAATGGAATCGCACCATCACCAGCTGTATTAGCTTGAAGCGGTGCATATTTTCTTACGAAATAACCAGTTTCTTGATAACCTGCCGTATAACTTGCACCTTGTAATGTACTTGCATCAATGATAGTATGCTCGAAACGAGGATCACCAGTCATAGCCGTTACTAAGTTTGGTGTAACTGGACAAAATCCCCAGCCAGTTGCGAAAGTTGGGCCGCTGTAATCACGCATTCCTACAAACTGAACACCAACATTTCCTTCACCGTTTCCTGAACCAAACATCCACCAATCTGCAATTGAATTATCAGAATAAGAAATTTCAAAAACAGATTCTTGTCCATGCTCATGGTTGATATCGAAAATATCTCCAAAATTAGGTTCTAAACTATAATTTCCTGAGTTGATGATATTTTCCAATACAGATGCAGCCGTTCCCATTTTACCATTATCATTTTGGAATAAAATCACACGACCTAATAAACCTCGTGCAGCTCCTTTTGTGATTCTTCCTAATTCGCTTCCGCTAACGGTTTCTGGTAAATCTGCAATAGCGGCATTTAATTCGTCTTCGATAAATGGAAAAATTTCACTACCGTCAGTTTGATTAATTGTATAATATTCATCAGAACCTAATGTATTAGTAATCAAAGGAACACGACCAAATAAACGTACTAAATCAAAGTAAAATTTAGCTCTCAAAAAACGAACTTCTGCTGTTGTACGTGTTTTGAATTGTGGTGTCGCTTCAACACCTTCTATTTTTTCTAAAAATAGATTCGCACGATAAATACCACGATAGTTTTTATTCCAAAATCCCCACTGTGGCCCTAAATCAGGATTTAATGAAAATGCATCCCAAGCAACCCAACTCGGTTGATCCGAGGCATCACTTCCACCTGCAAAACAATCATCAGAAGCAGCATCTAATAAAGGACGGAACATTGTAAATCCACCTTGATCGTTCCATTGTAATACATCATAAACAGCAACTAATGCCTCGAATGCTTGCTCTTGATTTTGATAAAAATTAGACTCTAAAACTCGTCCTACTGGTGTAACTTCCAAAAACTCTTCGCTACATGAAGTAAACACCAAGATAGATAATAGGATTATTAATTTATTTTTCATTTATAATGATATTATTCGATTGTTTAATTGTTTGAATATTTTATTGTTAGAATGTTGATAAAACACTCAAACAATAAAACATTCAAACATTCAAACACTAATGAAATTAATTAAAAGTTACATTTACACCTACAGAAAACTGTCTCGCTTGAGGATAACTTCCTCTATCTACACCTGAATCAATTTCAGGATCAAATCCGCTATAATCTGTAATTGTTAATAAATTATTAGAAGCAACATACAAACGTGCTTTTCCGATACCAGCACGTTGCGTCAATTCTCTTGGTAATGTATAACCAATTTGTGCCGTTTTGATACGGAAGAAAGAACCACTTTCTACATAGAACGAAGAACTACGAGCTAAATTGATATTATCATCAGATCTTGTTAATCGAGGATAATCATTAGAAGTACCTTCACCAGTCCAACGACCTAACGCTGTTGCAGGCATATTAGATAATGGTAAATCGTAACGACGAGTCGCATTAAAGATTGAGTTTCCTGAGATACCTTGACCGAAAATTACTAAATCAAATCCTTTGTAAGTTACATCAACTGTGAATCCATAAGTCCAAGTCGGTGTAGGATCACCAATCATACCTCTATCATCTTCATCAAAAGCACCATCACCATTTACATCTACAAAACGAATATCACCTGGTACTGCATCAGGTTGTAATAATGCTCCGTCTGTACCAGTATGTGCATCAATTTCTGCTTGATTTTGGAAAATACCATCTGTTGTGTATCCGAATAAGTAACCAATAGGCAAACCTTCTGTAATACGAGTAATTTCAATATTTTGAGTTCCCCAACCTGCACCTCGTACAAATCCAGCTTCGTTACCGATAACTGTTACTTCATTTTTTACATAAGATACATTTCCTTTTACATTTAGGTTTAAATCTCCAAATGAATTATCATAACCTAATTCCAAATCAATACCTTTATTCGTCATTGTTCCAACATTTGCTGTCGGAGCATTATTACCAATATAAGCTGGTAAAGGCGGTACTGTTTTCATATCAATAGTATTCTGAATATACGCATCAAGTGTTACAGAGTAATGCTTAAATAAACGTAAGTCAACACCAACATTAATTTGTTCTACTGTTTCCCAACGTAAATCTGAATTTGAAATTTGATTAGGAGAAACACCATTTGTCAATCTATCATCTGAACCAAAAGTATAGCTACGGCCACCACCAACAGTTGAAACATATTCTAAAGCATTAGCAGCATCGTTACCATTTCGTCCCCAACCTGTACGTAATTTCATATAATTAATCGCATTAGTTTGTGGGAAGAAATCTTCATCCGTAATATTCCAACCTGCTGAAACAGATGGGAAATATCCCCAACGATAGTTTGGACCAAAGTTTGAAGAAGCATCTGCACGCATAATTGCAGTCAACATATATTTTCCTTGGTAATTATAGTTTACCCTTGAAAAGTAAGATTCAATAGCATAACGTTCCCAAAATCCACCATATACTTGTTCGCTATCCTCATTTCTTGCATAATCAATTGTAGCTTCGTCTGCGTTTTGAGTAGGTACATCACGTTTGTTTCCACCTAAGTAAACACCATTTGTTGATTGTGCTGAGTGACCAGCCAAAACAGAGAAATTATGACTTTCTTGAACATTGAAATCATAAGTAATTGTATTGTCCCAAATCCAAGTAAAACCACGATTAAAACCTGCACCAACAAAATTGGTATCCAATACATTTGTTGTATTTAAATAGTGAGCTGGTGTGAAATCATTATTTCCCCAATATGCTAAATCACTACCAAAACTACTTCTAACTTTCAAGTTCTTGATAATTTCAAACTCACCATATACATTAGAAACAAACTTATCTGCCCAACCTAAACCATTTGCAATAGAATAAGCAGCAACAGGATTGACAACCTCTGAGGTAACATAAGGAGAAATACCATACACATTACCATCAGGATCTAAAACTAAATCGTTTCTCAATGAACCACCAGCGGTATAAGGTGCTTGTGCTAAAGCTGCTGGATCGGTTTCAATTAATGGTGTAATCGGGTCTATATTCAACGCACGACCAAGCGGAGAACCAAACTCTGTATTAGCAGCAACACCACGAGATTCGTTACGAGTGTAAGCAGCATTGATGCCCACTTTTAATTTATCGGTAACTTGTGCATCAAGATTCAACCTGGCACTTAATCGCTTATAGTTTGACTTATCTTCCGCAACAATTCCATCTTGTTGAAAATAATTGACAGAACTATAATAAGTGATATTGTCCGAACCACCAGAAACATTGATTTCGTTACTGCTAATCGGTGCATTGTAATAAAACACTTCATCTTGCCAGTCTGTCCCTTGTCCATATTGCTCAGGATTAGCAAAAGGAGCAGCTAAACCTGCATTAGTTGCCATTTCATTTTGAATCGTAGCGTATTCTGAAGCGTTTAACATTGGAATTTTTTTCCAAGGATTTTGAACACCATAGAAAGCATTATAATTCACTTGTGCTTGTCCTTTTTTACCACCTTTTGTTGTGATAATAATAACACCGTTTGCACCTCTTGCTCCATAAATAGCCGCAGAAGCTGCATCTTTTAATACCTCCATTGAAGCAATATCATTTGGATTCAAATAATCAATTCCACCACCGATAACGACACCATCGACAACGAAAAGAGGATTTGAACCATTGATAGAAGATGTACCACGAATACGAACCGTAGAACCTGAACCTGGTGCACCAGAACTTTGTGTCACACGAACACCTGATGTTCTACCTTGTAAGGCTTGTTCTACACGTCCAATTTGCATATCTTCCAAATCTTCACTTTTGACTTGCGAGATAGAACCGGTTACATTACTTTTCTTTTGTGTACCATAACCAACAACGACAACTTCTTCCATATCAAGACCTTCTGATAATGAAGCATTGATAACCGTTTGTCCATTAATTTCTACTTCTTTTGAAGTATAACCAACATACGAAAACACTAAAGTTGTTGCATCAGCATCAGCTTTAATCGTATAGTTTCCGTCAATATCGGTCATTACGCCTTGAGTTGTTCCTTTTACAGAAACAGAAGCAGCAATTAGAGGTTCGCCAGTCTCTGTATTTGTGACTGTTCCTTTAATAGTACTTTGTGCGAGTATAAAACTCGACCATGTGAATACCAAAAATAGTATTAAGGTAATTTTTTTTCCCATGATTTGATTTTTAGTAAGCTTTATAATTAAGTATAGCTATTAGGTATGAAATATTGTCATTACTAATAACATGCTACTTATTTTAAAAAAAATAATCTTTCGATTTTATAATTAGTAATTTTTAGAAAGTTCGAGGTTGTAGTGAAACAACCTCGAATACACACATTTACAAATTCTTGTAAATAACTAATCTTTGATTAGTATAATACAAATTATGAGTGAGGAATACTTTTGAATACATGCCTCACACATCATTGCATTATGATTGTGTAGCAGTAGATTTTGATATGCAGATTAATGAAATTAGTAAAAATAATTTTCTCATAATTTGGTTTTTATAATGAATAATCGGAAAAACGGAATTTTAAAACTTTATTCTATTCGTTCGTTATTTTGACAGAACAAATATAGGTTTCATAGTTGCTTAATAAAATTTTATTACTACAACACTAAAACATCAATAGCTAAAAAATGGACTTTTAAACACTTTTTCACCACAACATTACCACAACATGATTTTAAAATTGGAATTTTAACAAAATTTATGAGTGAAAACTATATTTATTTAGTAAGTTTATTTTTCACTAAAAAAAACTCAAGATTCATTGGATAAAATGGCATTAAAATATCAATATATAATATTTCAAACTACCTTTTTAAGATGGTTTGCTGGTATTTTAATACTAATTCCATTTAACATTTTTGGACAATCCAGCAATATTGGACATTCACCAATTCGCAATTTTGATAATAAGACCTATAGTGCAAGTACGCAAAACTGGGATATTTCGCAAGACAAGAAAGGTATAATGTACTTTGCGAATAATGCTGGTTTATTGGTCTTTGATGGATATTATTGGCAAACGTATCAAGTTAGTAATCGAACGATAGTACGTTCGGTAGCAGCTCATGATGATGGAAGAATATTTGTCGGTGCTCAAGGCGAAATGGGATATTTTGCCTCTAATAAAACTGGTAAATTGGTTTATACTTCGCTTAATCAACTTTTAGCATCAAATGATCAAACTTTTGCAGACGTTTGGGGAATTGAAATTATGAATCAGCATGTTTTTTTTCAAACTGGTCAAAATATTTTTCACTATGATGGAGAAACATTAAAAGTTATCTATGTAGGTTCTTCATTAAGTCATTTGTGCAAAGTTAGGAATGATATTTATATTTATGATTTTGAAAAAGGAATTCTAAAATTAGAAAATACAACATTTAAACCCGTCGGAGATACTATTTTTTTTAATAAAAATAATATCGAAGTCAATGGAATTTTCCAATTCCATCAAGATACTTTACTAATTAGCACGGTTAAAAATGGTTTGTTACTTTTTTCAGAAACAGCGGTACAACCTTGGAAAATTAGTGCTAATCGTAGTTTAAAAAATGGAAGTGTTTATTGTTCAGAACAACTGGATAAGAATCATTATGTCTTAGGAACATCTACTCAGGGCGTTTTTATTATTAATAAAAAAGGACAAGTTACACAACACTTAAACCACAAAATGGGCTTACAAGTCAATAATGTTTTAAGCGTTTTTGTAGATAATTTCCACAATCTTTGGGCTGGTTTAGACAATGGAATTGACTACATCGAAACCAATTCACCGTTTACTCAAATCTATCCTGATAATGATTTGAAAGCGATGGGTTATGCCATTCAGATTCATAATGACAAAATTTATTTTGGAACAGCAAATGGTGTTTTTTATAATGATTGGAAAACATATTACAATCCTCTACAAACAACGTCTTTCAAGTTGATAACTAATTCTTCAGGGCAAGTTTGGAATCTATCCAGCAATCAAGGTGATTTATTCATCAATCATCATGAAGGCGTTTTTGTGGTTAATGATAATGTTGCTACAAAAATAGACTCGAAGCGTGGTGCTTGGAAACAAATCACTATCGGACAAAATAAGCTGTTGAGTGGTCATTATAGTGGATTAGTTCTGTTAGAAAAAAATGGTAATTGGAAACGTACAGTTGACTTTACGAATAATTGGAGAGAATCCTGTCGTATTATTGTACAAGATGAACATAACAATGTTTGGGTTTCACATCCTTATCGAGGAGTTTTCAAAGTGCAATTCAATGATGATTTTACGATTATTAAAAATATAGAAACGTATAATTCTACCACAGGTTTTCCTTCTGATTTTCAAATTTATGTGTTTAAAATAGGTGATGAAGTTGTTTTTTGTGCTGAAAAAGGGGTTTTCAGTTACAACAAAAGCAAGAATAGATTTGAGCCTAATAAAAAATGGAATGAAATATTTGGTAACCAAACTCGTGTCAAACGACTTATCGAAACGCCAAAAGGTCATATTTGGTATGTAACAGATTATGAAATTGGTATTTTAAAAATCAAGGATGGTGGCGTTTATAAGAAAATTAGAAAACAGACTTTTCCACAATTAAAAAATAAATTGGTAGATGGATTTGAAACGATTTATCCTTACGATAATGAAAATATTTTCATTGCTTGTGAGCAAGGATTTATGCATTATGATCCAGCAAAAACGCTAATAGATACGAATTATAACGCACATATTCGCTCTGTACAATTGATTGGTAGTGATAGTATTATTCATGCAGGATTCAATTATGAAAATAGCGACATTCCATCTATTAATTATCGACAAAATGCTATACGTTTTCTATTTTCTGCTACTTATTTTGGTGATGCTGAAAGCATGACGTTTCAATATTTCTTGGAAGGTTTTGATGAAAAATGGTCAACGTGGATTCATAAAAATGAAATTGATTTTACGAACTTACCAGCTGGAAAATATACTTTTCATATTAGAGCAAAAAACATCAATGGAACGATAAGTAAAACTGCTACTTATACCTTTAAAATATTAGCTCCTTGGTACGCTTCTAAAGTAGCAATTACAATCTATAGTTTATTGATTGGCACAATGATTTATTTGTTGATATTTATTCCTAAACAACAATTTGAACGTGAAAAAGCAGCATTGGAATCTAAACAAAAACAAACCTTATTACAAAAAGAACAGGAACATCAACTGCTTGAAGAGCAACAACAAATTCAAATTTCTAAATTAGAAAAAGAAAAGTTAGAGCTAAAAATTCAAGCTAAAAATCAAGAGTTGGCAAGTAATACAATGCATTTGGTTCAGAAGAGTGAAGTATTGCAAAAATTAAAAATGGAGATTAATAAAATTATAAAAACAACTTCTGATATAGATACTTCTAAGCAACTCCGAGCCGTAATTCGTAAAATATCAGCTGATGAAAGATTGGACAATGATTGGGAATATTTCGCTAAACATTTTGATCAAGTTCATGAACAATTTTTGCAACGATTGCGTGAAAAATATCCACAACTGACACCAAAAGATCATCGACTTTGTGCTTATTTAAGGCTTAATTTATCCTCTAAAGAAATTGCTCCTCTAATGACTATTTCAGTGCGAAGTGTTGAAGTCGCTCGTTATCGTTTGCGAAAAAAGTTAGAGTTGGAGAATGATGTAAATTTGGTAGAGTTTATGGTAGAAGTATAAAAATTAAAAACCATAAATTAATTGTAATCAATTTGTAATACACAAATCTTAATGTCTTAAATAGGAATATCTTAAAGGGAAATATCAAGATTATTTTCGGGTAAAAAGCATTAGTGAGCGGCACAAAACTTGATGAATAATCAGAATTCGTAAAAATGTCGAGATTTCAATGTACCGACGACTTTAGTCGTTAGGTAATCCCATTACGATTTAATTTTTTATCGTTATAAAATTACCTGTCGAATAAATTCGACGGTACGACAAACATCCTGCCGCTCACTATTGGGTAAAAAGATGTTTTTTGCTGCAATTATTATAAATACTATAGTCTAAATTTTAAAAAAAAAAATTAATATTACCTTTGACCGTATTAAAGTTGTCAAAATTTATTCAAAAAAACATTATCTATAATCAAATAAGTATTATATAATTATAATGTATTGTAGTCCTATAAATATTCCATATATTTACGCAAAATACAACAACATTAAAACCAATCATAATAAGTGGGTAGATTATCTTCAATCGTTCACTAAACGATTATTATATTTTTAATGATATCTATGATGAAATCATAAATATCATTAAAAGTAGTGTCATATATACGATATACATATTATTACACTTCATAATAAAACCATGAATACTATCACTAAATATATATACGAACAGAATAACTTAAAGGAAAGTTTATCAGTGAATTATTTTTCAGATAACTTACTTACAATCAAGTATATTTTTTATTAAAATCTTTAATTATGAAACATTTTTATTTAAAATGTTTAGCAGTTTTAGCATTGGTAACGACCATATCTTTTACTGCTAACGCACAATGTACGGGGCTTACAGCACCGTTTACAGAAACCTTTGATGCGACTACACTTCCTACATGTTGGACACAGTCTGCTACATCAGGAGGACCTTGGAGTGCTAACCCTGGTTTTTTCAATGATGTACAATGTACAGTAGCTACAGACCATACTGGTAATAATGGCTCGTTTGTGGCTGTAGATATGTCAGGTAGTGATGCAGGCGTAGTTTTAGAAACAGACGATATTAACATATCTACCTTAACAACTCCTTATTTAGAGTTTTATTACTGGATGTGTAATGGTACTTATTCACCTGCTAATGAACTGTATGTGGAAGCATGGGATGGTACAACATGGAATTCCGTAGGTTCTATTTTGACTTATACAAACGGTTGGGAAGAATTTGGTTACGACTTATCAACACATGTTTATAATGTTAATTTTGTAAAGCTTCGTTTTAGAGCAGAATCAGGTGGTTCAGGTTCGGATTTTTATGGCGATCACGGTTTAGATGATGTTTCAGTTAAGGAAGCACCTACTTGTTTTAAACCTACGGCTTTGACTGTAACAAACGTTACGAGTTCAGGAGCTGATTTTGGTTGGACAGATGGTAATATGGCAAGTTCTTGGGAAATAGAATATGGTGCACCAGGTTATACACAAGGAACAGGTACTGCTTCTGTTGTAAGTTCTAATCCTACAACGATTACTACAATGTCTCCTGCATCTTCTTATGATCTTTATGTAAGAGCAATTTGTGGTGTAGCGGATTCAAGTGAATGGGAAGGACCTATTAATGTTACAACAGGTTGTGTAACTGTATTAAGTGGTACATATACGATTGGTGGAGTAGGTGCTGATTATGCTGATGTTGCAGCAGCAGTGGTCAACTTAAACACTTGTGGTGTAAGTGGCCCAGTTACGTTTAATATTGCAGCGGGTACTTATACAGGAGAGCTTGCTATTTCGTCATTTACAGGTGGAAGTGCAACAAATACCGTCACATTCAATGGTGCAGGTGCAGCTACTACAACAATCACTTACGATGGATCAAACACACAAAATGCAACGATTCAATTAGATGGTGCAGATTATGTAACGTTCCAAAATTTAACTATTGAAAATACAGAATCTTCATCTTATGGTTGGGGAGTTCACTTAACCAATGGTGCTGATTATAATACTATTGATAATTGTGTTATTGATATAGATGATGTATCTACAGCTACTTCTTTTGCAGGTGTTATGACTTCTAATAGTAATACATCTACATCTGGTTATGATAATAATGCCAACTATACAACTATTAGTAATACAACTATTAACGGTGGTTACTATAGTGTAAGATTCAATGGTTTATCAGCTACTTATAATGTCGGTAATGAAATTACTAACTGTATATTGACAAATAGTAGATTTTATCATGTTTATAACATCTATCAAGAAAATCCTGTTGCTTCAGGAAATACTTGTACTTGGAGAGCTGGTGTGACAAGTGGTTATGGTATTTTTATGAATAACTCACTTCACGCTGTTACTTCTGGTAATACGATAACTGGAGCTTATTCGTATGGAATCTATTATGTAAGTGTTAACTTATCTTCTAAAAATCCAACACAACGAGCTGTTATCTCTAATAATATGATATCCGCTTTAAACATTGGTGATGGTATTTATTTAAGTGGTTCTGATAGTGTTGATGTTTATTACAATACAGCAACAGCAGTAAATGATCACGCACTTCATATTACCTCATCTTCTGATGGGTATGATGTTCGTAATAATATTTTTGTAACATCAGGTACTTCTCCAGAAGTAATTGATTTAGATGCAGATCCTACTTCTCCTGAGTTATTAGATAACAATATTTATTATCACTCAGGTGGTGGAAATATTGCGATTATGCCAGCTGGAACTTATTCTACTTTAGCAGCTTGGAAAGGAGCAGATGCTGCTCAAAATGTAAGTTCTTTAGAAGGTGATCCTGGTTTCTTGAGTACGACTGATTTACACTTAGTAGGTATCTTAGCAAATGATGTAGCGGCACCTATTGCAAGTGTTACAATGGATATTGATGGTGATATGCGTAGTGCAACGACTCCAGATATCGGAGCGGATGAGTATACACCTCCTTCATGTTCACCTCCAACTGCTTTGACAGTTACTAACCTTTTATCGACTTCTGCTGATTTAGGTTGGACTTTAGGTAATACTGAAACAATGTGGGATGTAGAATATGGTACAGTAGGGTTTACAGCAGGTACAGGTACAATGGATACAACAAGTTTTAATCCTTATTCAGTTACTATGTTAACACCAAATACTGCTTATGAATTTTATGTAAGAGCAAATTGTGGTAGTTCAACAAGTCCTTGGATAGGTCCATTTGCGTTTACTACATCTTGTTCACCATTCTCTGTATTTCCTTATACACAAGACTTTGATCTTTTGACACCAAATAATGGAAGTATTTTTAGCTGTATAACTACAGACAATACAGGTGATTGTTGGTCAAACGGTGCAGGGCAATCAAATAATTGGACAGCACGTAGTTCAGCAACTGGTTCAAGTGGTACAGGTCCTTCAGCAGACCATACAGGAAGTGGAAACTATGTATTTTTAGAAGGAAGTAGTTGTAGTGGAAATACATCAGACTTATACAGTGCAACATTCGACTTTACAGCTTTATCAGCACCTACACTTTCATTCTGGTATCATATGTATGGTAGCAATATGGGAACACTTGAGGTTTCTTACTCTATGGATGGTGGTACAACATGGTCAGCACCGATTTGGTCACTTTCAGGTGATCAAGGTAATATGTGGCATGAAGCAAAAATGCTTGTTCCTGCTTTAGGTGGTCAATCTTCAGCTATGTTTAGATTTTCAGGTACAACAGGTTCAGGTTTTGCTACAGATATGGCAATTGATGATGTAACCGTAGATGAAGCACCTGCGGATGATGTAGCAGTTACAGATATAATGGTTGGTACTTGTACCAGTACAGAAAGTGTAACAGTTGAGATTACAAACTTTGGTGCAAATACACAAACAAGTATTCCTGTATCAATGTCTATTAATGGTGCAGCAGCTGTAATGGAAATATGGACAGGAAGTTTGACACCAGGTATGTCTGCTCAACACACTTTTGCAGCGACATTTGATGCAACAACACCAGGTACATATAATATTAATGCAGCGGCTCAGTTAATGGGTGATCTTGTTACAATGAATGATAGTAGATTATCAACGATTGATGTTACTCCTATTCTTGCTTCTCCTCATGGAGAAAACTTTGAAGGAAGTTCTTCTTTACCTCAAGGTTGGACAACTGATGGTGGTCTTACTACTTTTCATAATGCTGGTTCTCGTGTTGTTTTCCGAAATATGTGGCCAACAGGATCTCAGTCATTTACAACAACGACACCTAAATTTACTATTTCAGCAGGTGATTATATGAGCTTTGATTATCGCTATGTAGATTTCTCTGCAGGTACTGCAGGAACAGCATTGGTAGAAGATTCTTTATTAGTTCAAATCTCTACAGATTGTGGTGTAACATTTACAACAGTTGATGTGATTGATTCAAGTAATCATGTTGCTTCTGCATCTTATGCAAGGTTAAATTATGATATGTCAGCTTATGCAGGTCAAACAATCTTAGCAAGAGTACATGCAACTTACGGTGGTGCAATTACAGGTGCAGATTATTTCTTAGATCTTGATAACTTCTTTGTAGGAGTTCCTTTAGCACAATCTTCTACAGCTACGGCGGAGTTATGTGCAGGAGCAAACAACGGAACAGGTACAATTACAGCGACAGCCGGTTTAGCACCTTATACATACAGTTGGTCAAACGGTGAAACTGCAATGATGGCAATGAACCTTCCAGCAGGTATGAACTATTATACAGTAACAGATGCAGCAGGTACTATGATTATGGATTCAGTATCCGTTATGGCTGGTACTGCAGTTACCGCAGCAATCGCTATGGATGCTATGGTTTCTTGTAACGGTGCTATGGATGCAGGTGTGACAGCTTCTATGACAAATGGAACAGCACCATATGCTTACTCTTGGACAAATGGAGCAACAACAGCAGCATTAACAAATGTTGGAGCAGGTGCTTATACAGCAGTTGTAACAGATGCAAATGGTTGTGTTGCAGTTGAAACAGTAGTAGTAACAGAACCGATGGCAATGTCAGCAATGAGTTCTGCAATGGATATTACTTGTAATGGTGCAGCAGATGGTACAGGTGAAGTAATGGTTTCAGGTGGAACAGGTTCTTATACTTATGCTTGGTCTAATGCTGAAACAACAGCAGCATTAACTGGTCTTAGTGCAGGTACTTATTATGTTACAGCAACTGATGCTAACAATTGTATGACAATGGATTCAGTAATGGTTTCAGAACCTATGGTTATCACAGTTACAGCAGCAACTGATGCTAACGTAGATTGTAATGGCGACTTTAGTGGTGGAGTAAGTGTAACAGCAACAGGTGGAACAGGTATGTTATCTTATGCTTGGAGTAATGGTTCTGCTTTAGCTTCATTAACTGGTATTGGTGCAGGTACATACAGTGTGACAGTAACAGATGAAAACGGTTGTCCAATAACAGTAAGTGCAGATGTTACAGAGCCAGATGCTTTAACATTATCTATTACAACTACATCAGATTCAGTAGCATTACAATTAGGTGAAGCAGTAGCAACTGTTGCAGGTGGTACTGCTCCTTACACTTATACTTGGAGTGATGGACAAACTACAGCTACGGCTACAGGTTTAGTGGAAGGACTTTATACAGTAACTATTACTGATGCAAACGGTTGTGGAATTGATGGTTTTGTTTCAGTTGCAGATGTAGTTAGTACAAACGGAATTGATTATGTTTCTGACTTATCAATTTATCCAAATCCAACAAACTATAACACAACGATTAATTTAGAGTTATCTCAAAATGCAGATATTGCAGTCTCTATCTTTACAATCACAGGTGTATTAGTTCAAGACTTTGGTAAAGAAAATACAAGTCAAGTTAATCATCAAGTTGATGTATCAAACTATGCAGAAGGAATGTATTTAGTTCGTTTTGTGATTGATAATCAAATAATTACTAAAAAATTATTAGTAACAAAATAATATAATTAGTTTAGATTAAAATTAGCGGCTAACTTTCGTTAGCCGCTTTTTTTATGCTTAAATTTATCCGTTATTTACCCTTGATGTAAACATCAATTTTTAGGCTCTTTATGATTCTATGTGGTTTACAGTAGCGGCTGCTTTAGCTGCCGTATGAGTTTGTGATATTTTCGGCAGCCCCGAGGACTCGGGGCCGTTACTTAGCATCAAAATATTCAAAACCACGTAAAATCATAAAGAA
>JBGCFH010000314.1:0-18996 GCA_045106825.1 Saprospiraceae bacterium | reverse complement strand
CGATTGATACGATTAGTTATGGTGATCAAACTTACACATTAAGTTCGCCAGAAGCAGAAAACTTTAGAATTGATTGGTTAATTCGTCCAAGTTTTACGATTAAAACAGGTGCAGTTTACCGCTTTAATAAACGTAATAGTTTGTTTTTTAATGTCGGTTATTTATCTCGCCCAACACGTTATCGTAACGTGATTCAACGAAATATTAACGAGCCAGGAAGAGAGCAAGACGGAACAATCAACTATCAAGATGCTATCGTTATTACAGATGCTAAAAACGAAATCGTAACCTCTTATGAAATGGGTTATACTTTCAAAAGTCCGACTTTTACAACTAACTTGAATGCGTATTATACGAATTGGCAAAATAGACCTTTAGACAGATTACCAACAGAACCAGAAGACCCTAGTGATCCAGAATCAGATAGAATTCCTGTCAATATTCAAGGTTTAGCAGCTCGTCACGCTGGCTTCGAAGCTGAATTTGTTTATAAAATTACAGATGAATTAAGATTTGAAGGTTTAGCTTCTATTGGTGATTGGATTTGGAACTCTTCCGATTCTGTTTTATTGAATGATGGAAGTGTTTATGCCTTTGATCCAACTGGTGTTCATGTTGGAGATGCCGCACAGATTCAGGTAGGTGCAATGATTCGTTATGAGCCGATTAAAGATTTTTACATTAAAGTTAGAGGAACATATTTTGCTAAAAATTACGCCAGTTTTACACCAGAAAGTTTAAATGGTGATAATGCAGGACGTGATTCATGGCAAATGCCAAATTATACTTTAATTGATTTACATACTGGTTATTCATTTAAGATAAAAGGTGTTCGTACAGGTATTCGTTTTAATGTATTAAACTTATTGAATGCAACTTACATAGCAGACGCACGAAATAACGATACATTTAATCCTATTCCGTCAGAAGATTTTGATGTCAAATCAGCTTCTGTTTTCTTAGGTCAAGGAATTCGTTGGAATACAAGTATTCAGTTTACTTTTTAAACGTTGAATTGTTCAAATGTTCGAGTGTTTAAATGTTCAAATGTTGGACAAACACTCGAACATTTAAACACTTGAACATTCAAATATATTTAATGAAAAAATTACTTTCTTTACTAATATTACTTTCCGCTTTCGCCAATATCACATTCGCACAAACAGATATTGCGGACGCAAGAACTTACGCACAAGGTCAAACTTTGACGGTAACAGGAATTGTTATTAATAACAATGATTTAGGGCCAATTCGTTATTTGCAAGATGCGACAGCAGGAATTCCAGTTTATGCACCTGGTACTTCAGATACTTGGAACGAAGGTGATGAAGTTACAGTAACAGGTGAAATGGGTGAGTTTAATGGTTTGATTCAAATCACAAATCCAACAGCTTCAAGCGTCAATTCGACAGGAAATGCGTTGCCAACACCAACTATTGTAACACCTTCACAATTAGCAAATCATGAAGCAGAATTAGTGACATTAAGTAATGTAACTTTCTCTAATCCAGGTGGTGTATTTACAAATGGAACATTAGGAATTACGACTAATGGTCAAACAAGTCAAATTTACTTGCGTTCAGGTCATCCAATAGTTGGAACAACTATTCCATTATCACCAGTAAATTTAACAGGTGTCTCTTCACAGTTTTCTGGAAATCCTCAATTGTTACCACGAAATGGAAATGATATTGATATTGCTTCGGCATTTTATTTGACAAATTTGCCTGAACAGTCAGCAATGACTCAGACAGGTTTCACCTTAACATGGAATACAAATGTTGCAGGTTCTACAAAAGTAATTTATGGAACTGATCCGAATAATTTGGATCAAACATTAGATTTAGGAGGTTCAACAACATCACATTCAGCGACATTGACAGGTTTGACAGCTGGAACAATCTATTATGCAGAGGGGATTTCAAATAATGGAACAACTGATGCTGTTTCAACGGTTGAAGCGTATGCAACGGTTTCTAACTCTACAGGAAAGATTGATGTTCACTTTAATGGAGTTGTAGATAATTCTATTGCGACGATTGATAGTGCAAATCATGCAACACCTGGTGCATTAGAAGGAAAAATTATTTACAAAATCAATCAAGCACAAACGACGATTGATATGTGTGCTTACAATATCAATCGTAATATTATTGTCGAAGCATTAAATGATGCTGTAAATCGTGGTGTGACGGTTCGTTATATCAAAGCTGCTGCGACAGCGAATTTAGCATTACAAAATGTTCCGCCATTATTTTCTGTTTTATCAGGTAATGGTAGTGCTTTGATGCACAATAAATTTCTTGTGATTGATAGAGATGATGAAGATGATGCAGAAGTGATTATGGGTTCAATGAATTTTACACAGCAAAATATTGCGGATGATTTTAACAATGTTTTGTTTATTCAGGACCAATCTTTAGCTCGTGCTTACACGTTAGAATTTGAAGAAATGTGGGGTTCAACTGCTGCAACTCCTGGGATTTTTGGAGCAAAATTCGGTAGCCTAAAAACTAAAAATACGCCTAAAAAATTCATTGTTGGCGGTGTTCCTATGGAATTGTATATGTCGCCAACGGATGGAACGACAGCAGCGATTTCAGCAGCGTTACAAACAGCAGACACTGATTTAGAATTTGCGATTTTAACATTTACTCGTAATGATTTACGTGATGATATTATTAATGCTCACAATGCTGGTGTTCAGTGTCGTGGAATGATTGAAAATATTAACGATCAAGGTGGAGAGTTTGCAACATTACAAACTGCAGGAGTCCAGATGAAAGATCATCCTGCATCTGGTACGATTCACCACAAGTATGCAATTATTGATGAGGCTGATCCTAACTCTGATCCAATTGTAATTACTGGTTCTCATAATTGGTCAAGTGCAGCAGAATCATCAAATGATGAAAATACTTTGATTATTCATGACGCAAGAATCGCAAATATTTTTGCACAAGAATTTAACGCTCGTTGGTTGGGACAAACAACTGGAACAAAAGCAGTTCGTGAGATCGAAGGTTTTGAAACAGCAATTTTCCCGAATCCAGTTCAAGAAACAATTAACTTAACGATTGATAGCGAAACAGTTACGGAAACTACAATTGCTATTATTGATATGACAGGAAAAACAGTTTATACGGAAACATTGAACAATATTCAAGGTCAAACAACACATCAAATCAATGCAACAAACTTGACAAAAGGTACTTACTTTGTTACGTTTAGTGTAAATGGTGTTTTGACTTTTGAGAAGGTTGTGAAAATGTAGAAACACAGCACGAAGTTCTACTTCGTGAATAAATAATATTTTTGAAAATGCTATCGTGAAGTTTTTGCGGTAGCATTTTTTTAATAGTAAAAATATATACTTCTGTGTATATAATATTTTATATATTGCGGCAAAAGAAAAATAGAATTTCAAATCTTATATATTTAATGAAAAAATTAAAATTTATAGACTTATTTGCTGGACTTGGAGGTTTTCACCTTGCATTACAAAGTTTGGGACATGAATGTGTATTTGCCAGCGAAATAAATACAGACCTACGAAAATTATATAAAATAAATCATGGAATTGATTGTGCAGGTGATATTAATTTAGTGAATGTCAATGATATTCAAAAACATGATATTGTTTGTGCTGGGTTTCCATGTCAACCCTTTTCAAAAGCAGGAAAGCAAAATGGACTTGAAGATCCTGACAATGGAAATTTTTTTAATTTGATTATGAAAATTCTAAATACACATAATCCTGAATATGTTTTTTTAGAAAATGTTCCAAATCTTAAAAGCCATGATGATGGAAATACATGGGAATATATTTATAATAAACTTTCTGTTGATTATGATGTAAAGGAAGAAGTAACATCTCCTCATAAGTTTGGAATTATCCACTATATTCACAATTAATTATTATTTTAGTTTAAAACAAGGAATTAAAGCATTTTTGATTCTCAATAATTTAACAAAAAAGTATTAAAAATATAAATTCATGCTCCGCTATCAATTATTTCCACGTTCTACAGGATTGACAAAAGAAATATATGAAGTAATCGAATGCTTTGAAAAAGTTTATGAGCAAATTGATGCGTCTAAAAATACGCTTGTAAGTGATGAAGTTTTAAAAATTCTAAAACCTCATTTAGAAAAATTAAGTTATAATGTAGAAAAAGGTAAAGCAAGAAATCAAAAAATCCCTGTTCCTGTATTATATGGACAAAATAACAGAATAGATAAACACTTTGATGCAGATGCTTTAAGCACAAATGGTAAAATTGTTATTGAAGTTGAAGCAGGGAGAGCTTACAGAAATAATCAATTTTTAAAAGATATATTTCAAGCGTGTATGATGTTTGGAGTTGAATACCTAATTATTGCAGTTCGAAATGAATATAAAGGAACAGATGATTTTATGAAAATATATACATTTTTAGAAACTTTATATATTAGTAGTCGATTGACACTTCCTTTAAAAGGAATTGTACTAATAGGTTATTAATAAGTAGTATAACTTGTTGATAATAAGTTCTTAAATGGACAAAAACACTTTTTGAATATTGCCTAATATTATGATATTAATAATCTATTTTGGAAAAGTAATTAATACAATAAACTAATTAACGACTCAATTAATAGACTAACACAACTTGACACTGATGAAAAAGAAACCCTACTAAAAGAAACTGTTGAGATTTTATCAAACTGTGCAAATCCCAAAAACACTTTAGGAAGTACAACAGGTATTGTTATTGGTTATGTTCAAAGTGGTAAAACCATGTCTTTTACCACTTTAACAGCACTTGCTACGGATAATGACTTTCGTATTGTTATATATTTTGCTGGAATAAAAATTAATCTATTAGAGCAAACTACTAAACGATTAAGAAAAGATTTATTAACCAATAGTTATAATGCAAAGGTTTTTAAACTTTATGAAAATCCCACAATTGAAAATAATATGCACACTACAATTAGAAGTGCATTAAAATTAAGAGCAAAACTACTATACTTATTACTGTATTAAAACATCATAAATATATAAATCAGTTAACAAAAATTTTTCAAGTTACTGATGTCCGAAAAGAACTTAAAAAAACTGGAGTTTTAATTATAAATGATGAAGCAGACCAAGCAAGTTTAAATACTTATGCGAGAAAAAATAGTAAATTAGAAGATTGGTTGGACGATGATTTAAGTACAACATATTCAAGTATTTTAGATTTGAGAGCTGTAATTCCTAATCATACTTATTTACAATATACAGCTACTCCACAAGGACCATTATTGATAAACATAATGGATTTATTATCTCCCAAGTTTCATGTTGTTCTTACACCAGGAAAAGCATATACTGGTGGCGAAACATTTTTTATAGATAATCCTGATTTAATAATTACAATACCTAATTCTGAGGTTTATCATCATAAACATAATCAATTAAAAAATGCACCTCAAAGTTTAATTACTGCTGTTCAATTATTTTTAATAAGTGTTGCCATAAAAGTAAATATAAAAGAAGAGGAAAATTTTTTATCCATGATGATTCATGCCGATAGAAAAAACGATGCCAGTAGAAAGTTTTTAAATTGGGTTGGAAATTTCATTTCTTCTTGGGAAGAAAGACTCAGTTTACCTAATGGAGATCCAAGTAAAATTGAATTGATAAATCAATTTAAAGAAAGTTATGAAGAAGCAATTAGGAGAATTAAAAAATCCGCCTAATTTTGAAGGTGTTCTTCAAGAAATAATAGAAGTTATTCTTGATACTAATATAGAATTAGTTATCCAAGGTTCAAAAGATATAAATTGGGATAATGCTTCATCTCATATTTTAGTTGGTGCTGATATGCTTAATCGAGGTTATACAATAGAAGGACTTACGGTTACTTATATGCCAAGACATAGTATAAGTAAGTCTAATGCAGATACAATTCAACAACGATGTAGATTTTTTGGATATAAAAAAAATTACCTTGATAGTTGTAGAGTTTTTTTACCTAATGATTCAATTAAAGAATATGTAGATTATGTTAAACATGAAAGGATAATGAGAACTAATTTAAAAGAAAATAGTCTTGAAGAGTTAGAACAATTATTGGTTTTAAGCAATGAAATGAACCCAACACGAAATAATATTCTTTCTAAAGATATTATTAAACATAAACTAACAGGATGGAGACAAATGAATGCTCTTCAACATATTGAAGAGAACACTCGATTTATTTCCAATTTTCTAAAAAATAGAACTTTTTTAGAATTTAAAAATTATAACTCACGAACTCGGAAACATCGTTATATTAAGTTACGTGTAAATGAAATTATTGAATTTTTAAGAGATTTTAAAATTTCAAATATGCCCGATGCTTTACGAAAATCATCGACTATTCAGTATCTTAGATATGTTTCTGATAAAACAAGAATTAAAGACGTTTATCTTTTTGAAATGGCATATGAAGTAACGGAAGGTCGTGAACGAAAACTTATGGATAAGAATGGTAAATTAAAAATAAATAATATTTTCTCAGGAAGGTCAGGAAATTACTTAGGTGATAAAGCGATTAGATTTGAGAATACATTTTGTATTCAAATACATAAAATTAAATTAAAACATTCAAGTCTAAAATGGAATGGGAAATCATTGTACACATTAGGAATTTATTATCCTAATGCTATTTCACATTCATTTGTTGGTGTAATAAAAAAAGATGAAAGAAATTTTTAATATTTACGAAAAATTAAAAGGACGACAACAAGATTATGATTGCTTTAGGGTTAATTCTTTACCATTTGTATTAAATCATAAAATTGGAATATCTAATACGGATAAGCCTCTTTTTTTTATAAAATGTGAGAGTGATTCTAAAGAAATAGATATTAATCTTGAATTTATATCCGTAAAATTTAATAGAACGTGTCAACTCCAAAATCACAATGACGATATAGAAACAGGAATTTATACGATAGTATTTTTAAAATCTGATTCAATAGAGTTACAACAATATTTTTTAGGCATTATTTATTTAATGGTAGATAAATTACCAATTAATCCTGAATATCGAGAAGTAAAGAAAGAAATAGATAAAATTATTAATCTATTTAGTAAACTTTCAAAACCTGCAATTAAAACAGTACAAGGATTATGGGCAGAACTTATTGTGATAGAACAATCTTCAAATCCTGATTATTTAGTTCAATCTTGGCATAAATCAATAAAAGACAAATTTGATTTTAATGATGGATTTGATAAAATTGAAGTTAAAAGTACTTCTAAAAACAAGCGAATTCATAATTTTTCAAATGAACAACTTAACCCAAATGAGAACTCTAAACTATTGATAGCTTCTATCTTTACTATTGAAACAGGAATTGGAAAAAACATCTTCGGTGTTGTGGAGTTAATTAAAAGTAAATTGAAAAATAAAACTTTAGGATTTAGAATTGATGAAGTTATTGTGGAAACATTAGGAAAATCTTTTGAAAAATCTTTTGAGGTTTTCTTTGATTATCAACTTGCAGTTGACTCATTGAAATATTATAAATGTTCTAATATACCTAAAATTAAAACATTAAACATACCTAACGAAATAACTAATGTACGATTTGATTGTAATATAGAACAGGTTCTCAATATTAAAAAGATTGAATACGATTCTGTTTTACATAAATCGTTATTTAAATGATTTAGAGATGAAAAAGCTACAAGCCCAAGAATTAAAAAATAGGTTTATTGAAATATTATCAAATCATAACACAAAATTTAGTTATGAGAAAGGTAATCCGTTTCTGCTTAAAATTAACACTAAGTCATATTACATTTTTTTAAAAAATATATCTTCTGCGGCCTTTAAAAAATATCCTAATAAAACAAGGGTTCAATTGCCGACAAGTAAACACTTTTTGAAAATTGCTAAAACAGATATTCCGTTCATTATCTTAGGATATGATTCTTTAAATGATGTTTTTGTATCATGGAATCCTAATAAAGTGAGAGATAGACTGAATACTAAAAAGAATATTTCTCTTTACTCACGTGAGAGTTGGCAATCTGAGGTAATTGATTTTAAATTGAAAATTAGTTATTTATCAAATAAGGATAAAGTGTTATTATTTAAAAGTAATATGTTAAATGTTTTTTTGAATACTGTTATTCAATTTTTCGGTGAAGACTCTGAAAAAGCTAATGACGAAGAGCAACAAACTGAGATAAATGAATCTAAAGGAAAAATTGATGACACATTATTAGAAAAAATAACTCCATCATTAGGAAAAAACAGAGTGTTAGAAGCCGTAAATATTTGTATGAATTACCATGAAAATCAATATGATATGACATTTAAAGATTGGTTTGATTTAGTAAATATTGAATATGAGAAATTACAAGATAAAAAATCATTCAAATAACATTCAAGGTAAAACAACACATCAAATCAATGCAACAAACTTGACAAAAGGAACTTATTTTGTTACGTTTAATGTGAATGGTGTTTTGACTTTTGAGAAGATTGTGAAAATGTAGAAACACAGCACGAAGTTCTACTTCGTGAATAAATAATATTTTTGAAAATGCTATCGTGAAGTTTTTGCGGTAGCATTTTTTTTGTTTTGAAAATTGTCAATGAACCAAAGATATTACGAAAAAAGTTGATAAATTTCTACACCGAAATAGAACTATTGTTACAAACAATTATAGGTAAACGAAAACAAATGATGATTAAAAAATTGGAAGCAGAATTTTGTATGATACTGGCTTTGTCAGGTTAGGAATGAAGAAAAATTCTCAAAACAAAACCTATCGTTATATTTATGATTTTAATTATATGAATTTTATAATAAAACAAAAAGACTATTTCGAAACCTCGAAATAGTCTTCTCTATATAATAAGTATAAATTAAAACTTATCATTTTAATATTTCACACTTGAAAATTAAGCATTTAAAACCGCATCAACCGCTTCTGCTGCTTCTTTCAATAAAATTACTGATTGAACCTCTAAACCAGAGTTATCAATTAATTCTTTAGCGATGTCAGCATTTGTACCTTGTAAACGTACGATAATAGGAACATCAATATTTCCCATATTTTTGTAAGCATCAACGACACCTTGTGCCACACGGTCACAACGAACGATTCCACCGAAGATATTAATTAAAATAGCTTTTACATTTTTATCACGTAAGATAATACGGAATGCGTTTTCTACACGTTCAGCATCAGCAGTACCTCCTACATCAAGGAAGTTTGCAGGAGAACCACCAGATAATTTGATGATGTCCATTGTTGCCATTGCTAAACCAGCACCGTTTACCATACAACCTACATTTCCGTCTAACTTCACGAAGTTTAAGCCAAAAGATTTTGCTTCAACTTCAGTCGGATCTTCTTCATTTTCATCACGTAAAGCCGCTAAGTCTTTGTGACGGAATAAAGCGTTGTCATCTAAAGCTACTTTAGAATCTACAGCGATTACACGATTGTCAGAAGTTTTTAAAGCAGGATTGATTTCAAACATACTTGAATCACTTCCTACAAATGCTTTATATAATTTTTTAACAAATCTTGTCATTTCTTTGAAAGCCTTGCCACTTAAGCCTAAGTTGTAAGCTATTTGACGAGCTTGATAAGGCATCATTCCCATACGAGGATCAATCCATACTTTGTAGATTTTTTCTGGTGTATGTTCTGCCACCTCTTCAATGTCCATTCCACCTTCCGTTGAGTGAATGATAACATTGCGTTTTTTATCTCTATCCATTAATACAGAAATGTAGAACTCTTTCGGTTCACTTTCGCCTGGAGCATACACATCTTCTGTAATCAATATCTTACGAACTAATTTCCCCGGCCCTTCTAATCCACCTGGTGTTTGAGGCGTTTTTAACATCATTCCTAAGATGTTAGAAGCATGTTCTTTGACTTCATCAAGGCTTTTCGCCAATTTGACTCCACCACCTTTTCCACGTCCACCTGCGTGAATTTGTGCTTTCACAACATGCCAACCAGTTCCAGTTTCTTCTGTTAATTTTTTTGCAGCTTCTACAGCTTCTTCTGCTGTATTTGCTACAATACCTCGTTGAATAGCAACGCCGTAACTCGCTAATAACTCTTTTCCTTGATATTCGTGTAAATTCATATCTTATTAAAATTGCGGATTTTAAGGTGGATTAAATTGTTAGTGAAAAATTGAAATACCACCTCTATTTAAGTTTTCACAAATATAGGGCATTTGATATTGATTACAAACTTTCAGTAAGTTATGTTATTATGAAACAAACTGATTGGTCTTTTTTTGTTTAAATAACAATATTAAATACGTTCTAAAATAGTAGCATAATGATATTTAATTCAGTAATTAATGTATAAAATGTATTTATAATGTATTAAGCGATAATTTGCATTTATTACTTACAATCAAAGATATTTTTCATAAAATATTTTTTGAATAGAAGTGGGAATTTTTTTATAACTTATTTTTTATTTTAAAACAATAAGTTTTTAATTGACATTAAATGTTTTAAAATGACTGTATTATCCTTATTTATGTAAATATTTATCCACAAAAGGAAACTTTTTAATTGTAAAAGTGGTAAAAAGTGGGAAAATGTGGTAATTTTGAAATGCCAAAAAAACAAGAAAAATCATTAAATGATACAACTTCAAGGAGAATATGATTGTAAGGTTGATGCAAAAGGAAGATTCCGTTTGCCAACACAATTAGTTCGTCAATTAGGTGAAGTTAAGGAACAATCATTACATGTCAATCGTGGCATGGAAAAATGTTTGACATTGTATCCTAATGAAGTTTGGCAAAAAGTAACTGCACAAGTCAACAACTTAAATTTATATAATTCACAAAATCGTAAATTTGCTCGATATTTTTATCGTGGAGCGACAGAATTAACAATAGATAAGAGTGATAGGTTGTTAATTCCGAGGAATTTGGCAAAATATGCGGAGATTGAAAACGAAGTTGTGCTGTTTGCATTTCATAATAGAATTGAAATTTGGTCAAAACCTAACTATGAAGCTATGTTAGAAGAACAAGATGATGACGAATTTGCCAATTTAGCTGACAGTGTTATGGGAAAGGCTTCGAATGACTAATTGTGTGATTGTTTTTTACGAATATTCAATTGATATTCGATTGACAGTCCGTGAGGAACGAGTGACACAAACATAAATCAGCAAAGCAATACAATCAATAACTATGAACGAACAACATTATCATGAACCTGTAATGCTGAAAGAATGTCTTGATGGATTAGATATTAAACCTGATGGTGTTTACGTAGATGTGACATATGGAGGAGGTGGACATTCTAAAGCAATTTTGGAGCAGTTAAGTGAAAATGGACGATTGTTTGGTTTTGATCAAGATATTGATGCAACGACACAATTAATAGATGACGAACGCTTAACTTTTGTTCAACATAATTTTCGTTTTCTAAAACGATTTCTTCGTTTACATGGTGTAAAACAAGTTGATGGGATTTTGGCAGATTTAGGCGTTTCTTCTCATCAGTTGAATGAAGCAGAACGAGGATTTTCCTACCGATTTGATGCTTTACTTGATATGCGAATGAATCAAGTTGGCGATGTTACCGCAGCAGATATTTTGAGAGATTATAATGCAATACAATTGCAACGAATATTTAGTGAATACGGAGAAGTTCGTAATTCTAAGACATTGGCGGAAGCCATCGTAATAGAAAGAGAAAGTCGTGAGATTAAAACAATCAGCGACTTTTTAATCATTTTAGACCCTTTGGTTCGTGGAAAACGGGCAAGATACTTAGCACAGGTTTTTCAAGCCTTACGTATCGAGGTGAATGACGAAATGGCTGCATTACGGGATTTCTTAAATGAAGCAAAAGAAGTATTAAAACCCGAAGGTCGTTTAGTTGTAATGTCCTATCATTCATTAGAAGATAGATATGTCAAAAACTTTATGAAGAAAGGTACTTTTGATGGTGAATTTATTAAAGATGATTATGGCAAAATCTACCGACCATTCAAGGTGTTAACAAAAAAAGCGGTTGATGCTTCGGCAGAAGAATTAAAACGAAATTCAAGAGCCAGAAGTGCAAAATTGAGAATAGCGAAAAGAGTAGAAGATTGATAAAAGTCGAAGGGTCGGACGCTTCAAAAGCGTCCGACCCTTAAAACGAGTAAAAAATGGCGAAGAAACAAACAAGGTGGCAAAAAATGTCTAAAAATTTACCCTTTGCAGTCGAACCGACACATTGGGTAATGAAGAACTTACCTTTTATTTTTTACATCGCTTTTTTAGGATTTATCTACATCGCCAATGCTCGATATGCAGAAAAAAAAGTACGAAATATTCAAACCTTACAAAAGGAAATTCAGAAAGTAAGTTGGGAATATTTGTCCATTAAATCTGACTTAATGCTCAAATCAATGCAAACTGAAGTAACTGCTGAAACAGCAAATCGAGGTTTGGATATCAAAGAATTAAAAATACCACCAAAGAAAATTGTTATAAAGGATAAAGATTATTAATAAAGGTGTTTAAGTGTTTAATTATTTGAATGTTTGATTGTTGTTTAACACCCGAGCATTCAAATATTTGAATAAGCAAACAAAATCATTGGATATAAAAAACGAAATATTATGGCGAATTTATACTGTTCTGGCTATTTTAGTCATTGTAGCAGTCGCTATATTTTTCAAAACTGCACAAATTCAAATTGTTGAAGGGGCAAAATGGAAGTCAAAGAGAGATTCCTTACATGTTGATTTGCGACCTGTAAAGGGAGAACGAGGAAGTATTATGGCCAAAGATGGAAGTTTGTTGGCGAGTTCATTGCCGTTTTATGAAATCCGTATGGATACGAAGGCGAGTGCGATGACAAAGAAGTTGTTTGGTGAAAAGATTGATACATTAGCAGGTGCATTAGTACCTTATATGAAAGATAGATTTTCTTCAAAAGAAGATATTAAAAATTATATAGTTGGTGCTCGACAAGCTGGAAACCGTTATTTGTTTATTGCAAAAAGTGTTTCGTATCCTGATTTGCAAAAGATTAAATCATTTCCATTATTTGAGTTAGGTCCTTATGCTGGTGGAATTATTATTAATCGCTTGAGTCGTAGAAGCCGACCGTATAAAATGTTAGCTCGAAGAACGGTTGGTTACGTAACAGATAAAGGAGCAGTAGGATTAGAAGCTTATTATAATGACCGTTTGAAAGGCGAATCAGAGGAACATTTGATGCAACGAGTCGCTGGAGGTTATTGGATTCCGCTGAATGATATTTCGGAAGTCGAACCCAAACGAGGAGATGATGTTATCACAACGATTGATATTGATATTCAAGATATTGCCGGAAATGCTTTGTTAAAAGCATTAAAAAAACATAATGCAAATTATGGCTGTGCGATTGTAATGGATGTCAAAACTGGTGCAATTCGAGCTATTGCGAATATTGGAAAAAATACAAGTGGTGAGTATGGAGAATTATATAATCATGCGATAGGAACAAAATCAGAACCTGGGTCAACATTTAAGTTGGCAACTATGATGGCTTTGTTGGAAGATAAATATGTGGACTTAGGCGACACAATTGAATTGAATAAAGGGCAGTATGAGTTTTATGGTGAACCGATGCAAGATGCGTCTTCTCACTTAATGGATTCTTCAAGTGTTCGTAGAGCTTTTGAAATTTCTTCTAATGTTGGTTTGGCAAAAATGGCTTTTGATAATTATGAAAAACGTGGAAAACGAACACAATTTATAAAACGTTTGCGTCAATTTCATTTGCATGAACCAACACATATCGAAATCGCAGGAGAAAAACCACCTTACTTAAAATCACCTGACATATCAGCAGATAAATGGAGTGGAACAACGATTCCGTGGATGGCAATTGGTTATGAAATGGAAATCACACCGTTACAATTATTGACTTTTTATAATGCTGTTGCGAATGATGGTCGAATGATGAAGCCGTATTTGGTGACAGAAATTCGTCGTTTTGGTAATACTGTTGAATCGTTTTCGCCAGAAGTGCTTGATGAACAAATTGCTCGACCGTCAACAATTAAGAAAGCTCAACAACTATTAGAAGGTGTTGTGGAAAATGGAACAGCGAATAATATCAAGCCTTCAACTTATAGAGTTGCAGGAAAGACAGGAACGGCTCAACGGAACTATTCTAAGATTAAAAAAGGGGAAAAACTGAAATATCAAGCCTCATTTGCAGGATATTTTCCATCGAATAAACCAGCTTATTCTTGTATCGTAGTAGTTACAGATCCAGAAGGACAATTTTATGGAAGTCAAGTAGCTGGACCTGTTTTTAAGGAAATCGCTGATCGTTGTTATGTGAAAGAAACAAATTCGCAAATTGCGATAAATAAACGGCCACAAGTTGATTTGACTTATCGTGAATTACCGAGTTATTCGATAGGTTATAAAGATGATTACAAAACGGTTTTGAATTATTTAGGCTTAAATTATAATAAAAAAGCTAAAACGACTTGGACGGTCATGGATGTCGATAGTTCGTCAATGATTTTGAAACCGATAAGCAAAACGCCCAAAAAAGTTGTTCCGAATGTTGTCGGAATGGGTTTGCGTGATGCGATTTTTAGGTTAGAAGAACAAGGAATTTCTGTTTATGTCGTGAATGGAAAAGGAAAAGTCGTCAAACAATCTGTGAAACCTGGTGTGAAAGCACGAATGGGAATGCGCGTTTATTTGACTTTGAAATAGTTTTTGAACCACAAAAGGCACAATAGAAACAAAAGTCTTTCACAAAAGAGTTATTTAAAATTTGTGAAAATCCTTTTGTGCCTTTTGTTTCTTTTGTGGTTGGATTTAAAATAAAGATTGAAAAAACTAAAAGACATATTAGTAAATATTGCAACAACTCAAATCATTGGTAGTCAAGATGTTAAGATTGCTAAAATTGAGTTTGATTCTCGAAAAGTCGAGGATGATTCTATGTTTGTAGCTGTAAAAGGTACTCAAGTTGACGGACATCGTTTTATAGAAAAAGCGATTAAACTTGGTGCAAACGTTGTGATTTGTGAGGATTTGCCAGCTGAATTTAGCCGCCGAGATTTCGGGACAAGCGAAAGCGTAACTTATGTTCAGGTCGATAATTCAGCGAAAGCGTTGGGAAAAATGGCGAGTAATTTTTATGGAAATCCATCGAAGGAACTGAAGTTAGTCGGCATTACAGGAACGAACGGAAAGACAACTTGTGCAACTATTTTATTCAAGTTGTTCATGGAAATGGGTTATAAAACTGGTTTATTATCAACGGTTGAAAACAAAATTGGCAACCAAATTATTCCAGCAACACACACAACGCCAAATCCCATAGAATTGAATGCGTTGTTGAGAAAAATGGTCGAAAGCGGTTGTGATTACGCATTTATGGAAGTGAGTTCGCACGCAATCGAACAAGGTCGAATTGCAGGTTTGGATTTTGATGGTGGCGTTTTTACAAATATTACACACGATCATTTAGATTATCATAAGACATTTAAAAATTATATTAACGCAAAGAAAAAGTTCTTTGATGATTTAGATAAAAAAGCATTTGCTTTAACGAACATTGATGATCGAAGAGGCGATGTGATGTTGCAAAATACGAAAGCAAAAAAGTATTCGTATGCAGTTAGAAAAATGGCAGACTTTAAGGCAAAAATTGTTGAAAATTCATTAATTGGTTTGCAATTGATTTTAAATAATAAAACGGAATTTCATAGTCGATTGATTGGCGAGTTTAATGCTTACAATCTGTTGGCAGTTTATGGAACAGCAACGCTTTTAGGACATGATGAATTAGAAATTCTGACTGTTTTATCAGATTTGCAATCTGCAGAAGGTCGCTTCGATTACATTGTTTCTAAAACGCAAAATATTGTCGCAATTGTAGATTATGCACATACGCCAGATGCATTAGAAAAAGTATTGACAACGATTGATGGTGTAAGAAATGGCGATGGAAAAGTGATTACAGTTGTCGGTTGTGGCGGCGATAGAGATAGAACGAAAAGACCGATTATGGCAAAAGTCGCTTGTGATTATAGCAATCAAGTGATTTTGACTTCGGATAATCCGAGAACGGAAAATCCTTATGATATTTTAGCAGAAATGAAAAAAGGTGTTCCGCCTTATTCAACAAAGAAAGTTCTAACGATTGAAAATAGAAGACAAGCTATCAAAACGGCTTGCACATTAGCAAAACAAAACGACATTATTTTGGTGGCTGGAAAAGGTCACGAAAAATATCAAGACATCAACGGCGTGAAACATCACTTCGATGATAAAGAAGAATTAGCGAAAAACCTCGGTTGAACTCTCCCCTAACCCCTCCCTTAAAAAGGAGGGGGACAGCACTCCGCTTTGGTTGAGAACTGTCGTCAAAGTTCCCCTCTCTTTCAAGAGAGGGGTTAGGGGAGAGTTCAAGGCAGCCAGACAAAGCAACTATGTTATATCACTTATTCAATTTTTTAGAAGAAAACTACGAGTTCACAGGAGCGAGTTTGTTTCAATTTATTACGTTCCGAACGGGAATAGCGATTCTAATATCGTTGACGATTTCGTTGATTTTTGGTGGTAAAATCATCAAAATGATTCAAAATTTTCAAGTGATAGAAAAGCAACGTGCGTTGGGTTTGCCAGGCGAACAATTGAAGGGAAAAACGCCTACAATGGGCGGAATTATTATCATTTTAGCGATTATAATTCCGACTTTATTAATGGCAGATTTGATGAATGTTTATATTCAACTGTTGCTATTGTGTACGGTTTGGATGGGAATGATTGGTTTCTTAGATGATTATTTGAAACTGAAACGAGGTAAGGATGGATTGGCAGGAAGATATAAGATTTTAGGTCAAGTTGGTTTGGGAATAATCGTTGGTTCGGTGATGTTTTTTAGTGATAAAGTCACCGTGAGAATGGACAAAGATCAGGTTGAAAAATATAATTATGAAGTTATCAGCGAAGTTGTTGATGCAGAAACTGGAGCGATAAGTTATAACGTAAAGACGGCTTTAACGAATTTACCTTTTTTCAAAAATAACACATTTGATTACGCTGATTTGTTGACATTTTTGGGCGAAGGTTATCAGCATTTAGCTTGGATAATTTTTATTCCGTTAGTGGTTTTTATTGTTACTGCAGTTTCTAATGCAGCGAATCTGACCGATGGTTTAGATGGTTTAGCGACAGGAACTTCTGCGATTATTGTCGCAACCTTAGGGATTTTGACTTACGTTTCTGGTAATGCGGTTTTTTCCGAATATCTGGGAATTTTATACATTCCAGATAGTGCAGAATTGGTGGTTTTTATCGGTTGTTTCTTAGGTGGTTGTTTAGGGTTTTTATGGTATAATTCTTTTCCAGCTAAGATATTTATGGGCGACACTGGAAGTTTGACTTTAGGTGGAATCATCGCAGCATTGGCAATTATCATTCGTAAAGAGTGGCTAATACCAATACTTTGTGGTGTTTTCTTAGCGGAAAATTTATCCGTGATTTTACAAGTCGCTTACTTTAAATATACAAAAAAGAAATACGGCGAAGGTCGTAGAATCTTTTTAATGTCGCCGTTGCATCATCATTATCAAAAGAAAGGTTGGCATGAAGTAACGATTGTCACGAGGTTTTGGATTGTTGGGATTATTCTGGCGGTTTTGACGATTATAACTTTGAAATTGAGATAGACACAAATTTGCACGAATTACACGGATTGCTTTAAATTTTAATTAGTGAAATTGGTGAAAATTAGTGTCGGAAAAATAAAATATGCAAAAAATCATTATTAAAAATTTTAGGGCAATAGAATATGCCGAAATAGAACTAAAGAAAGTTTTGGTGCTAATCGGTGAGCAAGCAACGGGCAAAAGCACGATTGCGAAGCTGATTTATTTCTTTAAGACAATTCAGGATGATTTTTTTAATTATGTTTATGAAACAGGAAGTGTCAATTTAGAGGAGGTGGTTAAGGTTACATTTCGTGATTTTTTTGGATTTATTCAATTAGATTTTGAAATAGAATTTCAATATAGAAATGACAAGAAAATTATTATTAGACAATCAAATAATCAAATAAATATTGAAGCCTTAAATATCTTGGATGAAAAAAATATTAAGAGTTTACAAAATGACTTTGAACAACTTAAACAGATTAAAGATGAAAGAAAATCTGATTTAGCAAATAGAAAAGCTTTAATTCGATTAGAATTTGAACAACGACGAGATTTGTCAAGAAATATAGATAAACTTTTTAATGCTTTACAAAGAGATAAATTATATGTAATTGCTGGAAGAAATGTGACAGTAAGTTATTCAGAAATATTTAATCAATATTTAGACACTAAGATTCAATTAGAAATAAGAACAGGACAAAAAAGAAATGATTCTACGGATGAAAAATTAATGTTGAAATTCATTGAACATACAAAACTTATAAAAGATATTTATCTAATATTAAAGGAGGAGGTTACGGATATTTCTAATGATAAGAAGAAAGAGATTTTATATAATAAGTTTTCAAAAAAGTATGAATATATTTTAAAAGCAAAATATAAAATTAGTGAAGAAAGTGATGAACAATTAATTTTAGAAAACGGAAAATCTATCGCTCTATCAGATGCCTCTTCAGGACAACAAGAGGTTATTCGAATTTTACAAGATTTATTATTTTTAATATTTGACAATCAAAAATTCCTCCGAATCATCGAAGAACCCGAAGCACATTTATTTCCAATTACTCAAAAGGAGTTGATTGAATTATTGGCTTTGGCGGTGAATTATCAACCTGAAAATCAGTTGATTATTGCTACTCATAGTCCGAATATTTTGACGGTTTTTAATAATTTATTATTTGCGAATCGTGTGGTTGAAAAAAATCCAGATGCAAAAGGGGGAGGTGAGGCGATTGTAGAAGAAGACTTTTGGTTGAAAGCGGAAGATTTTTCGGCTTATGCTTTAGGTCGAGATGACGACGATG